>NZ_CP157390.1:2506902-2820265 GCF_040050925.1 Leifsonia sp. NPDC080035 | reverse complement strand
GGCGGTAGCGTGAAGCGCATGAGCGAACCCAAGATCGTCACCGAGCAGCGAGGCCACGTCCTGCTGATCGGCTTCAACCGGCCCGAAAAGCGCAACGCCGCGGACTTCGAACTGCTGAGCGCGCTGGCGGATGCGTACGGACGCCTGGAGCACGACCCCGAGCTGCGCGTCGGGCTGGTGTACGCCGTCGGTGACCACTTCACGGCGGGCCTCGACCTCGCCGACCTCGGGCCGCGCATCGGCGCCGACGGGCTGTCCTTCGTCGGCGAGGGCGGCATCGACCCGTGGCAGGTCTCTGGCACGAGCCTCAGCAAGCCGGTCGTCGTGGCCGTGCAGGGCACCTGCCTCACCCTCGGCATCGAGCTCATGCTCGCGGCGGACATCGCGGTGGCCGCACGGTCGACGACCTTCGGTCAGATCGAGGTGACGCGCGGCATCCTGCCGTTCGGCGGTGCGACGCTGCGGTTCCCGCGCGCGGTCGGCTGGGGCAACGCCATGCGGTACATCCTCACGGGCGACCTCTTCGACGCAGCGGAGGCCCATCGGCTGGGGCTGGTGCAGGAGGTCGTGGACGACGGCGCCCAATTCGACGCGGCCCTCGCGATCGCCGAGCGCATCGCGGCACAGGCGCCGCTGGCCGTGCAGGCGGCGCTCGCGAACGCCAAACGCGCGGTCCGCGACGGTGACGCGGCGGCTGAGGCGGAATTGCAGCCGGCCCTGGTGCGGTTGGTGTCAAGCGAGGACGCCCGCATCGGCATGGAGGCGTTCCTCACGAGGACACCGGCAGAGTTCGTCGGCCGGTGACCGCGCGCCGCCTCACCGCGATCGTCGCGGCATCCCTCGACCGTCCGCACTGCACCGAACCATCGAGCCCGAAGCACCACCAGGAGGAAGCATGACCACATCCACCGAGTACGACGTCATCGTGATCGGCGCCGGCGCCGTGGGCGAGAACGTGGCCGATCGTGCGGCGCAGGGGGGCCTGCGCACCGTGATCGTCGAATCGGAGCTGGTCGGCGGAGAGTGCTCGTACTGGGCGTGCATGCCGTCCAAGGCACTGCTGCGCTCCGCCGCCGTCCTGCGTGCGGCCGAGCGCGTGGGCGGTGCCCGCGAGGCGGTCACCGGTCCCCTCGACGTGGAGGCGGTGCTCCGGCGCCGCGACTACATGACGAGCGACTGGAAGGACGACGGCCAGGTGAAGTGGCTGGAGGGGGCCGGCATCGACCTCGTCCGCGGATTCGGCGTCATCACCGCGCCGCGCGAGGTCACCGTCACCGCCGAGGACGGCACGGTCACCGTGCTCACGGCGAAGCACGCCGTCGCGGTCAGCACCGGTTCCGCGTCGCTGCTGCCGGACATCCCGGGGCTGCGCGAGAGCGAGCCGTGGACGAGCCGCGACGCGACAAGCGCGAAGCGGGTCCCCGTGTCCCTGGCCGTGCTGGGCGGCGGCACGGTCGGCACCGAGATGGCGACGGCCTACGCCGGGTTCGGCACAGAGGTGCACCTCATCGCCCGCAGCGGCCTCCTCGGCTCCGACGAGCCGTTCGCCGGCGAGATGGTGGCGGCGTCGCTGCGGGAGCTCGGCGCGACACTGCACCTCGACGTGTCGACGATCGCGGTCGAGCGGGTCGACGGCGGGCGTTACCGCACGACCCTCTCCGACGGCACGACGGTGGAGACGGACGAGCTGCTGGTCGCGACCGGCCGGGTGCCGCGCACGGCCGGCATCGGCCTCGACGCCTTCGGCCTCGAAGAGGGCGCCTGGCTGCAGGTCGACGACAGCATGCGCGTGCTCGGCGCCGACGGGGAGCCCGTCGACGGCGGCTGGCTCTACGGCGTCGGCGACGTGAACCACCGCGCGCTGCTCACCCACCAGGGCAAGTACCAGGCGCGCGCGGCCGGTGACGCGATCGCCGCCCGCGCGAAGGGGCGCGACGTCTCGCTCGCGCCGTGGGGCGCGTTCGTGGCGACGGCCGACCACCGCGCGGTTCCGCAGGTCACCTTCACCGACCCCGAGGTCGCGTCCGTCGGGCTCACGGCGGCGGCCGCGGAGAAGGCCGGTCACCGCATCCGCGTCGTCGACTACCCGATCGGCAGCGTCGCCGGAGCCTACGTGGTCGCCGACGACTACGAGGGCCACGCCAGGATGGTCGTCGACGAGGACCGCGGCGTCGTCATCGGCGCCACGTTCGTCGGCCAGGACGTCGGGGAGCTGCTGCACTCGGCGACCATCGCCGTCGTCGGCGAGGTTCCGCTGAACCGGCTCTGGCACGCGGTTCCCTCCTACCCCACCATCAGCGAGGTCTGGCTGCGCCTGCTCGAGGCGTACGGACGCCCGGAGGAGTGACGGTGCGTCTGCTCACCGGGGTCTTCGTCGACTCCCCGCTCAGCCGGCTCGGATACCTCTACGCGACCATCGTCGGCCTGGTCTGGGGCTTCGTGTGGAGCACCGGTCGGGTGGAGCGTCGCGATGGCCTGTTCGTGTTCCGTGGGATGCCCAAGCGCACCTTCGGACGCGGCGGGTCGTGCGTCGGAGCGTGCTACCTCACCGACCGGAACGTGTCGGACGCCGTGCTGGAGCACGAGGTGGTGCACAAGCGGCATTGGCAGCGCTACGGGATGCTGCTGCCGTTCCTCTACCTGCTGTCCGGTCGCGACCCGCTGCGCAACCGGTTCGAGATCGAGGCGGGACTCGAGAAGGGCGGCTACCTGTGAGTGAGACGGGCACAGGGCGGCGCACGGTCGTCGTCACCGGCGCGAGCTCCGGCATCGGCGCGGTGGCGGCCGCGCGACTGGCCGAGAGCGGGGACGAGGTGGCGGTCGTCGGCCGCAACCCGGAGCGCACCCGCGCGGTCGCGGAGCGCGCTGGGGCGACACCCTTCCTCGCCGACTTCGAGCGCCTGGACGACGTCCGCGCGCTCGCGGCCGCCCTGTTGGAGCGTTACGAGACCATCGACGTTCTGGCGAACAACGCCGGCGGACTCTACAGCCGGCGTGAGCTCACCGCCGACGGTCACGAGCGCACCATCCAGACCAACCACCTCGCCCCGTTCCTGCTCACCCACCTTCTGCGGCCCCGGCTCGAGGAGACCGCCGCCCGGGGCAGGGACGTCCGCGTCGTGTCCACCGCGAGCCTCGCCAACCGGTTCGGCAAGCTGCGGCTGGACGACCTCGACTGGGAGCGACGCCCGTGGCGGGGCGGCTGGCAGGCATACGGCACGGCGAAGCTCGCGACCATCCTGTTCGCCGCCGAGCTGGGCGAACGCCTCACCGGGACGGGGGTGACCGCCTACTCGTTCCATCCGGGGACGGTGGTCACGAGCTTCGGCGCGACGTCACCGCTCATCCGCTTCGGAAACGCCGTCACCGGAGGACGGTACGGGGTCGGCCCGGAGAAGGGCGCGGCTCCGCTGCTCCATCTCGCAGGGCCGGTGCCGGTGGGCGCGCCGAGCGGCACCTACTTCGACCGGTTCCGCGCGAACGGCGCGATGGCCGCGCAGGCCCGCGACGCGCAGCTCGGGCGCGACCTCTGGGCCCTCACTGCTGAACGGGTGGGTGTGCCCGCGTAGCCTGCGGTTCAGCCCCGAGCGGGCTCGACGATCGACTCCGGCGTCATCCCGACGACCTCGGCGAGGTGCTCGCGGATCTCGGTGACGACCGGCCACGAGCCGAGCACGATGGCTCGCGTCCGGCCCGGGCCGTCGCACAGCATCTCGGTCGTCCAGGCGCGCACGGCACGCAGCGCCGCCTCCCCGCGCCCGCAGCGCCCGGCGGTGCCGGGGCGGCCGGACCGGCGGGAGCGCGGAAGCCAGGTCACCGTCATCCGGATCGGGGCGGCGATCGGCGCGACGTCACCCTCGTCCTCCACCTCGACGAACACGCGGCCGCGGGCGCACAGCGGGAGCAGCGCGAGTTCCGCCTCCAGCTCAGCGAGCGACGTCTCGTCGGCGACGACGAGGAACTGCACGCGGTCGTCGTGGTGCGCGGTGGACGCGGTGTGCGTGGCGTGGTCGGGACGGTACATGGCGCTTTCGAGTATAGGCGAGCCTTACCTAACTCTGATCCTTCCGAGCGAGCTCGCGGCGGACGTCCAGCCTCGTCTCCCTTCCCCTCCCCCTCCGCTCGCGGCATGATCGAACCATGCGCCCGTCAGCGGAGTCCCCCGTCGCCCCGATGCTCGCCAAGGCCGTCCCCGCCGTGCCCGACCAGGACAGCGTCGCAGGCGGCCTCAGTTACGAACCGAAGTGGGACGGCTTCCGCGCCATCGTCTACGCCGCCGACGCCGGCGACGGGACGGTCGGCGACGTCGAGATCGGCAGCCGCGGCTCCAAGATGCTCACCCGCTACTTCCCGGAGCTGGTGGAGGCGTTCCGCCGCGTGCTGCCCGGCCCGTGCGTCCTCGACGGCGAGATCGTGGTGCCGACCGGCGAACCGGGCAAGCAGCGGCTGGACTGGGAGGCGCTCTCCCAGCGCATCCACCCCGCCGCGAGCCGGGTGAAGCTGCTCGCCGAGCAGACCCCGGCCACTTTCGTCGCGTTCGACCTGCTCGCCATCGGCGACGAGTCCTACCTCGAGAAGCCGTTCGCCGAGCGCCGGGCGGCGCTCGAGGGGTTCGCGGGCGACCTGCCCGCACCCGTGCAGCTGACCCGCACCACGACCGACGACGAGCTGGCCAGGCAGTGGCTGATCGAGTTCGAGGGCGCGGGGCTCGACGGCGTCGTCGCCAAGCCGCTCGCCGGCGCGTACGCGCCGAACAAACGCACGATGCTGAAGATCAAGCACCACCGCACGGCCGATGTCGTCGTGCTCGGCTACCGCATCCACGCCAGCGGCCGCGGCGTCGGCTCGCTGCTGGTCGGTCTTTACGGCGACGACGGTGACCTGCGCAACGTCGGCGGGGTCTCCGCGTTCAGCGACGCCACGCGCCTCGCGCTCGTCGATGAGCTCGACCCGCTCGTCGAGCGCGACGAGACCGGGGCCACCGTGAAGGGCGAGACCGACCGCAGCCGGTTCTCCGCCAGCAAGGACGTGTCGTTCATCCGGCTGCGCCCCGAGCGCGTGCTCGAGGTGCGCTACGACCAGATGGAGGGGATGCGGTTCCGCCACACGGCGCAGTTCGAGCGCTGGCGCCCGGACCGGGACCCGCGCTCGTGCACCTACGAGCAGCTCGACCGGCCCGTCGCCTACGACCTCGGCGACGTCCTCACCTGATCCCGGTCGCTACACCTTCTTGGCCCGGCTCGGCTGCACGCGCGGCGGCTCCCCCGGCATCTTCGGGTAGTCGGGAGGGAACGGCAGCTCACCGAGGCCGTTCTCGGTGTCGCGCTGCCACCACTCGAGCAGGGTGTCGATGCGGCCGGGCTTCTCCCCGAACGACTCCCACGGGTCGCCGACCGACCGCAGCCGGTCCGGCACGGTGAGGATGGTGAAGTCCCTCGGGTCCACCGACTCCAGCTCATCCCAGGTCACGGGCGTCGCCACCGGGGCGTGTGCGAGCGCCCGCGGGCTGTATGCGCCCGCCATCGTCCTGTCGCGGTTGGCCTGGTTGAAGTCGACGAAGATCCTCTCGCCGCGCTCCTCCTTCCACCACGCCGTCGTGACCTTCTCCGGCATCCTCCGCTCGAGCTCGCGCGCGGCCGCGATGACCGCGTGCCGCACCTCCAAGAACTCGTGCGCCGGCTCGATCGGCGCGAAGACGTGAAGCCCGCGGTTGCCCGAAGTCTTGATGAAGGCGTCGAGGCCCGCCTCCCCCAGTACCCGGCGCAGTTCGATCGCGGCGGGAACGGCGTCGGCGAAGCCGGTGCCGGGCTGCGGGTCGAGGTCGATCCGCAGCTGGTCGGGGTTGTCGGAGTCCTCCGCCCGCGAGGGCCAGGGATGGAACACGATCGTGTTCATCTGGACCGCCCAGACCGCGGCCGCCGGCTCGTCGATCACCAGCTGCGGATGGGAGCGCGCACTCGGGTAGACGACAGGGACGGCCCGGATGAAGTCCGGCGCACCGCGCGGCGGGTTCTTCGAGAAGAACTGCTCGCCGTCGATCCCCTCCGGGAAGCGCTGCAGCGAGACCGGGCGGTCGCCGTTCGCGCGGACGAACGCGTCGCCCACCTCCACGATGTAGTTCGCGAGGTCGAGTTTCGTGATGCCGAGCTCCGGCCAGAGGATCCGGCCCGGACTCGAGATCCGGATCTCGCGATCCCCGTGCGGACCCGGGACGGTGAGGACAACCGCATCGCCTGCCATGGGTCCACCGTACCGTCCGAACTCCCCGTGACCAGGGTGTGAATTCCGTGTGGTTCGTCGCGCCTCGGCTTGCCCCCTCGCCCGCGTGGGACAGAATGGCGATGCATGCGCCTGCCCGGGGCGCGGCACGAAACGAGGTGGATCAACGGTGCGGATCGTCAGCTACAACCTCCGCAAACACGCGGCCGGTCACGAGCTCGCCGACATCGCCCAGACCTACGACGTTGACGCCCTCTGCCTCCAGGAGTGCGACAGCGAGGCTCTCCCGCACGAGCTGCACCACCTCCGGCTCGCCGACGCCACCCGAGCGAACCGCCTCGGTCTCGCCATGTACGTGCGAGACGAGCGCTACGAAGTGCTCGACACCCAGGTGTTCGCGGTCAACAAGTCCCTGCACGACCGGGTGCTCGCGCCGGCGAACGAGCGGCTGCTCGCGGCGCTGCTGCGCGACCGCGACAACGGCGAGCGGGTGCTGGTCGGATCGTTCCACGCCGCGCCGCTCACCGCATCCAACTCGCTGCGCCGCAAGCAGATCGCCGCCGCCCACGACGGGATGCGCTCGCTCGCACCCGACACCCCGGCGATCATGGTCGGCGACTTCAACTACCCGTGGTTCATCAGCGGCCTCGAGCGCCGGCTGACGACGGCCGGATACACGCTGAACCGGACGGACGAGCCGACCTACCTGCGGTACAAGTACTTCACCGGCTACTTCGACTTCGTCACCTCCACCGGCTTCGAGGTCCAGCACGTGGATGTGCTGCCGGCCGGAGCATCCGACCACCGGGCGATCCGGCTGGACGCCCAGCGCGTCGTCCCGGACGAGCGCGCCGCCTAGCGCTCGCTTTCGCGGTACGCCCGGCGTACGGTGAACGCGTTTGCGAGGTGAGGGTGCGTGGACGTGTTCGGGTGGCTGGCGGGAACCGATTACACCATCGCTCGGGAGATCCTGCAGCGCGGTGTGGCGGCGCTCTACCTGATCGCGTTCGTCTCGGCGGTGAACCAGTTCCCCGCCCTGCTCGGTGAGCACGGCCTGCTGCCGGCCCCGCGGTTCCTGCGGCACGCGTACGCCCGCAGCCAGCCGACCCTGTTCCGGTGGCGCTACAGCGACGGGATGCTGCTGGCGGTCGCGTGGACGGGCGCCGCGCTGTCCGCGCTGATCGTGGCCGGCGTCGTGCAGCTCGCGCCGTCGTGGCTGCTGGTGCCAGTCGTCCTGATCGTCTGGTTCCTCTACCTCTCGATCGTGCACATCGGGCAGACGTTCTACGGCTTCGGCTGGGAGAGCCTGCTGTGCGAGGCCGGGTTCACCGTCGCGTTCCTCGGCTCCTGGGACACGGCGCCGCCGATCACGATCATCCTGCTGGTGCGCTGGCTGATGTTCCGGCTGGAGTTCGGGGCGGGGATGATCAAGATGCGCGGCGACCGGTCGTGGCGCGACCTGACCGCGCTGTACTACCACCACGAGACCCAGCCGATGCCGAACCCGCTCAGCCGCACCGCCCACCTGCTGCCGCGCTGGTGGCACAGGGTGGAGGTTCTGGGCAACCACTTCGCGCAGCTCGTGGCGCCCTGGCTGCTGTTCCTGCCGCAGCCGGTGGCGAGCGCGGCAGCAGCCGTCGTCATCCTCACCCAGTTCTGGCTGATCGCGACCGGCAACTTCGCCTGGCTGAACTGGATCACGGTCGTGCTCGCGTTCTCGGCCGTCAGCGACCCGGTGTGGGCGTGGGCCACCGGAGGAGCCGTGCACGGCGGGATCGGCGCGTCCGGCGTCCCGCTCTGGTTCGCCGTCGTCGCTCTCGCGGCCAGCGCGCTGCTCATCGTGCTCAGCTGGTGGCCGTTGAGAAACCTGTTCTCGCGACACCAGCTGATGAACGCGAGCTTCAACCGCTGGCACCTGGTGAACGCCTACGGGGCGTTCGGCAGCGTGACGAAGCAGCGCTACGAGGTGGTCGTCGAGGGGACGGCGGACGACCCGCACGACCCCGAGGCGGAGTGGAGGGAGTACGGCTTCAAGGGGAAGCCGGGCGAGGTCCGGCGCCTCCCCCGCCAGTTCGCGCCGTACCATCTGCGGCTCGACTGGCTGATGTGGTTCCTCGCGCTGGGCTCGCGGGACTCGCCGTGGTTCGAGGTCTTCCTGCTCCGGCTGCTCCAGGCCGACCGTCCGACGCTCCGGCTGCTGCGGGACGATCCCTTCGACGGGACTGCGCCGCGGGCCGTGCGCGCTCGGATGTTCCTCTACCGGTTCAGCACGCGGGCGGAGAAGCGCGAGACGGGCGACCGCTGGGTCCGCACCGAGGTCGGCGCCCTGGTGCCGGCCGTGAGCCTGCGCGGCGACGACGAGCGGTGAGCGCCGCTCAGTAGCCGGTCCGCTCCTCCTGCAGCCGCGCGAGGTCGCGCCAGATCAGGAGTTTCAGCCGCGCGGGCTTCTCGCGCTCGTAGTTCTCCTTGAGCGCCTCCATCCCCGAGAACGCGTCGAGTCCGGCCTCGATCGCCCGGCTCACCTCGTCCCAGGCGTCCTGCCTGCTGCGCTCGACGATGCGCAGCAGCTCGTCCTCCGACTCGGCCTCGGCGCGGAGCGCGTCGGCGAGGGCGAGGGCGACCGTGTGCCGCAGCCGCAGGTTCGCGACGTCGACGTCCCGGTAGTCGTGCGGATGCCTGGCGTCGCCGCGGACGCCCTCCGCCGAGGCCAGCTCCTCCTCGATCCGGCCCGCAGCCTCGCCCTGCTCGGCGGCGAGCTCGCGTAGCATCGCCGCGGCCTCCTCCGTGTGCCGGGCGGGGTCGAAGTCGTGACCGTACTGGATCGTGTCCACCACGATGTGATTCTTGACGGCCATCCTGGTGGCGTATTCCGCGAGGAGCATGCCTTCCTCAAGCGACTGCTCCGCCGTCGGCGCGGCGGGCTCCGGCAGGGCGTCCTCGTCGAACGGACGCGTGCGCACCGTCTTCACGGTGCGCCGTCGGAGCCAGGACGGCCAGCGCATCGCCACAGCCTTTCGGGTCGATCACGAGCGACGCCGGCGTCGGCGCCTCTCCCATTCTGTCTGATCCCGTCAGCTGGTCTGCCGACGAGCGAAGAATGCGTTGGCGCGCCGGGTGAAGAGCAACGCCAGCATGAGGAACGCCCAGAGGATGTCGATGATTCCGCTGACGAACTGCAGCGTGAACATCAGCAGCACGCCGTTGAAGATGTTGATGATCATCACCACGGTGACCAGTCCCCGGGAGACGGAGCTCCCGTTCAGCAGGCCGCGCGCGACGACGAGGATCACGATGCCGAGGATGATCGAGATGATGGCCGAGGTCGTGATGCCCGCCGCCGTCCCTGCGTTCGAGGCGCCTGCCATCGAGTCCCGGGTGAAGAGCATCACGACTCCGCCGATGATGCTCAGTACGCCGTTGACGTAGGCGAGCACGGCGACGAACGTGACGGATCCTGGGCGCGGTGCCATCTCGACCTCCTGGTGTCCCGGCGAGGATACCGCGCGGGATGTGCCGCGCGGCAGGGCGTATTCCGCGTGTGGATCGCGCTGTCTGCGGTTCGGTGCAGGATGGGAGTCATGGCCGGAACCCGCTATGAGTTCGAGACCGAGCTGTTCCGCTGGGCGGCGCGGCGCGACCTGTGGGTGTTCGCGCGCCTGCCCGACGACGTATCGGAGGACATCCGGCTGCAGCCGCATCCGCCGGCCGGCTTCGGCGCGGTGAAGGTGATCGTCACACTCGGCGGGTCCCGGTGGTCGACGTCCGTCTTCCCCGAGAGCGCCGACGGCCCGTACACCCTCGCGATCAAGGGATCGGTGCGGAAGGCGGAGGGCGTCGGCCTCGGCGACCGGGTGCGGATCGGCATCGAGACCGTCCTGTAGCACGGAGGACGCGTGCCGAATGTGGAGATCGGCTGCGCGAGACTCGACATTCGGCACGAATCGTCCGCACCGCGTGAGGTGGCTCAGGCTCCGAACGGGTCGGGCGTGAGGGTGTACTTCGTGCTGAGGTACTCGTGGATGCCCTCGAAGCCGCCCTCCCGGCCGAGGCCGGACTGCTTCACGCCCCCGAACGGTGCCGCGGCGTTGGACACCACGCCGACGTTCAGCCCCATCATCCCCGTCTGCAGCCGCTCGATCATCCGCTGACCGCGCGCCAGGTCCCTCGTGAACACGTACGAGACCAGGCCGTACTCCGTGTCGTTCGCCAGCCGGATCGCCTCGTCCTCGTCCGCGAAGGTGGCGATCGCCAGCACCGGGCCGAAGATCTCCTCGCGCAGGATCTGGCTGCCCGCCGCGACGCCGGAGAGCACGGTCGGCTGGAAGAAGCTGCCGGCGCCGGGGATCGCCTCGCCGCCGGTGAGCACAGCGGCGCCGCGAGAGACCGCGTCGCCGACGAGCTCGGCCGCCTTCGCGACCGCGTCGGCATCGATCAGGGGGCCGATCGCCACCCCCTCGTCCGCGCCGTGGCCGACGCGCATCCCCTTCACCCGCTCGGTGACGCGGCGGGCGAACTCGTCCGCGACCGCCTCGTGCACGATGAACCGGTTGGCGGCCGTGCAGGCCTGGCCGATGTTGCGGAACTTCGCGGCGAGGGCGCCGTCGACGGCCTTGTCCAGGTCCGCATCCTCGAACACCACGAACGGAGCGTTGCCGCCCAGCTCCATCGACGTCCGCAGCACGTTCTGCGCGGACTGCTCGATGAGCCGCTGGCCGACCGGCGTCGAGCCGGTGAAGGAGAGCTTGCGCAGGCGGGGGTCGCTGAGGATGGCGGCCGAGAGCTTCCCGGACCCGGTGGTGGTGACCACGTTGACGACGCCGGCCGGGAGCCCCGCCTCCTCGAGCAGCCGGGCGAAGGCGAGCGTCGTCAGCGGCGTCAGCGCCGCGGGCTTGATGACGACGGTGCAGCCGGCCGCGAGGGCCGGGGCGATCTTGCGGGTCGCCATCGCCAGTGGGAAGTTCCACGGCGTGATCAGGAAGCACGGACCCACCGGATGCTGCGAGACGATCATCCGCCCCGTCCCCTCCGGACTGGTCGCGTACCGGCCGGAGATGCGCACCGCCTCCTCCGAGAACCAGCGCAGGAACTCCCCACCGTAGGTCACCTCGCCGCTCGCCTCGGCCAGCGGCTTGCCCATCTCCAGCGTCATCAGCAGCGCGAATTCGTCCCGTCGCTCCTGCAGCAGATCGAACGCCCTCCGCAGGATCTCGCCCCGCGTCCGCGGCGGCGTCGCCGCCCACGCCTCCTGCGCCGCCACCGCCGCATCCAGCGCCCGGATCCCGTCCTCCGGGGACGCGTCCGCGATCTCGACCAGAGTGCCGCCGGTGGCGGGATCGGTGACCGGGAAGGTGCTGCCCATCGAACCCGGCTGCCATTCGCCGCCGATGAACAGCCCGGTGGGGATCGCCCCCAGCAGGTCGCGTGCGGCGGGGAGGTCGTGCGCAGGTGCGCTCATCGGCGTGCTCCTTCGGTAGCGGGATACGGATGCTGGGCGGCGGATCGGATCGGCAGGGGAGGCCTGCCACGTCCCATCCGCGCCCGGTGCGACCATAACCCGGTGCGAGCGCGGGCGCGGCGGAGGCCGGTCAACCGCGCGCGAGCGGGCTAGCGGCCTGCGTCCACGGTCAAGCCGCACTGCGGTGATGCGGGTCGGTCACGCGACGCCCAGCAGCATCCACACGGTCATCGCCGCCATCGCCCCGGCGGACACGATCGGGAGAAGGGAGCGGCGGAGGCCGGACGCACGGGAGTCGGCGGCGGCGCAGAACAGGCAGGCGACAGCGAGCACGGCGACTGCGAGCGCGATGGCGGACTCGACCCAGCCGGCGCCACCGTGGGCATGCCCGGCCGGAGCGACGCCGGCGGAGGCGGCAGCGCTGCCTGCGGCCGACGCGGCGTGCAGTGCGTGCAGCACCATCATCAGCGCCATGCCGGCGGGCTCGACCGCGCGGTGGGACGCGCCGCGGGCACGCCCGCGCGCGGCGACGACGGCGGCCGCCGCGAACAGCAGCACCGCCCAGAGCGGCGCCGGGACGCGCGTGCCGCCGGGCGCGACCATGTCGGCCGTGGCGGCGAGCGACAGCAGCGGCAGCACAACGGACCGGGCCGTCCGTGCCCGAGCCGTCGCCCGCGCGACGGCGGCGGGATGCGGTGCTGCGACGGTCATCCCCCGACGCTACGGTCCGGCCTCCCGGCCAGGTTGGAGAGGCGGGCACAGCCGTTGTCGGACCGCGCACACCGGCGGGCGGAGCCGGGTGATACGATCTGTATCACGGATCGTATACAACGTCGTCCCCGGTCCCGAGTGAGGTGCATCCGTGCTCAGCATGTCCCCCCAGCAGCAGGTCCGCGGCAACGACCGCGTGACCACCAATATCGCCCGCACGTTCAGCGAGTTCCGCACCGCGGTCTCGGAGTCCTTCGTGCCGCTTCACGTCACCAGCGAACGTCCCGATCCGTTCTGGGGCCGCATCCGGTCGGCATCGGCGGACGAGGTGCACGTCTCCGAGGTGAGCGCGTCGGAGCACGTCGTCGAGCGCACGCCCGAGCTGATCGCCCGCGCCGACCGGCACTACTTCAAGCTGAGCCTGATGCTCTCCGGCACCGGCATCCTCATTCAGGACAACAGGGAGGCGCTGCTGCAGCCGGGCGACCTCGCCGTGTACGACACGCACCGGCCGTACTCGCTCGTCTTCGACGACGACTTCCGGACGATGGTCGTGATGTTCCCGAAGCACCTCATCGACCTGCCACCGGACGTGGTCTCGCAGCTGACCGCGGTGCGGATGAACGGGCGGCAGGGCGTCGGCGGGATCATCGTGCCGTTCCTCGCCCAGCTCGTCGGCAACCTCGACCAGCTCTCCGGCCCCACCGGCGCGCGGCTCGCGCACAGCGCCCTCGACCTGGTGACCACGATGTTCGCCAACGAACTCGATGTGACCCGGGGACCGGTCGACCCGCACCACCAGTTGATGCAGCGCATCCGCGCCTACATCGACGCGAACCTCGCCTCCACCGACCTGGGCCCCGGCCAGATCGCCGCCGCTCACTTCATCTCCACAAGGCACCTGCACGGGCTGTTCCGCGAGCAGGGCACGACCGTGTCGTCGTGGATCCGCTCGCGCCGCCTGGAGCGCTGCCGCCGCGACCTGCTGAACCCGCTCTACGGCGACCGCCCGGTCGCGGCCATCGCCGCACGCTGGGGCTTCGTGGACGCCGCCCACTTCAGCCGCGTCTTCAAGGCCGCCTACGCCGAGTCGCCCTCCGAGCTGCGCTCCGCCGGCCGCTGACGCGCCCCCACATCCCGCGCTCCCGAGCCATCGCTTCCGGAGTTGTTCCCGCCTGCGCGCGGCGTGTCGCGTGAAGAACTCCGGAAGCGACGGCGAGGGTCGCGCGGCTTGCGCGGGAGGGCAGGGCGCTTGTCGGTGCGTGTAGCGATCGGGCAGTGCCATTGAGGGCGGCCGGGCGCGCGCTGAGGATGGAGGCGCCCGCGCGACGTCGCCCGGGCGGAACGGAGACGCGATGGGCACCGACACGTACGCCACCGCAACGCACAGGCCCGCCGCAGACGGCCTCCCACTCCCCTCGACCAGCCGTCAGGTGGTCTTTCCGGAGCGCGGCGCCATCGAGACCGCGACCATCGCGCTGCCGTCGCCCGGCGAGGACGACCTGGTGCTGCGCGTCGCGCTCGTGGGGATCTGCGCCACCGACCTGCACCTGCTCGCCGGGCACATCGGGGACCCGTTCCCGCTCGTCCCCGGCCACGAGTTCGTGGGCGAGGTCGCGGCGATCGGCGCGGCAACGTCGGAGCGCCGCGGCCTGAGTGCCGGGGACCACGTCGCCGTCGAGATGCTACTGCCGTGCGGCACGTGTGCGCGCTGCCGCGAGGGCCGGTACAACCTCTGCGAGGCGGATGACATGGCAACCGGCCTCGCCCGCGGCCGGCAGCTCGGTGTCAACATCCCGCGCACGGTGCAGCCCGGACTCTGGGGCGGCTATGCGCAGCACCTCTGGGTGCCGAGGGAGGCCATCGTGCACCGGCTGCCCGACGAACTGCCCTGGCGGCGCGCCGTGCTCGTCGAGCCGCTCGCGGTCGCCTGCCGGGCGCTCGCCCGGGCGCGCCTGCAGCCCGGCGAGAGCGTCGTCGTGATCGGACCGGGGCCGGTCGGCATCCTCGCGGCGGCCGCCGCCCGATCGGCGGGAGCGGGGCGCGTCGTGGTCGCCGGCACCCGGGAGAGCAGGCTGCGCCTCGCGGAGCGGTTCGGCGCCGACGCGACCGTCAGCGCCCGCGGCGACGACCCGGAGGCGGCGGTGCGGGATGCGCTCGGCGGGTCACTCGCGGACGTCGTGATCGAGATCGCGGGCGCGACGGCGGCGCAGCAGCAGGCGGTGCGGCTGGTGCGGCGCGGCGGCCGCGTGGTTCTCGCCGGGGCATGTGGCGCCGGCGCACCGGTGACCTTCCTGGCCGACGAGGAGCTGCTGACCCGCGAGATCGACGTGCTGCCCTCCTTCCTCTCCGCCGGCGGCTTCGAGCCGGCGATCCGGCTGCTGGAGCGCGGCGACCATCCGTTCGAGGAGCTCGTCACGCACACCGTGGGGCTGGACGGCGTCGCCGACGCCTATGCGCTCATCGAGAGCCGCGCGGACGACGTGCTGAAGGCCGTCGTCGACCCGTGGGCGGCGGCATGAGCGCCGGCCGCTTCGAGGGCAGGGTGGCCGCTGTCACCGGGACGACCAGCGGCATCGGACGCGGGATCGCCTCCCGGCTTGCCGCCGAGGGCGCCCTGGTCTTCGGGCTGGATCTGGAGCCGGGCGGCATCGGCGAGCACATCCGCTGCGACGTCGCGGACGCGGCCTCTCTCGCCCGGGCGGCGCACGACCTGCTGGCGCTCACCGGCGGCCGCGTCGACCACGTCGTCGCCAACGCGGGCATCCGCGGCGCGGACACCCCGGCCGAGGACCTCGCCGTCGCCGACTTCGACGCCGTGATCGCGGTGAACCTGCGCGGCGTGTTCCTCACCCTCCAGGCGTTCGCTCCGGCGATGCTCGCGGCGGGCGCCGGCAGCATGGTCGCCGTCGCGTCGATGTCCGGCAACCGCGTCGTCAACGTGCCGCAGCGCACGGTCGCGTACAACACGGCCAAGGCGGGTGTGACGGCGCTCGCGCGCACGCTCGCCGTCGAATGGGGCGGCCGCGGCGTCCGCGTGAACACCGTCTCGCCCGGCTATGTGGCGACCCCGTTCCTGGAGGCCGACACGTCGCTGCACCCGCAGTGGCTGCCGCAGACCGTGCCCGGTCGCTTCGCCTCGATCGAGGAGATCGCGGCGGGAGCGCTGTACCTGCTCTCGGACGAGGCCGGCTACTGCCATGGAACGGACCTGCTCATCGACGGCGGCTACTCACTGCGCTGAGCCGAAGCACCGAACGAAAGGAACGAGATGACCGACATCAGCACCGACCAGGCGACGGACCCCGCCGTCGACGAGTGGCGCACCTACGACGAGTTCGCCGCGGGGATCGACACCTACCGCCTCCCGAACACCGACCTCGACGGCACACGCCTCGCGCTGACGCTCGACGACGGCTCCACCATGCGACTCGCCTTCGACGGGCAGGAGGTGGAGGTGGACGGCGTCCGCGACCCGTACGACGCCGTCGCCGTGCGCGACGACGTCGTGTTCGTGAACCTGCCGCTCACCAGCCGCGAGCGCGAGGCCGTCACGATCGTCTACTCGACGACCAGCCACCGTGCGCTCGTCACCTTCTCGCGCATCGACGAGGAGGAGGTCGAGGGCGAGCCGCGGGTGAAGCAGGAGTTCCACGCCGCGGTGACCGACGGCGGCGAGCCGACCGGCGAGATCCCCGCGCCTTCCCGGGACCTGATCGGCAAGCGCAACATCTACCGCTACAGCCCGCAGCACCTCTACGAGCACGTGTACGTCTCCAGCCAGCGTTACGCCTGGCAGTGCCTGGAGGGCGTGCAGCGCGGCCACGGCGACATGGATCTGTCGACGGTCTGGAAGTTCCAGAACGGCCTGTACCTGTTCTGCTTCCGGGAGTTCCGCATCGCGGTCGCGAGCGTCTGGCTGCACGACCTCGGCTACGACCTGCGCACGACAGGGATCTTCCTCGGGCTGAACGGTGCGGGCGAGTCCGAGCACTCCCGCGCCGGCGGGCACATCTATCCCCTGGGTTCGGTGGCCTACCCCGATGCCCAGCCGGTCTGAGAGGAGCAACGCCATGCCGAGCAATTACGAGATCATCCGGGACCACTACGCGGCGAGCGACCGCGGCGACCTGGAGGGGATGCTGGCCCCGCTCGCGCCGGACGCGCGATGGACGGAGATGGCCGGCTTCCCGTACGCGGGCACGTACCTCGGTCCCGACGAGGTGCGCCGCGGGGTGTTCGAGCGCATCGCCGCGGAGTGGGACGGCTACACGGCCGCCATCACCGAGCTGATCGACGGCGGAGACACGATCGTCGGCCTCGGCACCTACAGCGGCACCAACCGCGACACCGGGCGCTCCTTCGAGGCGCGGGTCGCGCACGTCTGGCGGCTGGAGGACGGCCGCGTGCTGGCGTTCGAGCAGTTCACCGACACCGCCCGCGTCGCCGACGCGCTCCCGTAGGCGGCGCGGCGAGCGCGCGGGGACAACAAGGGTGCGGCGACAGTCAACATCCGGCGACGGTCGCGGACCTACCGTCGGATCACCGATGCCACGACGCAGTGGTCGTGGCGTTACCCGAGAGGCAGGGAAGCGCATGAGGAAACACGTGTTCTACGCCGCCGCGGCGCTCGCGGCATCCGCAGCACTCGTGCTGAGCGGCTGTTCCGGCGGGGGCGGCGGCGACGGCAAATCGCCCATCGTCGTCGGCTCCGTCAACACCAAGAGCGGCGCCGCGACGTTCCCGGAGGCGTCCCTCGCCGCCGCGGCCGTCTTCGCCGACCAGAACGCCAAGGGCGGCATCAACGGTCACAAGATCGACTACAAGGCCCTCGACGACAAGGGCGACCCGGCGACCGCGTCCGCGAACGCCCGCGAGCTGGTCGGCAGCGACGAGGCCGTCGCCATGGTCGGCTCCGCGAGCCTGATCGAGTGCGAGATCAACGCCAAGTACTACGAGCAGCAGAAGATCCTCTCGATGCCGGGCGTCGGCGTCGACACGGGATGCTTCGACAGCGCCAACATCTCCCCTGCGAACGTCGGCCCGTTCAACGATATGACCCTGACCCTGTACTGGGGCTCGGAGGTCGCCAAGCTCGACAACATCTGCGTGCTCCTGGAGATCGCCGGCAGCACCCGCCCGGCGTACCAGAAGGCCATCGACAACTGGACGGAGATCACCGGCAAGAAGCCGCTCTACGTCGACGACACCGTCCCCTACGGCGCCAGCGACTACACGCCCTACATCGTCAAGGCGAAGGACGCCGGTTGCAAGGCCCTCGCGATCAACCCGGTGGAGCCGGACGCCATCGCGCAGGTCAAGGCCGCCAACGCGCAGGGCTGGAAGGACGTCACCTGGCTGTACCTGACCAGCGTCTACTCCGACAACTTCGCCAAGGCGGTCAGCGACTCCGGCGCCGGGATCTACGTGCCCGCCGAGTTCTACCCGTTCACCGACGCGTCCAGCGACATCAACAAGGACTGGCGCGACCTGATGACGAAGAACGACATCCCGCTGACCTCGTTCTCGCAGGGCGGCTACCTCGCCGCGAAGTACTTCATCCAGGTGGCCGAGGGCATCAAGGGCGACATCACCCGGGAGTCGGTCACGAAGGCGCTGCACGAGATGACGTCGATCTCGAACCCGATGGTCGGCACGCCCTACGAGTTCGGCACGGCGAAGAAGCACGACGGCAACACCGCAGGCTGGCCGATCAAGCTCATGAGCGGCACGAACAAATGGGAGCTCAACGGGGACGACTGGATCACCATCCCCAAGAAGTAGACCCACCCGAGACGGGATGCGCGGTCCGCGGAAGCTGCTGCCGCGCACCGCGCATCCTCACCTCCTCCAGAACCCAGGAAAGGAGCCGCCCATGCTGCAGGGCGCTCTCGCCGGCCTCGCCGCCGGCGGTCTGTACGCCGTGCTCGCGGTGTGCCTCACCCTGATGAGCCGTCTGGTGCGCGTCGTGAACTTCGCGCAGGCGGCCACCGGGATGTTCGGCGGCTTCGTCGCCGTGTGGCTGGTCAGCCATGCGGGCTGGCCGATCTGGCTGGGCTCGATCGCCGGCGTGCTGCTCGGCGGCGCGCTGAGCGCGCTGATCGGCCTGATCATCGCGACCTGGCTCGCCGAGGCGGACACGACCACCCGGTCGGCCGTCACCGTCGGGCCGCTGCTGCTGCTCATCTCGCTGTCGTTCATCCTGTTCGGCAACAAGCCGCAGCCGTTCAGCCCGATCATCGCCGGCCCCGCGTTCTCGGTCGGCGGCGTCGTCATCGCGCAGGTGACGGTCGCGACGGTGACCCTCGCCGTCGTCGTCGCCGTCGCGTGCAAGATCGTGCTCGCCCGCACCTCCGTCGGCACCAAGCTGCGGGCGCTCTCGGAGCGGCCGACGACGGCGGAGCTGATCGGCATCCCGTCGAAGCCGCTGAGCGTCACGGTCTGGGCGGTCACCGGACTCATCTCCGCGCTGGTGATCATCATCGTCGCGCCCTCGCAGTCGAACGACGCGACGAGCCTGTCGATGCTCATCGTGCCGGCGTCCGCCGCCGCCCTGCTCGGCGCGTTCCGCCGGCTCGACCTCGCGGTCGTCGGCGGACTGGTGCTCGGCCTCCTGAGCGGACTGGTCGCGCAGATCGACCAGGTGTCGTTCATCCGCAACTTCCTGCCGTTCCTCTTCATCGTCGGATTCCTGCTGTGGATGCAGCGCAAGGAGGTGTGGGATGCGGCGCGCTAGCTCCTCCCCCGCGTTCAGGATCGCCCTCCCCTTCGTGGTCGGCGCCGTCGCCCTCGGCGTCGGCTACCTGCTGAGCGTCGGGCTGTCCGGGTACTTCGTCTTCCTCGCCGTCAGCGCGGTGGTCGCCGCCATCGCGATCCTGGGCCTCGGCATCGTGACCGGCAGCGCCGGGATGATCGCGCTCTGCCAGCTGACCTTCGCCGCCGTCGGCGCGTGGATCGTCTCGTTGCTGAACGTGCTGAACGCACCCGGCGGGTTCATCCTCTGGCTCGTCCTCGGCGGGATCGCCGCCGGTGTCGTCGGCGTGCTCGTCGGCCTGCCGGCGCTCCGGCTGCGCGGCGTGAACCTCGCGGTGGTGACACTCGGCTTCGCCGCGGCGGCCGACGTGACGCTGGTGCAGATCCAGTTCCCCGGGTCCACCGACGGCATCCCGGTGCTCCGGCCGGACGCGTTCAGCGACGACCGCTCCTACTTCTTCTTCAGCGTGCTGGTGCTCGTGGTGTGCGGCATCACCGTCTACTTCCTGCAGGGTGGCCGCTGGGGGTCGAGCTGGAAGTCGGTGGCGTTCTCCGAGCGCGGCACGGCGTCGGTCGGCGCCAGCGTGCGCGGTGCGAAGCTGACCGCGTTCGCCGTCAGCGCCACGCTCGCCGGTATCAGCGGCGGCCTGATCGCCGGGCAGGTGGGCCTGCCGTTCGCGAGCTCGTTCACACCCATCCAGTCGCTCGCGCTGTACGTGCTCGCCATCATGTCGGGCGCGTACCTGATCGACATGGCGGTCTTCGGCGGCATCCTCTGGGTCGCCGTTCCGGAGCTGCTGAAGCGCTGGGGAATCCCGCAGGACTGGGGCTTCGTGATCTTCGGCGTTCTGGGCGTGCAGGCGCTCGCGAGCGGCTCGAACCTCGGCCAGAGCATCCGGAACGCCTGGTGGAAGCGCCAGGCCCGGCTGACGCCGCCCCGGCCGATCGTGCCGCTGGAGGCGGTGGACGGTGAGGGCGTCGCCACGACCGCGCCCGTCGCCTCGGAGGCGCCCGGTGAGCGAGCCCCCGTGCTGGTCGTCGAGGACCTCGGCGTCGCATTCGGCCAGGTGAAGGCGCTGGATGGCGTCAGCCTGGTCGTGCCCGAGCGCACGATCGTGGGCCTGATCGGGCCGAACGGTGCGGGCAAGTCGACGTTCACGGACGCGGTCACCGGCTTCCTGCCCCAGCACACCGGACGCATCAGCTTGGACGGCCGCCCGCTCGACGGCCTCTCCCCGACCAAACGGGCGCGGCTGGGCCTGCGTCGTACCTTCCAGCAGGACCGGGTGCCCCCGACGCTCACGGTGGAGGCGTACGTGCGCTTCGTCGCCCGCCGCCGGCTCACCGCCGACGAGATCGAGGACGCCCTCGCCTTCTTCGGCTGCCCGCCCGCGCGTACGCGGATGCAGAGCGTCGACGTCGGCACCCGGCGGCTCGTGGAGGTGGCGGCCAACGTGCTCTCGCGGCCGCGCATCCTCATCCTCGACGAGCCGGCCGCCGGCCTCTCGCACGAGGAGCACGTCGAGCTCGGCGCGCGCCTGCTGCATGCGCCCGCGCGGTTCGGGATGTCCATCGTGCTCATCGAGCACGACCTCGACCTCGTCCGCTCGGTCTGCGGCGAGATCACCGTGCTCGACTTCGGCCAGGTGCTCGCCAGCGGCCCGCAGGACACGGTGCTCGCCGACCCGGCCGTGATGAAGGCGTACATGGGTGAAACGGAGATGCTGTGAACGCGCTCGTCCTGGATTCCGTCACCGTCAGCCGCGGAGCCGGCCCGGTCATCAGCGACGTGAGCCTGTCCGTCCAGCCCGGGCGGATCACCGCGCTGGTCGGGCCGAACGGCGCGGGCAAGACCAGCCTGCTCGAGTCGGTCTCGGGGATCATCTCCCCGAGCGGAGGCACGATCAGCGTCGACGGCGCCTCGCTCGCCAAGCTGTCGCGGGTGCAGCGCGCCCGCCGCGGCATCGTGCACATCGAGCAGGGCCGCGCGGTGTTCCCGTCGCTGACCGTCGCCGAGAACATCCGGCTCACCGCGGGCAGCGCGGAGGGGGTGGATGCCGCGCTCGCGCGCTTCCCGGAGCTCGAGAAGCGCCGCACCAGCGGGGCCGGGCTGCTCTCCGGCGGCGAGCAGCAGATGGTGGTGCTCGCACGCGCCTTCGCGTCGCAGCCCCGCTTCCTGCTGATCGACGAGATGTCGCTCGGCCTCGCGCCGGTGGTGTTCATGCGCCTGCTGCCGATGATCCAGCAGTTCGCGGAGTCCGGGGTGGGCGTTCTGCTGGTGGAGCAGTTCACGCACCTGGCGCTGTCGGTGGCGACGGACGCGCTGGTCGTCTCCTCCGGCCGGGTCACCTACGAAGGGGCCGCGTCCGAGCTGGCCGCCTCCCCCGAGATCCTGCACGCCGCCTACCTCGGCTCCTGAGCCGCCCCGCCATCGATCCGAAAAGGGGAACGCATGGACCTGCACCTCGACGGGCGCCGCATCCTGGTGACGGGAGTGGCGTCGGGGATCGGCGCGGCGTGCGCCTGGGCGTTCGCAGACGAGGGCGCCCTGGTCGCCGGGCTCGACCGCGCGGCCGGACCGGGCGTCACGCACCCGGCCGACCTGACCGACGAGGACGCCGTCGCCTCCGCCATCGATGCGGCGGCGGCCGGGCTCGGCGGCGGGCTGGATGCGGTGGTCGCCTGCGCGGGCGTCTCCGGCCCGTTCGGCCGCAGCATCGAGGACATCTCGCTGACGGAATGGAACGCAGTGCTCGCGGTCAACGCGACCGGCGCCTTCCTCACGGTCAAGCACGCGCTGCGTCACCTGCGCGGCTCCGACTCCCCCGCGATCGTGCTGCTCGCCTCCGACTCGAGCTTCGTCGCGGCTCCCGGGATGGTGCCGTACAACGCGTCCAAGGGGGCGGTGCTCCAGCTGACGCGCGCCCTGTCGGTCGACCTGGAGCCGGACCGGGTGCGCGTGAACTGCATCTGCCCCTCCATCGTCGACACCCCGATGGCGCGCGGCGACCTCGGCGTCTCCGAAGGCGGGTTCGGCGACGCGCCCTTCCCGGTGCAGACCGCCGACGAGGTCGCCCGGCACGCGCTCTACCTCGCGTCGCCGGCGTCGCGTCCCGTCAACGGCCACGCCCTCGTCTCCGACTTCGGCTACCTGGCCCGGTCGTCGTTCCCGGCCTGAACCCGGCTCTCCCGAAAGGATCCCCATGGACTCCCCCGTCGTCGTCATCTCCGGTGGCGGCACCGGCATCGGCGCCGCGACCGCACGCCGCTTCGCCGCCGAGGGCGCGCGCGTCGTGCTGCTCGGTCGCCGGCGCGAGCCGCTGGAGGCCGTTGCAGCCGAGACGGGCGGCCTCGCCCTACCCTGCGATACGGCCGACCGCGGCCAGACCGAGGCGGTGTTCGCGCGCGTCCTGGACGAGCTCGGGCGGGTGGATGCGCTGGTCGCCAACGCGGGCGGCCACGGTACCGGCACCGTCGCCGACACGAGCGACGAGGAGTGGGACCTCTCGTTCCGCACCAACGTGTCCACCGCGTTCGTGCTGGCGAGGGCCGCGCTGCCCGCGCTCGCGGCCTCCGGCGGCAGCATCGTCGTGGTGTCCTCGCTCGCCGGGCTGTTCGCCGGCCCCGGGGTCGCCGGTTACACGGTCGGCAAGCATGCACTGCTCGGCTTGACCAGGAGTCTCGCCCGCGACTACGGCCGCTCCGGCGTGCGGGTCAACGCGGTCTGCCCCGGCTGGGTGCGCACGCCGATGGCGGACGAGGAGATGGACGACTTCGCCCGCCAGGCCGGCATCGGCGGCCGCGAGGAGGGCTACGCGATCGTGACGAAGGACGTGCCGCTCGGGCGCGCAGCCGAGCCGGAGGAGATCGCTTCCGTCATCCGCTTCCTCGCCTCCCGCGATGCCTCCTACGTCACCGGCAGCACGCTCGTGGTCGACGGTGGCGCGCACATCGTGGACCTGCCGACGATCGCGGTCGGCTGAGGCACGTCGGGAGGCCGGAAGCGGGGCGCACGCTGCGGGGCGCGCGCTGCGGGTCAAGGGGTTCGCGCGGGCGGTCAACCCGGCGCAGGGCGCGCACGGGGATACTGAACGAAATCGAGAATCAAGGATCACCATGCACTCCCACAGCAGCAGCACCGTCTCCGCACCGACCGCCGTCGTGCATCCCCTCGACTCCCTGACCGCGGAGGAGATCGCGGCCGGCCGTGCCGTGCTCGCTGCGGCGGGCCTGATCGGCGCGGCGAGCCGGTTCCCGAACGTGCTCCCGGTCGAACCGTCGAAGGAGGCCGTCGCCGCCTTCCGGCCGGGTGATGCGATCGAGCGCCGCATCCTGTTCGTGATCCTGGACACCGCGACCGGCGAATCGGCGGAAGCGATCGTCTCCGTGACCACGAACGAGGTCATCGACTACCGGGCGCTCGGCACAGCGGAGACGCCGTACGGCCAGCCGCAGTACCTGCTCGAGGAGTACGAGCGCGCCGAGCAGATCGCGAAGGCGTCGCCGGAGTGGCAGGCGGCCATGACCCGCCGCGGTCTCGCCGACCGCATGGAGCTGGCCTTCTGCGCCCCGCTCGCCCCGGGCTTCTTCAACCGGGTGGACGAGGTCGGCCGCCGCGCCATCCGCAGCCTCACCTTCCTGCGCTCCACTCCCGAGGACTCCCCGTGGTCGCACCCGGTCGAGGGCCTCATCGTGCACATCGACCTGACCCGCGGGGAGGTCATCCGCGTCGAGGACGAGGGCGACGTCCCCGTCCCCGAACTGGACGGCAACTACGACGCGGCGACCATCGGGGCGGCCCGCACCAGCCTCAAGCCCATCGAGATCACCCAGCCGGAGGGTCCGAGCTTCCGCGTGGACGGGCAGGCCGTCGAGTGGGAGAACTGGTCGTTCCGGGTCGGCTTCAACGCGCGCGAGGGCCTGGTGCTGCACGAGGTCGGCTTCCGCGACGGCGACGAGGTGCGCCCGGTGCTCTCCCGCGCCTCCGTCCCGGAGATGGTGGTGCCCTACGGCGACATCACCCCGACCCGGTTCTGGATCAGCTACTTCGACGCCGGCGAGTACCTGCTCGGCAAGAACGCGAATCCGCTCGCGCTCGGCTGCGACTGCCTCGGCGTCATCCACTACTTCGACGGCGTCGTGGCGGACGACCACGGAAACCCGGTCACCATCCCGCAGGTCGTGTGCATGCACGAGGAGGACTACGGCATCCTCTGGAAGCACACGGACCTGCTCGGCAAGGCCGAGGTGCGCCGCTCCCGCCGGCTCGTCGTCTCCTACTTCTCGACCATCGGCAACTACGACTACGGCTTCTTCTGGTACTTCTACCTGGACGGCACGATCCAGGTGGAGGCGAAGGCGACCGGCATCGTGTTCGCCGGCGCCGGAATCCCCGGCAGCAGCGACCCGCACGCCACCGAGATCGCGCCCGGCCTCTTCGCCCCGGTGCACCAGCACTTGTTCTGCGCCCGGCTGGACGTGGCGATCGACGGCGACCGCAACTCGCTCGCCGAAGTGGATGTGACCGGCATCCCGATGGGACCGGAGAACCCCTACGGCAACGCGTTCACCTGGACCACCACACCGATCACCCGCGAGTCGGAGTCCGGGCGCCTGGCCAACCCGGCGACCTCCCGGGTGTGGGAGGTCACCAGCTCGTCCCGGCGCAACGCCGTCGGCAAGCCCACCGCGTTCCACCTGATCCCGCAGCCCGGCGCGACCCTGATGGCGCAGCCGGAGTCCACGGTGTTCGGCCGGGCGACGTTCGCCACCAAGCACCTGTGGGCGACGCAGTACGACCCCGCCGAGCGGTTCCCGGCCGGCGACTACCCGAACGCGCACGCCGGAGGAGGTGGCCTGCCGGCCTGGACGGCGGCCGACCGGTCCCTGGTCGAGGAGGACATCGTGCTCTGGCACGTGTTCGGCCCGACCCACATCCCGCGGCCGGAGGACTGGCCGATCATGCCGGTCGACTACTCCGGGTTCCTGTTCAAGCCGTACGGCTTCCTCGACCGCAACCCCGCACTCGACCTGCCGGACGGCGCGGCGGACTCCGCCTGCTGCGGCGGCGGGGACGACTGCACCTGCGACCACTGAGCGTCTCTCCACTCCCCTCGACACCGACCGACACCGACGAAGGAGTCCCATGTCCATCCAGCTCTCCGACACCTCCACCTGGCTTCCCCTCGACGGACTCGCGCCGGGCTTCGACGCCAACAAGGCTCCCGTGACGCCCGATCTCGACGGCCGCACCGTGACGGTGGTCGACGACCGCGGCACACGCATCGTGCACCGCTTCGGCGCGGACCGGGTGGACTGGGAGTACCTGCCGGGCGCCGGCGACCCCATCCCCGGCAGCTCGGGATCGGACGCCTACGAGGCGTTCCGCGTCGACGACGGCCTGTACTTCGCCCAGTTCCACCACGAGCACAAGCCGGATGAGGCGGTCTCGCTCGTGATCGACCTGACGAACGGCCGTGCGCTCTCCGTTATCCAGGCGATCGGCGGGGACTTTCCCGGCAACACGGCCGTCAAGCAGCTGTTCGTGCCCTCCCGGATCGAGGGCATCGAGCCGTCCGGCGCCGAGCCTGCGCCGACCGTGTCGCTGATCGGCCGCAGGGTGATGTGGGTCTACTCGTCGCAGCACGCCTACGAGCACGTCTACCTCAGCCCGAACTGGTACACCTGGCAGTGCCTCGCGGGACCCGAGAAGGGGTTGGCGGACACCGACGAGAACTCGGTGTGGCAGGTGCGTCCCGGCATCTACGTGTTCGCGTGGCGCGAGAAGGTCATCCCGTGCGCGTCGGTCACGATCGCCGACCACCGCGACCAGCGCAGCATCCGCTCGCACGGCGTC
The DNA here is from genome assembly GCF_040050925.1 of Leifsonia sp. NPDC080035. NCBI lineage: Bacteria > Bacillati > Actinomycetota > Actinomycetes > Micrococcales > Microbacteriaceae > Leifsonia > Leifsonia sp. NPDC080035. Next base: position 2,794,271 of record NZ_CP157390.1, on the reverse strand, counting down.
CTGTTCGGCTTGGACGAGAGCGGCGAGGTGCCGACGCACTTCACCTTCGGCGCCTACGGGCGGTTGCTCTCCAACACGGTCCACCCGGCCGCGTACGACCCGGCGGAGGCCTGAGCGTGGGCGGCGCGGCCGACCTGATCGTCACCGGGCGCATCTACACCGTCGACCGGAATCGGCCCTGGGCCGAGGCCATGGCGGTGCAGGGCGGTCGCATCCTCGCCGTCGGGACCGTCGACAGCCTCGCCGCCTTCCGCGGTCCCGACACCGAGAGCATCGACCTCGGCGACGCGTTCGTCATGCCGGGACTTGTGGACGTGCACAACCACCATTCGCACGCCGGCCGCGCCGAGCTGTACGAGCTCACCTTCTCGAACACCGCCTCGCTCGACGAGGTGCTCGAGGCGGTGCGCGCCTATGCCGACACCCGCGCCGCCGGCGAGTGGATCATCGGCAGCAGCTGGGGCACCGGCCTGCTCGACGAGCTGAGCCACGCGTCCGCGCGCCGGGCGCTGGATGAGGCGGCGGGCGGCCGCCCCGTGCTGCTGACCGACGACAGCCACCACAACCGCTGGGCGTCGAGCCGCGCGCTCGAGCTCGCGGGGATCGACGCTTCGACTCCCGACCCCGACCGCGGCGTCATCGTGCGCGACACGGAGACCGGCGAGCCGAGCGGCGTGCTGCTCGAGGCCGCCGGGCTCCTCGTCGAGGAGGTGGCGGGGCCGGCCGTCGCACTGAGCGCAGAGCAGCAGCAGAAGTCGTCGCTGAGGGCGATCGAGATCGTGCACTCGTACGGGATCACCGCGTTCCAGGACGCCGCCATCTCGCTCGACCAGATGCGCGCGCTCAAGGCGCTCGACGACCGGGGCGAGTTGGATGCGTGGGTCGTGTCCTCGATGACCGTCAACGACCAGATCTTCGGGTACGCGGAGCTGGGCGACGCGCTCATCCAGCACCGCGAGGAGCTGACCGGCGAGCACCACCGTCCCGACTTCATCAAGATCTTCCTGGACGGCACTCCCCCGGCGCACTCGGGCGCGTTCCTCGAGCCGTATCTGCCCGCGGAGGGCTACGGCCCGCACTTCCACGGTGAGACGACGATGCCGGCCGACGAGCTGCTCGGCTGGCTTCGGCGCACCGCCGCGCAGGGCATCTCCGCGAAGATCCACTGCTCCGGCGACGCTGCCGTGCGCATGGTGCTGGATGCGGTGCAGGCCGTGCGGGCAGACGGCCACACCGAGCCGCTCTACCAGGTGGCGCACGGCCAGTTCATCGCGGAGGAGGACCTGCCGCGGTTCGCGCAGCTGGGGGTGGCGGCGGACATCTCGCCGTTCCTGTGGTTCCCGGGTGTGATCGCCGACGCGCTGAGCACCGTGCGACCGGCGGAGGAGGTGGCCGGTCTGCAGCCGAACCGGTCGCTGATCGACTCCGGGGCGCTGGTCGCCGGCGGCTCGGACTGGCCGGTGAGCGAGACGCCGAACGCGTGGGAGGGCATCCAGGGCCTCGTCACCCGCGCCGACCCGAGCGGGCAGCGGCCCGGGGTGCTCGGCCCGGAGCAGGCGATCACGCTTCCGGAGGCGATCGAGGTCTTCACGATCAACGGGGCGACGGCGATGGGCCTCGGCTCGGTGACCGGTTCGCTTGCGCCTGGCAAGTCGGCGGACTTCGTGGTGCTGGACCGCGACCCGTTCGACATCCCCGTCACCGAGCTGGTGTCGCTGCGGGCAGACCGGACGTACTTCGCCGGCCGGCCGGTGTACTCCCGCGGGTGACGGCCCTCCGCGGGCGCTGCGGGTCTTTCCCCTACACTTGTGGAGACTCCCGGGTCGGCCGGGTGTCGAGGGGAGGACCATGCCCAAGGTGATCGACCACGACCAGCGGCGCTCGGACATCATCGACGTGACGTGGGGTCTGATCGTGAAGGGCGGTCTCGAGGCCGCGACGATGCGCGAGATCGCCGCGGAGGCGGGCTTCGCCAACGGCGCACTCAAGCACTACTTCCCCGGCAAGGACGAGATCATCCAGGGCACGTACGAGCGCGCGCTCGGCATGGTGAGCTCGAGCGTCGACCAGTCCGTCGACGGCAAGACGGGACTCGACGCGCTGCGCGCCATCCTGTACGCGACCGCGCCCCTGACCCCGGAGTCGATCACGGCCGGCCGCGTGCTGATGAGCTTCTGGGAGCGCGCGCTCTCGAACGAGGAGCTGCACGAGTCGTACCGGAAGCACCTGGTCGCGTGGCGTTCGGGACTCGCCACCTACATCGCGCAGGCCCGCGCGGCGGGTGAGATCGTCACGGACACCCCGGACGAGCAGCTGGTGGACGAGATCGTCGTCGTGAACGCCGGGGCCAACATCATGTCCCTGCTCGCGCCCGACCTCTCCACGCCCGAGCTGCTGACGGCCCAGCTCGACGCCTTCTTCGACCGCATCACGCGCCGCTAGCCGCCTTTCGCACGGGGTCCCGCCCGGCGCGGACGCCGCCGAGGGGCACGTTGTTGTCGCTTTCGGGGCGGAAAGGTGACAACGACGTGCCCCTCGGCACCTAGATCGCGAGGTACGCGCGGTGCTGGGCGGTCTGGCGCAGGGCTGAGAGCAGCGTGAAGCCGGAGAGGGCGTCCCAGCCGCCGGTCCAGGTGAGCGTCGCCGCCGTCTCCCACACAGTGCCGCCGGGATGCGCGGCGACCTCCCGCGTCCGGCGACGATGGTGTTCGGCGAGGGCGAAGCAGCGCTCGCCCACCCCGGTGAACGGGTCCTCGTGGCCGGGCAGGGCGAGGAGCGTCCCGTCGTCGAGCGCGGCCACGCGGTCGAGCGCGGCGAGGTAGTCGGCGATCGGGTCGTCGGCGGTCGGGCCGCCGAGGCCGAGGCCGGAGTTCACGGTCGGGAGGACGTGGTCGCCGGTGAGCAGCAGCCCGGCATCCTCGACGTGCAGGCACAGGTGTCCCGGGGTGTGGCCGGGCGTCCAGAGCGCGCGCACCCGGCGGCCGGGCACGGCCAGCAGCTCGCCGTCCGCCACGGTGCGATCGGGAGTGACGGGAGCGGGGCCCGCCGGAACGACGGCCACCGCCAGCAGTTCCGGCCGGCGCTCGGCGGGCACGCCCCAGGCGTCCAGGTCGGGCGCGGGGATGCCGTCGGCGAGCATCCGCAGCGCCGCGGCCTCGCGCTCGTGCAGCAGGACGGGCGCGTCCGTCTCGGCGCGCAACGCGGCGGCGGCGCCCGCGTGGTCTGCGTGCAGGTGCGTGACGACGATGGAGGCGACGCGCGCGCCGCGCAGGGCGCTGCGGAGCGCATCCCGCGCGTCGTCGGTCGGCGAGCCGGGGTCGACGACGTGCACGGCGCCGTCCGCGTCGTCGAGCAGGTAGGCGTTGCTGAACGGGAGGCCGCCGCCGGGCATCGGGACGTGCACGCGGTGCACGCCGGGGGCTACGGTGTCGATGGCGGCCATCCCCTCACGCTAGCGGACCCCGATCGGCCGGGCCCCGCGAGTCAGGCCCACCGGCGGTTCGGGGCGCGCGGGTCAGACCGCGCGCGCCACAAGGATGCGCGGGCTGCCCGGGAGGGCGACGGTCCCCTCCGCGCGCCAGCCGGCGTCGGCGAGCCACTCGCGCACGAAGGACTCCGGGTACACAACGGTGCCGTCGATGTTGTAGTACTCGCCCGCGTGCAGGGCGTCGATCTTGCGCTGCTGCGGGTCGTCGTCGAGGAAGAAGTCGAGCACCAGGAGCGTCGCGCCGTCGGCCGCGGCGTCGCGCGCGTTGCGGAAGATCGCGCGGTTCTGCGCTTCGTCGAAACGGTGGATGACGTGGTTCACCAGCACGAGATCGTGCGAGCCGCCCGGCTCCGCGGTCGCGGTCTCGGCGCCCTCGACACTCGTGCGGTCGGCGAAGCCGGCCTCCGCGACGGCCTGGCGCACCGGCTCCACCGACTGCGGGTCGAACACGAACCGGACGTTCAGCTCCGGGTTCGCCGTCATGCCCTCGACCGCGAAGGCCGGGCTCAGACCGCCGAGGTCCAGCGCGTCACGGTACGGGGTGAAGTCGAAGTGGCGGGCGAGCATCGCCGCGTGCAGCTCGTTGTAGCGCATGACGCCGGCCAGGAAGTCACCCCAGCCCGCCTCGTCCAGCTCCAGCGTCCCCGGCTCGTCGGAGTCGACGGTCTTGTCGTAGCCGAGCCACTGCGTGTAGCTGGTGGCGCCGAGGAAGGCGAGGAACGGGCCGAGGTCGAGCTCGGCGCGGTCGCCGGTGAGGTAAGCGGCGGCGTCGGCGGTCAGCTCGTAGCGGCCGTCGGTGCGGGTCAGCAGCCCCTGCGCGGCCATGCTGTCGGCGAGGATGCGCGCCTGGCGCTCCGGGACGCCAGTGGCGGCGGAGACCGCGGCCGCATCCAGCGGACCGTCGGCGAGGGCGGAGAACAGCCCGACGCGGCTCGCCGCGAACAGCTGCTTGGCCCCCATGAAGCCGATCGCGATGTCGACGATGGCCTCCGGGGTGGTGGCGGCGGGGGTACGGGTTGTGGTCACTTCGCAGCTCTTTCTGTCGGTGTCCGGCACGAATGGGGACGACTCTATCCATTTCCCGGTTTATTTTCTACTATCATAGAAAAACCCGGCCGGGGCGGTCGATGCAGAGCCGCCCGCCTCGGCGGGGATCCACCGAGCGAATGGACCGCGATGCCCACCCCCACCCTTGCGACCCACTCCACGCGCGCCGAGGTCGGCGTCTCCGCGCTGCCGCCGGTCGTGCTGCTGCACGGCTTCGCCGCCAGCGCCGACGAGGACTTCGGCACGACGGGATGGCCGGCGTCGTTCACCGCTGCCGGCCGCGACGTGCACCTGCTCGACCTGCCCGGCCACGGCGACTCCCCCGCGGTCTCCGGCGACGCGGCGCGCACGGGCGCGGTCGTGGCGGCGATCGTGGACGCGATCGACCTCATCCTCGACGGCGCCGACGCCGACCGGGTGGACGTCGTCGGCTACTCGCTCGGCGCGCGTCTGGCCTGGGAGCTGCCGGCTACCGGTCGCGTCCGCCGGCTGGTGCTCGGCGGCCTGAGCCCGTTCGAGCCGTTCGCGGCCGTGGACGTGGCGGCCGTCCGGCGGGCCGCCTCCGGAGAGACCGCCGCCGACGAGGCCGCCGCCGACCCGATGATCGGGATGATGGCGGGGATGGTGTCCGCGCCCGGCCGTGACACCGCATCCCTGCTCGCCATGATGGAAGGTCTCGGCGCCGAGCCGTTCCAGCCCGATTCACCGGCGCCTGAGGTGCCGACGCTTCTCGCGGCGGGCGTCGACGACGGCATGGCGGCCGGCCTCGACGCTCTTGCGGCCCGCATCCCCGACGCCGAGTTCCTCCGCGTTCCCGGCGACCACCGCGGAGCCCTCGACTCCCCCGAGTTCCGCGCCGCCGCCATCGCCTTCCTCGCCCGCTGACCCCCGCCCGCGAAACCGCCGAGTACGAAGAATCTCTCCGTACTCGACGGTTTCGGGGCGATTATCTGCGTACTCGAGGGCTGGCGACGGGTGGGGTCACGGGGTCCAGGTGCCGTCGGGGTTGATGGTTCGGTCCAGCCAGAGGTCGGCGGTCTGGGCGCGGATCGCCTCGGCGCCGACGCGGTCGAGCAGCGCGAGCGCGCCCAGGTTGTCCTCCAGCTGCGCGAGCCGGCTGACGCCGAACAGTACATTGGCGGTCGCGGGATGCGACAGCGCGAACGCAAGCCCGAGCTGCGTCGGGGTCGCGTCGACGGAGGCGGCGATCCGCTCCACCTCGGGATAGGCGGCGACGATCGCCTCGCGGATGCCGCCCACATCCGCGCCGATCTTCCGCGACGGGGTGAGCCTGCCGGCGAGGATGCCGCCCTCGAACACGTCCGAGGCCTGCAGCGCCAGCCTGCCGCTGTCGAAGAGCTCGCCGTAGTACGACCCTTCCGCCATCGTCCGGCGTACGAGCCCGTACTTCAGCTGGGCGAAGGTCGGCGGCGTCAGCCCCTCCGCGTCGGCGAAGTCGAGCGCGGCCCACACGTCGCCGATCGCCCAATTGTTGACACCCCAGGAGGCGAACCTGCCCTTCCCGATCTCCGCGGCGACGTCGGTGACGATGCGCTGCACGTCCACCTCGCCGAAGTAGTCGCCGACGACGACCAGATCGGCGCTCTCCACGCCGATCCTCTCGAGCGAGACGTCCATCTGGTCGGCGAACGACTGCGCCGGGTACTCCCAGAGCCAGAGCTTGCCGCACAGCAGGTAGTCCTCCCGCCGCAGTCCCGCCGTCCGCACCGCCTCACCGAACAGGATGTCCGTGCGGGCGTTCTCGGCGTGCGGGCCCATGTTGTAGTACGCGACGTCGAAGAAGGCGGCGCCGACCTCGGCCGCGCGCCGCACCAGCGCGACAGCGCCCTCCGGCGTCATCCGGTCCCAGGAGTTCCAGGAGCCGAGGGCGAAGACCGGGACCTCGGGACCGCCGGGCCCGAGGGTTCTGGTGGGGACGAGTGCGGACACGGTGCCTCCTTGCAACGGTGGATGCGTTTTTTCTACGCTTGTATAATATAACCGGCGTCGCGACGGTGCGGCGCGTTCGAGCAGAGAGGGTCCACCGTGACCGACAGCACCAGCACCCCGCCCACGACAGCGACTGCGACGGCCACCGGCCGCGCACCGGGCGACCGCGTCGTCCTGGTCACCGGCGGCGCGGGCGGCATCGGCCGCGCGATCGCCGAGGCCTTCCTCGCGGTCGGCGACCGCGTGATCGTGGCGGACGTCGATGCCGACGCGGCGGCGGGCACCGCCTCCGCCCTCGGCGCATCGGCCGTGGCCGTCGACATCACCGACCCTGTCGCGGTCGCGGCCGCGGTCGAACAGATTGTGGCGGACCACGGGCGGATCGACGTGCTCGTCAACAACGCGGGCATCCTCTCGGTGCACGGGATGCTGACGGAACTGCGCCCGGAGGACTACGAGCGGATCGTGCGGGTGAACATCCTCGGCACCTTCACCGTGACGCAGGCCGTCGCGCGCCGGATGACCGCGGACGGCGTGCACGGCTCCATCGTGAACATCTCGTCCATCGGCGGCCGCCAGCCCACCCCGGGCATGGGCGCCTACGAGTCGAGCAAGGCCGCCGTCGACTCCCTCACCCGCTGGGCCGCGATCGAGCTGGCCGGCGCGGGCATCCGCGTGAACGCCGTCGCGCCCGGCCCGGTGCTGACGCCGATGCTGCGCGCGGGGATGCCGGAGGGCTCGCCGGCGCGCGAGGCGTGGGCGTCGCGCATCCCGCTCGGGCGGCTCGCCGAGGTGGACGATGTGGCCCCCGCTGTGGTGTTCCTCGCGGGCGCCCACCACATCACCGGCGTGAGCCTGGCCGTCGACGGCGGCCAGCTGCTCGCCTGATCGGGACTCCTCCCGCTCCGGCGCGCCGGCGCGACCGTCGGAGAGGGAGGACCTTCGGGGCGGAGACGCCCCGGAGACGGGAAAGGGAGGACATCGGCGCGCGATCCACGCGGATGTCCTCCCTTATCGACGTCCGAGTCAGACCGCGACGCCCACCCGCTCGAACACCACATCCCCGTCCACCACGGTCAGGTCCACCCCGACGCCCGGCAGCTCCACCGGCGCGAGCGTCAGGGGGTCCGCCTCCAGCACGCAGAGGTCGGCCGCCTTCCGCGGCTCGAGCGAGCCCTTCCACGGCTCCGCGCCGTCCTGCTTCGCCGGCACCGTCGTGTAAGCCCGCAGCAGGCCGCGCATCCGCTCGGCCTCGCCGCCCGGCTCGGGTGCGCCGAGCCACGCGTCCGCGTCCGCGATTCCCTGACGCCAGTCCGGCGCGAGGATGGGCGCGTCCGAACTGAGCGAGAGGTCCACCCCGGCCGCGCGGGCGGCCGCGAGCGGCCAGGCAGCGGCCGCCACCTCCTCGCCCAGCACGCCGGCGAGCCACGGAGCCGTCTTCACGGCGATGCCGGGCTGCACGTTCAACCCCATCCCGAGCGCGGCCATCCGCTGCAGGGCCTGCGGGGTCACCAGGTCGCCGTGGATGATGTAGTGCCGCAGCTCCATCCGGCTCTCGGCCAGCGCCGCCTCCACCGCGTCCACGACGCTGTCGATCGTGCGGTCGCCCGTGGCGTGCACACCGACCTGCAGGCCGAGCCGATTGGCCTCCCCGATCATGCCGGCGAGTGCCGCCGTCTGTTCGTCGAGGTCGAGCCCGTCGATGAGCAGCCCGCCGTGAGCGCCGTCCGGGTAGCGGTGCCTGGTCCAGGCCTGGTGCATCGGCGGGATGCCGTCCGCGAAGATCTTGATGCCCGCCACGCGCAGCCAGGTGGGCCGGTCGGTCTCCCTGCGCAGGTCGCGGACCCCGTCCACCACGTCGCGCAGCGCGCTCGGCCCGTCGAGCACGCCGAACAGTGCGAGCACGTTCACGCGCGCGGTGAGCGCCCGCTCGGCCTCCAGCTCCACATAGGCGTCGAAGACGTCCTGGCCGAAGCATCCCGTCGCTCCCGTGTTCTCGCCCGGCCCCAGGCCCGGCTCGGTGTAGCTCGTGATGCCGAGGGAGGCGATGAGCTCGCCCGCGCGCAGGATCGCCGCCCGGCGCTCCGCGTGCGAGGTCAGCAGCGGCGCCGAGTGGGAGGTGTCGTGCGGGTCGCCGTGGGCCGCAGCGCCGTCGCCGTCGCCGTCGCCGTCGGCGAGAGGCTGCGGCGCCTGCTCGCCCGCAGCTGCGTCGTCGCCGCCGCCGCCGAAGACGGTGCGGGGCCACATCGCCCCGAGCCAGGTCGCGTGCAGGTGCGAGTCGTTGACGCCGGGGATCACGGCGCGGCCATCGAGGTCGACGACGCGCGTGCGCCGGCCGATCGTGGCCTCCACCTGCGCATCGCTGCCGACCTTGAGGATGCGGCCGTGCCGCACCGCGATCGCCTGGGCGGTGGTGTCGTCCCCGTCGAGGGTGTGGACGACGCCGCCGCGCAGGACGAGGTCGGCGCTGGGATCGGGTGCTGTCTGCACGGGGTCCTCCTGTTCTCCGGTCGACCTCGCTATTTTGGTCAACGTATGTAGAATAACCCACGGCGACGCTTTCGCACCCCGCGAGCCGCCCCGACGATCTGGAGTCTCGATGACGATTCCCAGCACCATCCCCGTCTCCACGCGCGCCGCCGTGCTCACCGAGCACGGACGGCCCCTGGAACTGCAGGAGCTCCCGCTCCCCACCGAGATCGAGCCGGGCGCGGCGCTGGTCCGCATCGCCTGCACCACGCTGTGCGGCACCGACATCGAGATCTGGTCGGGGAAGATGACGTTCCCCGGGATGCTGCCGATGGTCCTCGGCCACGAGATGGTGGGCGAGGTGGTCGCCGTGGGCGACGGCACCGCGGACGCGCTGGGCCGCCCGCTCTCCCCCGGCGACCGCATCGGCTGGTCGGAGTCCACCTGCGGCGAGTGCTACGGCTGCACCGTGCTGCGCGAGCCCGTGCACTGCTCGAAGCGCGGCTACGGCTTCCTGCAGCGCTCGGACGTGCCTCCCTACGCCACGGCCGGGCTCGCCGACTATGCGTACGTGACGCCGGGAGCCGCGAAGCTGCTGCTGCCCGCCGAGGTCAAGGACAGCTGGGCGTCGATGGCCGGATGCGCGGCCAAGACCGTGCTCCGCGCCTTCCAGCGCGCCGGCGGCGTCCGCCCCGGATCGCGGGTGGTCGTGCAGGGCTCCGGTGCCCTGGGCATCTTCGCCACCGCGGTCGCCCACCTCTCCGGCGCGGGCGCCGTGATCACCGTCGGCGCCCCCGCCGACCGGCTCGCGATGGCGCAGCGCTTCGGCGCAGACGCGGTCGTGGACATCGCCGGCGGTTCCGAGCAGACCGTGCGGCGCGTGCTCGACCTCACCGAGGGGCACGGAGCCGACCTCGTGCTCGACTTCGCCGGAGCGCCGAGCGTCGGCCCCGAGGCACTCGCCATGGCGGCCCAGCGCGGCACCGTCGTCATCGTCGGCTCGACGGGGCCGGCCGGGGACACCGTGGCGCTCAGCACGATCATGGGCAAGGAGCTGACGGTGGTCGGCTCGCTCAACGGCGACATCTCCGACTACTACCGCGCGATCGAGTTCTTCCGCGACTTCGCCGGACGGATGCCGTGGGACGAGCTGTTCAGCCCACCCGTCGGCCTCGCCGAAGCCTCGGAGAAGGTCGTGACCATGGCCTCCCTCGGTGAGATCAAGGCCGTCATCGACCCGCGCATCGGCTGAGGCTGCGCGTCCGCGCAGGAAGGAACGACATGACCACCCGCATCCCCGCCCGCCCGCTCGGCTCCTCCGGCATCCAGACCAGCGTCCTGGCGCTCGGCTCCTGGCACACCTACGACCGGATGGACTTCGCCGACGCCGTCGAGATGGTCGCGTACGCGGTCGAGCACGGCATCACCCTGTTCGACGTCGGCGTCTACGGCTTCCGCGGCATGCAGCCGCCGGTCTTCACCGACGTGCTGTTCTCCGCGATCGTCCGCGCCGCCGGCATCGACCGTTCCGACTACCTGCTCTCGGAGAAACTGTGGCTCGAGGGCTACGGCGACGGCGGCTTCCGTCCGCAGCTGGAGCACGCGCTCTTCCGCGTCGGCTCCGAGTACGCGGACCTCGTCATCCTCGGCGACCTGCGTCGGGACGACCTCGACCTGCGTGACCTCGTCCTCGACCTGGCGGGTCTCGCCGAGGCCGGGCTCATCCGCACCTGGGGCGTCAACAACTGGTCGGCGGCGAACATCGAGGCACTGCTCGACATCGCAGAGGCCGAGGGCGTGCCCGGACCGCAGGTGGCGCAGCTCAAGTACAGCGTCGCCCGGCGCTCCATCCCGGACGGCGCCCCGTTCGCCCGGCTCTGGGAGCGCGGCCTCGTCATGCAGGCCTCCGACGTGATGGAGGGCGGCATCCTCGCCGGGAACGTCCAGCCCGGCCGCGAGGTCGGCCGCGACCCCGGCTCGATCCGGGAGCGGATCGTCGCCGACGTGCCCGCGTTCGCCGCCGTCGCCGAGGAGTTCGGGACGACCCCCGCACAACTCGCGGTCGCGTTCAGCCTCACCCACCCCGCGACCGCGACCACCCTGTTCGGCGCGAGCCGCCTGGAGCAGGTGCGCAGCAACCTCGATGCGGTCGCGCTGGTCGACCGCATCGGAGCCGAGACCATCCGCGACCGCGTCGCACCGTTCTGGGCCGACAAGGACGTCGTCGACCCCGCCGGCCCGTGACGTCATCCCACCGTCAGAAGGAGCGACCATGATCCCCGTCCCGTTCGACCCCGAGATCGCGCCTGTGCTGGAGGCGATGGCCGCCGACCCGCAGCCGCCGCTCAGCCGGGAGACCCTGCCGCAGAGCCGCGAGGGCGCCGCCACGTTCTTCCCGAGCGCCGCCGAAGTCATCGGTGACCTCGCGATCGACGCCGAGGACCGCGTCATCCCCGGCCCGGCCGGCGCGCCCGACCTGGAGGTGACCATCCTCACCCCGCGCGGCCACAGCCTGGACGCGCCTGCGCTTCCGGTGCTCTACAACATCCACGGCGGCGGCATGATCGTCGGCCACCGCAGTTGGGAGACCGCGCGGCTCGTCGAGCTGGTCGCCGAGCTCGGAGTGATCGCCGTGAACGTCGAGTACCGGCTCGCGCCGGAGAACCCCTACCCCGCCGGCGTCGAGGACTGCTACGCGGGCCTGGTCTGGCTGGCGGAGAACGCGACGTCGATCGGAGCCGACCCTGAGCGCATCGTGGTGATGGGCGGCAGCGCGGGCGGTGGCTTCTCCGCGGCCGTCGCGCTGCTCGCCCGTGACCGCGGCGGCCCCGCCATCGCCGGTCAGCTGCTGCTGTGCCCGATGATCGACAACACCAACTCGACCGTCTCCAGCCACCAGTACGCGGGACTCGGGACGTGGACCAGGGAGGCGAACCTGCTCGCGTGGGAGTGCGTGCTCGGCGAGGAGCTCGCATTCAGCTCGGACGCGCCCGCGTACGCGGCGCCGTCACGCGCGACCGACCTGTCCGGGCTGCCGCACGCCTACATCGAGGTCGGTGCCGCGGAGCCGTTCCGTGACGAGGACATCGAGTTCGCCTCCCGGATCTGGGCGGTCGGCGGCGAGGCCGAGCTGCACGTCTGGTCGGGCGGCTTCCACGGCTTCGACATGTACGCACCGGCGAGCGAGGTGACGCGCGCCGCCCTGGCGGCACGGTTCTCGTGGTTGCGCCGCGTCCTCCGGTTGAACCCGTGACCGACACGACCCCGCGGCCGGTGCCGTACGACCGCGAGCTGGAGCCAGGGCTCGCGGCGTTCCTCGACCTCGTCGAGCGCATCCCGCTGCGCGAGCACACCATCCTGGAGAACCGGGCGCACTTCGCGACGATCATCCCGCCGATCCGGGACCAGGTCGCCGGGCTCCCCGTCAGCTGGGAGGATCGGGTGATCCCCGGCCCGGCCGGCGCTCCGGACGTGGCCGTGACGATCATCCGGCCGACCGGGGCGCGACCGGGCGGCGACGCCGACGCCGGTGCTCCGGGCGTCCTCAGCATCCACGGCGGCGGACAGGTGCTCGGCACCCGGTTCTTCGGCACCGGCGAACTGATCGAATTCGCGGTGCGCTACGGGATGGTCGGTGTGGCGGTCGAGTACCGGCTGTTCCCCGAGGCGGTGGCCGACGGCGTCCCCGGCACCGCCTCCGGCGAGGACTGCTACGCAGCGCTGGTGTGGTTCGCCGAGCACGTGGCAGAGCTCGGCGTCGACCCCGCGCGCATCCTGGTCTCCGGGGCGAGCGCGGGCGGCGGCCTCTCGGCCTCGGTCGCGCTGATGGCACGGGACCGCGGCGGTCCCCGCCTCGCCGGGCAGCTGCTCAACACCCCGATGCTCGACGACCGCAACGAGACCGTCTCCAGTCGTCAGTACGACGGTTTCGGCGCATGGGATCGCAACAACAACGACACCGCCTGGGACGCCATCCTGGGAAGCGTGCGCGGCAGCGACGCGGTCTCGCCGTACGCCGCGCCGGCTCGCGCCGCCGACCTTTCGGGGCTGCCTCCCGCCTACATCGAGGTGGGCTCCGCCGAGGTGTTCCGCGACGAATCCGTCGACTACGCGACGCGGATCTGGGCGACGGGAGGCGAGGCGGAGCTGCACGTGTGGAGCGGCGCGTACCACGGCTTCTCCGGCTTCTCGCCGGACGCGATCGTCTCCCGGGCGGCGCTCGACGCGCGCGACAGCTGGGTGCGGCGCGTGCTCCGGCTGCCGTGAGCGTCGCCGCGGCGACGCCGCTGATGAGCGTGCGGCGCAGCATCCTGGTGCTCGGGCTGCTGGAGGCGTTCGGCCCGCTGTCGATGGATCTCTACCTTCCGCAGCTGCCCCAGCTGGCGTCGTCGCTGGGCACGAGCGACGCGCTGGCGCAGGCGACGATGTCGGTCTGCATGGTCGGCCTCGGCGTCGGGCAGCTCGTGGCCGGTCCGCTCTCTGACCGCTTCGGGCGCCGACGGCCGCTGCTGGTCGGCGTCTCGCTGTTCACCCTGTTCTCGCTCGCTTGCGTGCTGGCGCCGACCATCCAGGTTCTCCTCGTCGCCCGGCTGCTGCAGGGGCTCGCCGGGTCCGCAGGACTCGTCATCACCATGGCCGTCGCCCGCGACATGTACAGTGGCGCCGACCTGTCCCGGATGCTCAGCCTGCTCGCGCTGGTGAGCGCGTCCGCGCCGATCGTCGCGCCGGTGGCCGGCGGGGCGCTCGCACTGGTGCTCGACTGGCGCGGGATATTCGCAATGCTCACCGGGATCGGCGCGGCGCTGTTCGTGCTCGCCTTCACCGGGCTGCGTGAGACGCTGCCGCTGCCGGATCGGCACCGCGGCGGGATGCGCACCATCGGCGTCCACCTGCGCTCGCTCGCGCGCGACCCGCTCTTCGTGCTCGTGCTGCTGGCGGCAGCGGCGGGAGGCGCCGCGTTCTTCGCCTACCTGTCCATGTCCAGCTTCGTGCTGCAGGACCAGTTCGGCCTGAGCCCGCAGGCGTTCAGCCTGTTCTTCGCGGTCAACGCACTGGCGAACCTGCTGGGCGCGCAGCTCAGCCGGGTGCTGGTGCGCAGGCTCGGACCCGCGCGGATGTATCTCGCCGGTCAGCTCGCGACCTGCTTCGCGGCGGCGCTGCTGCCGGACTCCGTGCTGCTCGGCTGGGGCTTGCCCGGCATCCTGGCGACGCTGCCGCTGTTCCTGTTCTCGGCGGGCGTCGGCGGCCCGAACGGCACGACGCTCGCGCTCGGCGCGCACGCCGCCCGGGCCGGGACGGCGGCCGCGCTGCTCGGCACGGTGACGTTCACCGTCGGCCCGCTGGTCGGTCCGCTCGCTGCGCTCGGCGGCGCCTCCGCCCACGCCATGGCCGTCACGATCGCGGCCGCCTCGGCCGCGGCCGCCCTCGTCGCCGCCCTCGCCTACCTCCGCGCCCGCGCCCTCGGTCCCTCCACATAGCAACCGCCGAGTACGCAGATTCTCTGCGTACTCGGCGGTTTTCGGGCGACCTTCTTCGTACTCGCGGGTCGGCGGTTACTCGGCCAGGAGGGCGAGGGTGTCGACGACGCGGTTGGAGAAGCCCCACTCGTTGTCGTACCAGGCGACGACCTTGACGTGCTTGCCGTCGACGCGGGTCAGCGCGGAGTCGAAGATCGAGCTGGCCGGATTGCCGGTGATGTCGGAGGACACCAGCGCGTCCTCGGAGTACTCGAGCACGCCCGCGAGCTTCCCCTCGGCGGCGGCGCGGTACGCGGCCAGCACGTCCTCGCGGGTCACCTCACGGGAGACGGTCGTGTTCAGCTCGACGATCGAACCGACGGGGACGGGCACGCGGATGGAGTCGCCGGAGAGCTTGCCGTCGAGGTTCGGCAGCACCAGGCCGATCGCCTTCGCGGCGCCGGTCGTGGTCGGAACGATGTTGACCGCGGCGGCACGCGCACGGCGCGGGTCGCGGTGCGGGCCGTCCTGCAGGTTCTGCTCCTGCGTGTAGGCGTGCACGGTGGTCATGAATCCGTGCTCGATGCCGGCCAGCTCGTCCAGCACGGCGGCCAGCGGCGCGAGCGCATTGGTGGTGCAGGACGCGTTGGAGACGATGGTGTGCACGGCGGGGTCGTACGCGTCGGTGTTGACGCCGTAGGCCAGGGTGACGTCGGCGCCGTCGGCGGGCGCGCTCACGAGCACCTTCTTCGCGCCGGCCTCGATGTGAGCGCGGGCGGCGGTCGCCGAGGTGAACCGGCCGGTGGACTCGAGAACGATGTCAACGCCGAGCTCGGCCCAGGGCAGCTGCGCGGGCTCGCGCTCGGCCAGGACCTTGATGCGGCGGCCGTCGACGACGAGCTCGTCGCCCTCGGCGGAGACAGGCCGGCCGAGGCGTCCGGCGGTGGAGTCGAAGGCGAGGAGCTTGGCCAGGGCGGCCGGCTCGGTGAGGTCGTTCACGGCGACGACCTCGAGGGTGGTGTCGCGCTCGAGCAGGGCGCGGAGCACGTTGCGTCCGATGCGGCCGAATCCGTTGATGGCGATGCGGGTCATGGGGGTGGTGGTCCTTTCGTTCCCCCTCAGCGTCTCTCCGCGCGTCTCGGCACGACAGCGGCAGGAACGACACGGTTCGAAAGCATCACGCCACGCAGTCCACGGTCACTCGGGGTCGCCCGCGAACGTCCTGCGGTACTCGCTCGGCGTCGTCCCGAGGATGCGCTGGAAGTGCAGCCGCAGGTTCGCCCCGGTGCCGAGACCGGCGTCCGCGGCGATCTGCTCGACGCTGCGCTCGGAGCGCTCCAGGAGCTCCCTGGCGAGGTCGATCCGCGCGCGCATCACCCACTGCATCGGCGTGTAGCCGGTGTCCTCGACGAACCGGCGGGAGAAGGTCCTCGGCGACACCGCCGCGCGACGGGCGAGCACCTCCAGGGTCAGCGGTTCGCCCAGCCGGTGCAGCGCCCACTCCCGCACCTCGGCGAACCGTTCGCCGAGCGGCTCCGGCACGCTGCGCGGAACATACTGCGCCTGGCCGCCGCTGCGGTAGGGTGCGGCGACGAGCCGGCGGGCCGCGTGGTTGGCCGCGGCGATGCCGAGGTCGCCGCGCAGGATGTGCAGGCACAGGTCGATGCCGCTCGCCGCGCCCGCGGAGGTGAGCACGTCGCCCTCGTCGACGAACAGCACGTTCTCGTCGACCCGGATCAGCGGGTGCTTCGCGGCGAGGGCCCTGGTGTAATGCCAGTGCGTCGTCGCCCGCTTGCCGTCGAGAAGGCCGGTCGCGGCGAGGGCGAACGCGCCCGTCGAGATCGCGGCGAGCCGGGCGCCGCGCTCGTGGGCGGCGAGCAGCGCATCCACCACCTCCGCCGGCGGGTCCTCGCGGTCGGGGTGGCGGTAGCCGGGAATGAAGACGATCTCGGCCCATTCGAGCGCCTCGAGGCCGGACGCCACGTGGTACGACAGGCCGTCGCCTCCGGTGACGAGCCCCGGCGCCGCGCCGCAGACCCGCACCTCGTACGGCATGCTCGCGCGCGTGGTGAACACCTGCGCCGGGATGCCGACATCGAGCGGCTTCGCGCCCTCCAGCACGAGGACGGCGACGCGGTGGAGACGCTCGGGCACCCCACAACGCTACTGCGTCCGCCGCCGGACCGGCGGACGGTAGGCGCCGCGCGCGTCAGGCGTCGGCGAGGATGAAACGCGCAGCCTGCTCGCCGATGATGACGCTCGGCGCGTTCGTGTTGCCGGTGGTCACCGTCGGCATCACCGACGCGTCCGCCACGCGGAGCCCGTCGACGCCGTGCACCCGCAGCCGCGGTGAGACCACCGCGTCCTCGCCGACGCCCATCGCGCAGGTGCCGACCTGGTGGTGGTACGTGATCGCGGTGCGGCGCACGTAGTCCTCCAGCCCCTCGTCGCCGATCTCGGGCCCGGGATGCACCTCGCTCGCGCCCCACGCGGCGAGCGCCGGCCGGGCGCCGATGCTGCGGCACTGGCGCACGGAGGCGACGAGGGAGGCGACGTCGTCCGGGTGGCCGAGCGCGTCCAGGTCGATGAGCAGCGGGTCGCGCGGTCCCGGGCCGGAGAGTCGCACGCTTCCCCGCGCCTTCGGCGAGACGATTCCCGCCATCAGCGAGAACCCGTCCGCCGGTCCCGTCATGCCGTCCTGGTACATCGGGACGGAGAAGTGGATGGGCTGGGTGTCCGGCACCGCGAGCTCCGGCTCGCTCTTCCAGAACAGGTGCGACTGCGTCACCGAGACGCCCTCGCGCGGCGGGCCGACCGGACGCTCGGTGCCGAAGATGACCGGCGAGAGCAGGTGGTCGTGCAGGTTGCGGCCGACGCCCGGCAGGTCGGCGACCGGCTCGATGCCGAGCTCGCGCAGCTCGTCCGCCGGGCCGATTCCGCTGCGCAACAGGATGCGCGGGGAGTCGATCGCGCCCGCGGACAGCACGACCTCATCCGCCCGCAGCTGCTGCAGCACGCCGTCCTGCTCGAACTCGACGCCGACGACCCGCGGTCCTCCGTCGACACCGCGTTCGATCAGCAGTCGGTGCACCCAGCATCCCGTCCGCACGTCCACCCGGTCGCGCACCGGCTTCAGGTACGCCATGTAGGTGTTCCAGCGCCTGCCGTCGCGCAGCGTGATCTGCTGCTGCGACACGCCGTCGAGGTGGTCGCCGTTGTAGTCGGGGTTCCGCTCCAGTCCCTCCTGAACGGCCGCCTCGATGATGGACTCCTGGATGGGGTCGAGCGGGTAGTCGTCGGTGACCGACAGCATCCCCTCCGCCTCCTCGAACAGCGCGCGCACGTCGTCCCAGGCCCAGCCGTCGTTGCCGCGCTCGGCCCAGCCGTCGTAGTCCGCCGGTGCGCAGCGCACCCAGATCATGGCGTTCAGCGCGTGCGAGCCGCCGAGCACCTTGCCGCGCGGCAGGTGCAGCCGGCGCCCGGCCGCGTGCTCCTGCGGCACGGTGAAGTAGTCCCAGTCGTCCGGACTGTGCCAGAGCTCGCCCATCCGCGACGGGTCGTGGATGGCCGGGTTGCGGTCCTCGCCGCCCGCCTCCAGCACGGTCACCGTGTGCCCAGCGTCGGCAAGCCTCCTGGCCACGACGCTTCCGGCAGAGCCGGCGCCGATCACGATGACGTCCATGGGGGTCCTCCTCGTCGAGAGCTGTGGTCACCTGCGAGGCTGGCACGGCCCGGAGCCCGCGCGGAACGCTCGCGCGCGCGACGTTCCCGCATCGTCAACGGCCATGCCCTGCCGGTCAAGACAGCCCGAGCCGCCGCTTTGGACACTGGTCACGTCCCACCCAACGGTCCCGCAGACCACAGGCAAGCGAAGGAGCACCCCGTGGCCACCAAGTTGTTCATCGACGGCGAGTGGGCGGAGGCGTCGGGCGGCGCCATCGCCACCATCGACCCCGCCACCGAGCAGGTCATCGAGGAGGTCGGCACCGCGACCGCCGCGGATGTGGACGCCGCCGTCGCGGCCGCCCGCGCCGCCCTCGGCCGGGCCGACTGGCCCGGGCTGCTCCCCGTCCAGCGCGCCGCGCTGCTGTTCCGGCTCGCCGACCTCATCGAGAAGCACGCGGACGAGCTGGCCGCGCTGGAGACCCGCGACCAGGGCCAGCCGATCGGCATCTCGCGCATGGTCAGTGTCGGCGGCGCCGCGGAGCATTTCCGCTACTACGCCGGCTGGGTCACCAAGATCCAGGGCACCGTGAACCCCGTCTCCTTCCCCGACACGCTGCACTACACGCGCCGGGAGCCGGTGGGCGTCAACGCCCTGATCACCCCGTGGAACTTCCCGCTGATGATCCTCGCCTGGAAGCTCGCCCCTGCGCTCGCGACCGGCAACACCGTGATCATCAAGCCGAGCGAGGTCACCCCGCTCACCAGCATCCGGCTCGTCGAGCTGTGCCGCGAGGCGGGCATCCCGGACGGCGTCGTGAACCTGGTGACCGGCGACGGCTCGACCGG
Source organism: Leifsonia sp. NPDC080035 (assembly GCF_040050925.1). NCBI lineage: Bacteria > Bacillati > Actinomycetota > Actinomycetes > Micrococcales > Microbacteriaceae > Leifsonia > Leifsonia sp. NPDC080035. The sequence continues at coordinate 2,775,350 of NZ_CP157390.1, read as the reverse complement.
CGCGCTGCTGGCGGGGCACATGGATGTGGACCACCTCTCGTACACCGGCTCCACCGCGGTCGGCAAGATCATCACACACGCGGCCGCCGACTCCAACCTCAAGCGGCTCACCCTCGAGCTGGGCGGCAAGGCGCCGTCGATCATCGCGGCGGACGCGGACATCGACGCCGCCGTCGCCGGGAACATCCAGGGCAGCATCCTGAACTCCGGTCAGGTCTGCGCGGCCTACACCCGGTTCTACGTGGACAAGAAGCGCGAGGCGGAGTTCGTCGACAAGCTCGCGGGCGGCGTCTCCGGCCTGCGCCTCGGCAACGGCCTCGAGGAGGGCACCGACCTCGGCCCGCTCGTCTCGGCCAAGCACCTCGGTCACGTGGAGCGGCTGGTAGAGGCGGGCCGCCGGCAGGGTGCGGAGGTCGTCACCGGCGGCGCACGCGCCGACCGCGACGGCTACTTCTTCACCCCGACCGTGTTCGCCGGCGTGACCGACGAGATGACGATCATGCACGACGAGATCTTCGGCCCTGTGCTCTCGATCACCTCGTACGAGGACACGGACGAGCTGGATGCGATCATCGCCCGGGCCAACGACACCGAGTACGGCCTGGCGGCGACGGTGTGGACGAAGGACATCGCGACCTCTCAGCGGCTCGCGAACGGCATCCGGGCCGGCGCGGTGTTCGTGAACATGCCCTCCATCCCCGACATGGCGGCGCCCTGGGGCGGCTACAAGGCGAGCGGCTGGGGCCGCGAGATGGGCCCGTGGGCGATCGACGCCTACACCGAGACGAAGTCGGTCTGGCTGCACTACTGACCCGCCGCGCAGCGGGCACCGAGGGGCACGTTGTCGTCACTTTTCGGGCGGAAAAGTGACAACGACGTGCCCCTCGGCGGTTGGCGGGGCGGGGCCGGGCGGTGCGGCGCGGCTACTCGTAGATGCGGGCGACGGCCTGCTCGACGGGGATGATGACCTCGGGGTTCTCGGGAGCGCGGTCGCCCGGCAGGTAGCGCACCCAGCGCAGCGTCCCGGTGAAGGGGTCGGAGCGGCGCTTCTCGTAGCGCTCCCAGTCCACGGGTCCGCCGCGGTCGAGGCCGACGCTGATGCCGGTGAAGGGCGCCATCCCGAGCAGCTGGAGCAGCGGGTCCATGGCGAACAGCATCTCCCCGTCGATGGATGCGGTGATCCGCCAGCGCAGGCCGGGCTCCGCGGCGAAGCGCAGCAGCACCTCTGCCTCGCCTCGGCCGCCGACGGCCGGCCCACCGAGCGGCGCCGACGCCCGGTGCATCCGCCCGTACTCGTTGTATGCCAGTTCGAGCATGTCCGCCCGCACCGAGAGCGCGTATCCGCCGCCCTGGTCACCGTGGGCCAGTAGCACGCCCTCCCCGCTGCCGAGATCGGCGCGCACCAGCACGTCGAAACTGCGCAGCTTCGTCAGCTTCGCCGACCGGAAGCGCTCCAGCGTCGCCGTGACCGGATACAGCGTCACGGGACGCTCCAGCTCCAGCTCCGTCGACGGCCGGTGCGTGAACAGCGAGCCGTCGTCGTCCAGCGGGAACACCGTGTTCCACCACGCCGCCCGGTGCCACTGCGCCGCGAGCTCCGCGACGACGTCGGGATGCACGGCCGCCAGGTCGCGCACCTCCGTCGGGTCCTCGCAGGTGTCGTAGAGCCGCCACTCCGTGTCGTCGTACGCGTCGCCCCAGCGGTGCTGCGTCACGATCTTCCAGCGGCCGCGGGAGAACGCGCGGTTGCCCGCGAACTCCGAATACTGCTCCGTGCGGGCCGCCGGTGCGCGCGGCGAGCGCAGCACGTCGTCGAAGGGCACACCGTCCACCTCGTGCGGGGATGCGGCGCGCGGCACCCCGGCCAGCGCGAGCACCGTCTGTCCGAGATCGGTCACGTAGGCGTACTGCGGGCGGATGCCGTCGTCGCCCTCCGCGCGCGGAAGCCCGGCGGGCCACGACACCACGAGCGGCACGCGGATCCCGCCTTCGTAGGTCGCGCCCTTGTAGAGCCGGAACGGCGTGTTCGAGACGCGCGCCCAGCCCGCCGGGTAGTGCGCGTGCACCCGCGGGCCGCCGATCAGCGACGGGTCGCGGTCCACGTCCCGCTCCCAGTCGGCAGGAAGGCCCGCGAGCTGCACGAACTGGCTGAAGTAGCTGCGGGTGCCCTCCGGGCCGCCCTCGCCGGTGCCGCCGTTGTCGGAGGCGACCACGACGATCGTGTTCTCGTACTCCCCCAGCTCGCGCAGTTCGTCCAGCAGCCGGGCGAGGTTCTGGTCGACGTTGTCGACCGCGGCCGCGAAGACCTCCATGTAGCGCGCGAAGAGGTCGCGCTGCTCCTCGGTGAGCGACGCCCACGACACGTCGCCCGGCGCCGCCTCGGTGCCGGCCGGGAACAGGCCGTCGCGCACCTGGCGGGCGAACCTCTCCGAGCGGATGTGGTCCCAGCCGCTCTCGTACGCACCGCGGTAGGCGTCGATGTCCTCCGGCTTCGCCTGGATCGGACCGTGCACCGCCTGATGCGCGAAGTACAGGAAGAACGGCTTGTCCGGGTCGTTCGCGCGCAGCGCCCTGACCATCCCGATCGCGCGGTCGGTGAGGTCGTCGGTGAGGTAGTAGCCGTCCGGGTACTCGTCCACGATCATCGGCGAGTTGTCGGAGACCAGCCGGTGCGGGTGGAACAGCGTCGTGAAACCGTCCATCGAGCCGAAGTAGCGGTCGAAGCCGCGCTGCAGCGGCCATGAGCTCTTGTCGGCCCCGTCGTGGATCTTCGACTCGGTGGTCAGATGCCACTTGCCGACCATGAAGGTGGCGTAGCCGGACTCGCGGAACGACTGCGCGATCGTCGGTACGTCCTCCGCGATCTCCATCACATAGCCGGGGAAGCCGGGATCCGCGTGCACCACCGACGCGAAGCCGGCCCGGTGCGGGTTCAGGCCGGTCAGCAGCGCCGCACGTGCGGGCGAGCACACCGGCGTCGAATGGTAGTTCGTGAACCGGTAGCCGGTCTCCGCCAGCTCCTGCACGGCGGGGGTGCGGATCTCGCTGCCGAACGGCGACAGGTCGCTGAAGCCCAGGTCGTCCAGCAGCACGACGACCACGTTCGGCGCGCCCTCCCGCGCGCGCACCCGCGGCGGCCACGACGGCACCGACGCGCTCGCGACCTCGGCGACGACGCCGGCGAAGCCCTCGTACCCTCGGCTCGGCGGCGCGTCCGTCACGCCGCCTGCTCCCGCAGCTTCAGCCACGCCGCGCGACGCTCGGCCTGCTTGACCGGGTCCGCGATCGGCGAGGCCGTCAGCAGCCGCCGGGAGTATGGATGCTGCGGGTCGCGCGTGATCTGCTCGCCGTCCCCGGTCTCCACGATCTCGCCGCGGTACATCACCGCGACGCGGTGGCAGATGCGGCGGACGACGCCGAGGTCGTGCGAGACGAACAGGTAGGAGACCCCGGTGTCGCGCTGCAGGTCGATGAACAGGTCGATGATCGTCGCCTGCGTGGTCAGGTCGAGAGCGCTGACCGGCTCGTCGCAGACGATCAGCCGGGGTTTGCGCACCAGGGCGCGGGCGATCGCGATGCGCTGGCGCTGGCCGCCGGAGAACTCCTTGGGGTACCGGTCGAGCACGTTCGCGGGAAGCTTGACCCTCTCGAGCATCTCGGCGACGGACGCCCTGGCCTGCCTGCGCCCGGTCCCCGCCGTGGTGAGCGGCTCTGCGAGGATATCGCCGATGGTCATCGCGGGGTTCAGCGACCCGTACGGGTCCTGGAAGACGACCTGGATGCTGGAGGCGAGCTCCCGCCGCTTCGCGCCCTTCAGCCGGGTGATGTCGCAGCCGTCGAACGTGATCGTGCCGCTGGTGACCGGCACCAGCCCGAGGATCGCCTTGCCGAGCGTCGACTTGCCGGAGCCGGACTCGCCGACGAGCCCGACGCACTCCCCCGCCCCGACCTCGATCGACACCTCCTTCAGCGCGCGGAACGAGCCACGGCGCTGGCCGTAGTCGACCACCACGTTCTCGGCGGTCAGCAGAGGGGTGGATGCGGTCATGCCAGCACCGCCTTCCTGGTCTCGGTGTCCTGTCCTCCCACGAGCGTCGCGTCGAGCTCGCTGCGGCTCTCCGCGCCGTCGAGGGATGCGGCGATCAGTTCGCGGGTGTAGTCGCTGGTCGGGTTCGCGAAGATGCTGTCGACGTCGCCGATCTCGACGATCTCGCCGGCGCGCATCACCACGACGCGGTCGCAGATGTCGGCGACGACGCCGAAGTTGTGGGTGACGATGACGAGCGCCATCCTGTACTCCTGCTGCAGCTCGCGCAGCAGCTCCAGCACCTCCGCCTGCACCGTCACGTCGAGCGCCGTCGTCGGCTCGTCGGCGACGAGCACGGAGGGCTTCCCCGCGATCGCCCCGGCGATCAGGACGCGCTGGGCCATTCCTCCGGAGACCTGGTGCGGGTAGGACTTCAGCACGCGCGGCGGGTCGACGATGCCGACCTTCTCCAGCATCTCGAGCGCACGCTTCCTGGCGTCCGCGCGGGACAGCTTGTGGACCGAGCGCAGCGGCTCCATCAGCTGGTACCCGATCGTGTACGACGGGTCGAGGTTTGACATCGGCTCCTGAGGGACGTATCCCACCTCGTCGCCGAGCAGCTTCTGCCGATCGCGGTGGCCGAGCCGGGTGACGTCGCGCCCGCCGATCCAGATCGCGTCGGCTGTGCAGGCGCCGCCCGCCGGCAGCAGGTCCAGGATGCTGAACACCGTCTGCGACTTGCCGGAGCCGGACTCGCCGACGATGCCGAGCACCTCGCCGGGTGCGACGTCGAGTGTGATGCCGTGCACCACCTCCGTCTCGCCCCCGTCCGCGGCCGCGTAGTTCACGCGCAGGTTCTCGATCCGCACCGCGGAGTCGGACGCGCGGTGCGCCACCGCACCCGTGGAGCTCGTCACCGTCGCGGGCTCCGCGCCCGGGGAACGGCCGCGGCGCTTGCGACGGTGCACCGGCGTCTTCACGCTGACGACATCGGCGAGCGTCGAGCCGAGCACCGCCAGGGCCGCGATCGTGATGCCGAGCGCGAGCGACGGCCAGAGCAGCAGCAGCGGGCTGGTCAGCATGGTGCGGAAGCCCTCGTTCATCATCGCGCCCCAGCCGGGCGTGCGCGCGCCGCCGATGCCGAGGAACTGGAGCCCGGCCTGCATGCCCATCGCCATGCCCGCGGTGAGCGCAGTTTGGATGATGACCGGGGCGTAGACCGCCTTGACGATGTGCCGGGCCATGATGCGCGCGTTGCCGAGGCCGGAGACGCGCGCAGCGTCCACATACGGCTCGTTGCGCACAGCCAGCACGGTGGAGCGGGTGAGGCGGAAGTAGCCCGGCGCCATGAACACACCGAGGGTGGCCATCAGCACCGTGAAGTCGTTGCGGGTGCCCGCGGCGACGATGAGCAGGATGATCATGCCGGGCACAGCCTGCAGCGCATCGCTCACCCAGGTGGCGCCGCGGTCGAACGTGCGACCGTAGTATCCGGCGGCGAGGCCGGCGGGCACGCCGACGATCATGGCGACGACGATGGTGACGAACGCGCCCCACAACGTGGACTGCGTCCCCCAGATCAACCGGCTGAGCACATCCCGGCCCGCGCTGTCCCCGCCGAGGGGATGCGCGGCGCTCGGCGGCGCCTTGGTCAGGGCGAGGTCGACGAAGTTCGGGTCGTGCGGCGACAGCAGCGGCGCGAAGACCGCCACGAGCAGCACCAGGGCGAGGACGCCGAACGAGATGGCACCGGCCGGCCGCTTCAGGAAGCGGACGAATGTGGAGCCGCGCCGCGGCGCGAGCGCCGCCTTCGGGTCGATGATGACTTCAGTCGCCGTCATTGCACACGCGCCTTCGGGTTGATCCAGCCGAGCACCACATCCAGGACGAAGTTGACGACCACCACGAAGATGACCGTGATGACGGTGATGCCGAGCAGGATGGGGATGTCACCGTTCTGGGAGGAGCCCGAGGTGAGGGCGCCGATCCCCGGCAGGGAGAAGATCTGCTCCACCACGATCGCCCCGCCGAGGAGGCCGACGAACATCAGGGCGAGCACGGTGAGGGAGGCGGGAGCGGCGTTCCGGACCAGGTGCACGACGACGCGCGGCTGGGAGAGCCCGCGGCTGCGCAGCGTGCGCACGTAGTCCTGGTTGTTCGCGGAGATGATCGCGTTGCGCAGCTGCTCGGCGATCATCACGATCGCGCCGAGCGAGAGCGCGATCGCCGGGAGCGTGATCGAACGCATCCAGCCCTCCACGCTGACCTGGGGCTGCACGTAGCCGACCGCGGGGAACCACTTGAGGTTCACCGCGAACCAGATGACCAGCACCAGGCTGACCCAGAACCCGGGCAGCGCGAAGAGGATGACCGACGCGGCCTTGATGATCTTGTCCAGCACGCTGCCGGGGCGGAGACCAGCGAGGATGCCGAAGATCGCCCCGAAGACCGCCGACAGCAGCGTCGCCGCGGTGACGACCGAGAGCGTCACCGGGAGCTTGATCGCGATCTGCGCGTTCACCGGCTGGAAGTTGCGCCACGAGTCGCCGAAGTCGCCGAGGATCGCGTGGCTTCCCCAGTCCCAGAACTGCACGAGGAGCGGCCGGTCGGTGCCGATCTTGGCCGCGAGCGCAGCCTGCTGGGCCGGCGTCGCCGAGCTGCCGAGCAGGCCGGCGGTCGGGTCTCCGATGGCCGCGTGGGCGAGGAAGAACGTGCCGATGGAGACGGCCACCAAGAGGATGACGCCCGAGACGAGCCTCTTGATCGTGAATCTGATCATGTGCGGGGTTTCCTGCCGGTCGGGTGGATGGGCGGGGCGGGTGGAGGGGGCGGGCCGTGCCGGCTGCGCGGCCCGCCCCCGGCCGACCTACTTGGCTGCGATCTGGCGCAGCGTGGGGAACATCATCCCGACCACCGGCGTGACCTGGATGGTGGAGGCGGAGGTGTAGCTGTTGTTGGCCTGGTACCAGACCGAGAACCACGCCTTCTGCGTCACCAGTTTGTTGAGAGCCTCGATCTGGGCGTTCTGCTCGCTCGGGTCCGCTGCGAGGACCTTCTGGACGGCGGCCTGGACGTCCGGGAACTGGTCGACCTCCGGAGTGGGGTTGTACCACTGCGGCAGGTTGATCATGCGCTGGACCGTCGCGACCGGGTTGGCGTCCATCGACAGGAAGGCGACGAACATCGGGTAGGTCGGTGCGTTCTTCTGGTAGTCCATGTACTGCATGTCGTCCCAGGTGACCGTGATTCCCAGCTGCTTGAAGGTCTGGTCGACCACCGGCTGCCAGACCTGGAAGACCTGCGACATCGGCATGTGCAGCTCGAACCCGTCCGCGTAGCCGGCTTCGGCGAGCAGCGACTTCGCCTTGGACATGCTGTAGGCGTACATCGAGTTCAGCGACTCCACATTGCCGGGCAGACCCGCCGGGAACACCTGGTTCGAGACTTTGCCCGCCCCGCTGCCGACCGACTTCAGGATGTTCGCGCCGTCGAACGCGTAGTTGAGCGCCTGGCGAACCTTCTCGTCGCCGAGCGGCTTGAACTTCGTGCCGGCGCGGTCGGTGAACTGCAGGCCGACCCAGCCGGAGACCTTGGCGGCGACGTTCCAGCCGTTCTCCTTGGCCTGCTTGAGGGCGGTGTCGTCGGCGTAGTTCACGTTGATCTGCCCGGAGAGCATCGCGTTGTCACGCGCGGTCGCGTCCTGGATCGGGTAGATCGCCAGCGGGTCGAACGGGAACTCCTTCGCGTCCCAGTGCTTCTTCACCTTGGCGAAGTGGTACTCGGAGCCGGCGACGGAGGTGGAGTCGAGCGTGTACGGGCCGGAGCCGACCGGCTCCTTGGCCAGCGTCCCCGCCGCGATCGCCTTCGGGGCCATCATGTAGCTGCGTCCGATGCCCATGAAGTAGAGCAGCGTGTCGTCGCGCTCCTTCAGATCGATCTCGACGGTCTTGTCGTCGACTGCGACGAACTTGTCGACGCTCGCGTACGCCTCTCCGCTGCGCGCGCCCTGCTTCAGGTACTCCAGGCTCTTGACAGCGGCGGCCGCGTCGAACATCTCGCCGTCGGAGAACGTCACGCCGGTGCGCAGGTCGAAGGTGACCTTCTTGTAGTCGTCGGAGACCTTCCAGGAGGTCGCGAGAGCCGGGACCGGCTTGCCGTCTCCGTCGACGGCGATCAGCGGGTCGTAGACGGCGGACAGGTAGGGGCCGTCGAAGCCGACATCGGCCAGCGACGGGTCCCAGCTGGTGACGTCGGCGAAGTTGCCGATGTTCAGCGGGCCGCCGGCCGCACCGGTCGTGCTCGTGGTGTCGCTTCCCCCGGAGCCGCAGGCGCTCAGCGCCAGCGCGGTCGCGGAGGCCAGTGCCACCGCGATCAGTGCTTTCTTCATGGTGTCTTCTCTCGGTTCGCAAGGCAGGGTGTGGAACTCGAAACAGCGACAGGTGGAGCGACCGCCGACCGTGATCGGCCGACACTCCGCTGTGCCGTGGCGGTAATTCTACAGTTGTTGACAAGAAAGGCAACTAGTGGAGAAAAACGACAGGAGAAGCCTGACACGGCGGGGTGGCGGACACGAAATCCATGCATTCCCGTCGCCATTCCGCGCACGGCCGTGGCCAGGATGTACGGGATGTACGGGATGATATACGATCCACACGGGGCATCAACGCCCCTCCTCCGACGTCGAAGGGAGCCCTCACGGTGCTCGACACCACGACCATCCAGGCCATCGCGGACGAGCTCGCGACCGCCGAGCGGGACCGGACCACCGTCCCGCTGCTGACCGCCCGCCACCCGGAGATGACGGTGGAGGACTCCTACGCCGTGCAGCGCGTGTGGGTGGAGCGCGGCCTCGCCGCCGGGCGCAGGCTCGTGGGCCGCAAGATCGGGCTCACCTCCAAGGTGATGCAGCAGGCGACCGGCATCACCGAGCCGGACTACGGCGCGATCTTCGCCGACATGGTCTACGAGACCGGTTCGGTCATCCCGTTCGACCAGTACTCGAACGTGCGCATCGAGGTCGAGCTCGCGTTCGTGCTCGCGTCGCCCCTGGAGGGACCGGACGTCACCCTGTTCGATGTGCTGAGCGCGACGGAGTACGTGGTGCCGGCGCTGGAGATCCTCTCCTCCCGCATCCAGATGCAGGGCCGGACCATCGTCGACACCATCTCCGACAACGCGGCGATGGGCGGGATGGTCGTCGGCGGGCGTCCCGTCGCAGTGGACGCGGTCGACCTGCGCTGGGTGGGCGCCCTGCTCTACCGCAACGAGACGATCGAGGAGTCCGGCGTCGCCGCGGCGGTGCTCGACCACCCCGCCAGGGGCGTCGCCTGGCTCGCGAACAAGCTCGCCCAGCACGGCACCCGGCTGGACGCGGGAGACATCGTCCTCGCCGGATCGTTCACCCGCCCGATGTGGGTGGAGCGCGGCGACACCGTCCACGCCGACTACGGAACCCTGGGAGCCGTCACATGCCGATTCACCTGACCCCGACTCCGACCTTCGCCGACCGCCTGCGCGCGGCCGACCGCGCCCTGTTCGGGATGTGGTCGTGCGCGGGAAGTCCGCTGGTGGCCGAGATCTGCGCGGGCAGTGGCCTGGACATCGTCCTCATCGACGGCGAGCACTCCCCCATCGGGCTGGAGTCGATCCTCGCCCAGCTGCAGGCGGTCGCCGCCTACCCGGCGGTGCCGCTGGTGCGCGCGCCCATCGGCGACCCCGTCATCCTCAAACAGCTGCTCGACCTCGGTGCGCAGAACCTGCTGGTACCGATGGTCGACGGCGTCTCGCAGGCGGAGGCGATGGTGCGCGCCGTGCGCTATCCCCCGCTCGGCGTGCGCGGCGTCGGCAGCGCGCTCGCGCGCTCGTCGCGGTGGAGCCGTATCCCCGACTACCTGGCGCGGGCCCACGAGCTGGTGTCGCTGACCGTTCAGATCGAGACCACCGAGGGACTCGCCGCCGCGGCGGACATCGCGGCGGTGGACGGCGTGGACGCCATCCTCGTCGGCCCGGCCGACCTCGCCGCCTCGATGGGCCTGCTCGGCCAGCAGAACCACCCGGACGTTGTGGCCGCGGTCGAGGACGTCATCCGCGCGGGCCGCGCGGCCGGAACCCCGGTCGGCGTCAACGCCTTCGATCCCGCCACCGCCGACCGCTACGTCGCAGCCGGCGCGGCCTACGTGCTCGTCGGCAGCGACGTCACCCTGCTCGCCCGCGCGTCGGAGGGCCTCGCCACCCGCTTCATCGGCGACGACCCCGCCGCCCCGGCGCCGGCCTCCTACTGATGCGCCTCTCATCCGCGCCGCTTGCTGGCAATTCCGGAGTTCCCGGCCCCGTGGACGCGGATCTCCGGATTTCCGGTCGATTCGGTCCGTCCCAGCGCCGACTCTCCGGAGTTGCGGGCAACTCCGGAGACCCTGCACGCCGGGTGCCCGATTCGTCCGGAGCTCCGGTGTTTCGGGTCGCTCCGGCCGAGTTCTCCGGAGTTGCGGAGGCCCCCGCACGAATCGGTCGGCCCAGCATCCCCGCCATCCCGGCGTCCTTGCCCGCCCTCTCCAGATCGTATACAATCTCGAATACGTTCCATCCATCCCCGACGACGAGGAGCATCCACCCGTGAGCGCCATCAGCCTCCCCGGCAAGATCATCGCGGTGCACCTGAACTACCGCTCCCGGGCCGCTCAGCGGGGCCGCACCCCGGCGCAGCCCTCGTACTTCCTGAAGCCCGCATCCTCGGTCGCCGCCACCGGCGAGAAGCTGGAGCGCCCCGCCGGCACCGAGCTGCTCGCCTATGAGGGCGAGATCGCGCTCATCATCGGCCGGCCGACCCGCCGCGTCTCCCCCGAGGAGGGCTGGGCCGCCGTCTCCGGCGTCACGGCCGCGAACGACTTCGGCGTGTACGACCTCCGCGCCGCGGACAAGGGCTCGAACGTCCGCTCGAAGGGCGGCGATGGCTTCACACCGCTCGGGCCCGACGTCATCCCCGCCGCCTCGGTCGACCCGGACGCGCTGCGCGTGCGCACCTGGGTGAACGGCGAGCTGGTGCAGGAGGGCACGACCGACGACCTCCTCTTCCCGTTCGGCCGCCTGGTCGCCGACCTCTCCCAGCTGATGACGCTGGAGCCGGGCGACGTCATCCTCACCGGCACACCGGCCGGCTCGTCCGTCACGCAGCCCGGCGACACCGTCGAGGTGGAGGTGGATGCGCCCAGCGCGCCCGGAGCGCCGACTTCCGGCCGTCTCGTCACCCGCATCACCGAGGGCACGGTGCCTTTCGGCGACTTCGGCACGAAGCCGAGCGTCGACGACCACCAGCGCTCGGAGGCGTGGGGCACGCCCGCACAACCGGGCTTCGTGCTCACCGATGAGCTGCGCGCGAAGCTGTCCAGCGTCGCCACCGCCACCCTCAGCTCCCAGCTGCGCAAGCGCGGCCTCGACAACGTCTCGATCGACGGCCTCGCCTCCACCCGGCCGAGCACCCGCGTCGTCGGCACCGCCAAGACGCTCCGCTACCTGCCGAACCGCGAGGACCTCTTCGCCTCGCACGGCGGCGGCTACAACGCCCAGAAGCGCGCCTTCGACGCGGTCGGCCCCGGCGAGGTGCTCGTGATCGAGGCCCGCGGCGAGCGCGGCAGCGGCACCGTCGGCGACGTCCTCGCCCTGCGGGCGCAGGTCAACGGCGCCGCCGGTATCGTCACCGACGGCGGCGTGCGCGACCTCGCGGTCGTCGCCGCCCTCGACATCCCGACCTACCACGCCGGCCCGCACCCCGCGGTGCTCGGACGCAGGCACGTGCCGTGGGATGCGGACATCGCCATCGCGTGCGGCGGCGCGACCGTGCTCCCCGGCGACGTGATCGTCGGCGACGCGGACGGCCTGCTGGTCATCCCGCCCGCCCTGGTCGAGGAGGTCGTCGCCGACGCGATCGAGCAGGAGCGCGAAGAGGAGTTCATCGCCGAGATGGTGGCGGTCGGCGAGCGCATCGAGGGCCTGTTCCCGATGAACGCCGCGTGGAAGGAGAGGTACCGCGTATGGCTGACGCAGCGCTGAAGACCGCCGCTCCGAGCAAGTCGCAGCTGGCGTACGACTTCATCCGCGCCCGCATCGACGACGGCCGCTACGTCTCGGGCTTCCGGCTCGTGCTGGGCCAGATCGCCGGCGAGCTGGACATCAGCGTCGTGCCCGTGCGCGAGGCGATCCGGCGGCTCGAGGCCGAGGGACTCGTCACGTTCGAGAAGAACGTCGGAGCCCAGGTCGCCCTGCTGCAGGACGCCGAGTACACCTACACGATGGAGACGCTCGCGCTCGTCGAGGGGGCGGCGACCCAGCTCTCCGCTCCCCTCCTGAACGGCGACCACCTGCACCGGGCGCGCATGGTCAACCGCGAGATGATCGCGTGCCTCGACGATTTCATCCCGCACCGCTTCACGCAGCTCAATCAGGAGTTCCACTCCGTCCTCTTCGAGGAGTGCCCGAACCCGCACATCCTTGACCTCGTGCACCGCGGCTGGAACCGCCTGACCGTGCTGCGCGACTCCACCTTCAGTTTCGTGCCCGGGCGCGCCCGCGAGTCGGTCGATGAGCACGAGCAGATCCTCCGGCTCATCGAGTCCGGGGCGGACGCCCTGGAGATCGAGCTCGCCGCCCGCCGCCACCGGCTGGCGACCTTGGACGCCCTGCACAGCTACCAGCTGGAGCACGAGCACACGCAGCAGCAGCACTGACCGACAGCAACGACAGGAGGCCGCGCATGGCGCAGCACCACATCCCGGAGAACCTTCCGAGCACGATCCAGCACTTCATCGACGGGGAGTTCGTCGACAGCGTCTCGGGGAAGACCTTCGACGTCCTCGACCCGGTGTCGAACGAGACCTACGTGCAGGCCGCCGCAGGCCAGAAGGAGGACATCGACCTCGCCGTCGCCGCGGCGAAGCGCGCGTTCGAGTCCGGCCCCTGGCCGCGGATGAAGCCGCGGGAGCGCGCCCGCGTGCTGAACCGCATCGCCGACGCCGTGGAGGCGCAGGACGCCCGGCTGGCGGAGCTGGAGACGTTCGACACCGGCCTGCCGATCACGCAGGCCCTCGGCCAGGCGCAGCGCGCCGCCGAGAACTTCCGGTTCTTCGCCGACCTCATCGTCGCCCAGGCCGACGACGCCTACAAGGTGCCCGGCAGCCAGCTCAACTACGTCAACCGCAAGCCGATCGGCGTCGCCGGCCTCATCACGCCGTGGAACACGCCGTTCATGCTGGAGAGCTGGAAGCTCGCCCCGGCGCTCGCCACCGGCAACACCGTCGTGCTGAAGCCGGCCGAGTTCACGCCACTGTCGGCGAGCCTGTGGGCGAAGATCTTCCGCGATGCCGGCGTGCCAGACGGCGTCTTCAACCTGGTCAACGGCCTCGGCGAGGAGGCGGGTGACGCGCTCGTCAAGCACCCGGACGTCCCGCTCATCTCCTTCACGGGTGAGAGCCGCACCGGGCAGATCATCTTCGCGAACGCGGCCCCGTACCTGAAGGGCCTCTCGATGGAGCTGGGCGGCAAGTCCCCCGCCGTCGTGTTCGCCGACGCCGACCTCGACGCCGCGATCGACTCGACCCTCTTCGGCGTCTTCTCGCTGAACGGCGAGCGCTGCACCGCCGGCTCCCGCATCCTCGTCGAGCGCGCCGTGTACGAGGAGTTCTGCGAGCGCTACGCCGCCCGCGCGAAGAACATCGTGGTCGGCGATCCGCATGACCCGAAGACCGAGGTGGGCGCGCTCGTGCACCCCGAGCACCACGAGAAGGTGATGAGCTACGTCGAGATCGGCAAGCAGGAGGGCCGTCTGCTCGCCGGCGGCGGCCGTCCGGCCGGCCTGGAGCACGGCAACTACGTCGCGCCGACGGTCTTCGCCGACGTGAAGCCGGACGCCCGCATCTTCCAGGAGGAGATCTTCGGCCCGGTCGTCGCGATCACCCCGTTCGACTCCGACGAGGAGGCGCTGGAGCTCGCCAACGGTGTCCGCTACGGCCTGGCCGCCTACATCTGGACCAGCAACCTGGAGCGCGCGCACACCTTCGCCCAGAACGTGGAGGCGGGGATGGTGTGGCTGAACTCGCACAACGTCCGCGACCTGCGCACCCCGTTCGGCGGCGTGAAGGCGTCGGGCCTCGGGCACGAGGGCGGCTACCGCTCCATCGACTTCTACACCGACCAGCAGGCCGTGCACATCACGCTCGGCGCGGTGCACACCGCCCGCTTCGGCGCGACGGAGCACACGCCGGAGCAGGCCGCCGAGGCGGCCGAAGACGCCGGCGACGCCTGAGCGCGACGCGCACGACACGAACGACATGAACCACCACCACTCGACGAAGAGGAAACACAGCACCATGACCATCACCCCCGACTCCCCGGAGCCCACCGTGACCGGCAGCGACCCGGTCCCGGCGCCGGCGGACCGCATCCCCACCCCGAAGGCCACCCCGCCGGACGTCGTCCGCTGCGCCTACATGGAGCTCGTCGTCACGGACCTCGAGGCCAGCCGCAACTTCTACGTGAACGTGCTGGACCTGGTGGTCACCGAAGAGGACGAGGACGCCGTCTACCTGCGCAGCTTCGAGGAGTTCATCCACCACAACCTCGTGCTGCGGAAGGGCCCGGTGGCCGCGGTCGCCGCGTTCGCCTACCGTGTGCGCACCCCGGAGGACCTGGACCGCGCCGTCGCGTTCTACACCGAGCTCGGCTGCCGCGTCGAGCGTCGCGCCGAGGGCTACACGAAGGGCGTCGGCGACTCCGTCCGCGTCGAGGACCCGCTGGGCTTCCCGTACGAGTTCTTCTACGACGTGCAGCACGTCGAGCGCCTCGCCTGGCGTTACGACCTCTACACGCCGGGCGCGCTCGTCCGCCTCGACCACTTCAACCAGGTGACCCCGGACGTCCCGCGCGCCGTGAAGTACATGGAGGACCTCGGCTTCCGCGTCACCGAGGACATCCAGGACGCGGAGGGCACCACGTACGCCGCCTGGATGCGCCGCAAGCCCACCGTGCACGACACCGCGATGACCGGCGGCGACGGCCCGCGCATGCACCACGTCGCGTTCGCCACGCACGAGAAGCACAACATCATCGCGATCTGCGACAAGCTCGGCGCGCTGCGCATGAGCGACGTCATCGAGCGCGGCCCCGGCCGGCACGGCGTATCGAACGCGTTCTACCTGTACCTGCGCGACCCCGACGGCCACCGTGTCGAGATCTACACGCAGGACTACTACACCGGCGACCCGGACAACCCCGTCGTCACCTGGGACGTGCACGACAACCAGCGCCGCGACTGGTGGGGAAACCCGGTCGTGCCGTCCTGGTACACGGACGCCTCGCTCGTGCTCGACCTGGACGGCAACCCCAAGCCGCTTCAGGCTCGCACCGACGACTCCGAGATGGAGGTCACCATCGGCGCCGACGGCTTCTCGTACACCCGCAAGGGCGACGAGGAGAAGGGCTTCAAGCTCGGCGCGCAGGTCTAGCCGCCTCCGCGGCGCCGAACGGGGCTCCCGGATTTTCCGGGGCCCCGTTCGGCGTCCACGGTCCTACCCTGGGTGCGTTCGAGATCGGAGCACACCATGGGATGGAGCATCAAGAACCTCACGACCACCACCGCGGGAGCGCGCGAGGCCGTCTACCAGCCGACGGCGTGGCTGTTCGCGCAGTTCACCCGGCACGTCGTCTTCCAAGGCTTCGACAGCACCAACGGCGATGACGGCCAGCTGTACGAGCTGTACTGCAGCCAGAGCGACGACTGGCACGTGAAGAACTTGGTCTCGGAGGCGGGAGGCGCCGCCGCCGCGACCAACGCGAACGGCTACATCTGGGCGCACCAGGGCTCGCAGCACGTCGTCTATCAGGGCAGGCAGTTCGACGGTCACGTGCACGAGCTCTGGTACACGAGCGACGACGGCTGGAACGCGAACGACCTCACGAACGCCGCGCACGCCCCGCTCGCGATCGGCCAGCCGTCCGGTTACGAGACGTACTACGACGGCACCCAGCGCGTCGTCTACCAGGGCAGGGACCTGCACGTCCACGAGCTGAGCAACTCCGGCGACGGCTGGCACCACCTGGACCTGACGGCCGCGGCCGGAGCGCCGAACGCCGACCCGCTCTCGGCTCCGGTGGGCTACTCGTTCGAGGATCAGCGGACCGCCCATGTCATCGTGCACACGTCGGCGGAGCTGCAGCCAGGGCACATCATCGAGTACTGGGCCGACGCTTCCGGCTGGCACTGGGGCGACCTGACCGCGGCGACCGGGGCGCCGGGCGTGTCCGAGTGCGAGACGATCCACGGCTACGTGTTCCGCGGCGAGGGGACGCAGCACGTCGACTACGTCGGCACGGACGGGCACGTCCACGAGCTGTGGTGGAGCACCGCCGGCTGGCACCACAACGACCTGACCGCCGCTGCGTCCGCGACGACTCCCGCGTCCCAGGGCTCGAGTCCCGCCTGCTACGCCTTCGAGTCCGGCCTCTTCCAGCCGGTCGCCACCCAACATGTGTTCTACGCGGGCACGGACTCGCACATCCACGAGCTGTGGTGGAGCGCAGGCGCGTGGCACGTGAACGACATCGCGGCCAGGGTGGGCGCCCCGGCGGTGGTCGGTGATGCCGCCGCGTTCGTGGAGGTGGACGACGGCACGCAGAACGTCTTCTACCTGAGCGACGCCCACGAGATCATCGAGCTGCGCTGGCGGCCCTAGGCGCACCCCTCCCGTCGCGTCAGCCGCCGAGGGCACGTTGTTGTCGCTTGCGGGCCGCGAAAGCGACAACGACGTGCCCCTCGGCGGGCTCAGAGGGCGACGGTGGCGGCGGGAGCGACCGCGAACTCCTGGTCGGGATAGCGCAGGCCGGCGAAGTAGCGGTTGGTGTGCGCGACGATCTGCTCGCCGCTGATGGCGACGCCGTCCCACTCGGTGTCGACCGTCGTGTGCGCGTCCCCGACCAGCACGACGTCGTAGCCGCGCACCGCGGCGCTCTGCGTGGTCGTGTGGATGCAGTAGTCGCTCTGCGCGCCGGCGACCACCAGGCGCGTCGCATCCAGACGCTCGAGCACCTCGTCCAGCTCGGTGTCGGCGAAGGCGTCGCGGTAGGCCTTGCGAACGCGCGGCTCGCCGTCGGCCGGGACCAGGGCGTCAACCAGGTGCCAGTCTTCGCTGCGGTACGGCATGCCCTCCTCCTCGTGCTGCACCCAGACGACCGGCGCGCCCTCGGCGCGAGCGCGCTGGACGAGCGCGGCCGTGCGCTCGACGACCCCGTCGGCGTCGAAGCATCCCGGCAGCACCCCCTTCTGCAGGTCGATCACGAGCAGGACGGAGGACGAGGATGCGGTCACGCCCTCATCCTCTCAGACCCGCGCCCCGGGGCCGAGGCAGCGGCATCCGGTCGCCGGGTCATCCCGCCCTGCGTTCCACGGCGAGCCGGACGGCGCGCACGGCGAAGCCGACCACGACGACGGCGACCCCGACGAGGACACCGACGAGCGGGAGGGTGACGGCGAGGACGGCGCACCCGGCCATCCCGGCGATCTGCAACCATCGCGGGTAGCGGCGCGCCTCGCCGCGCTGCCGGAGCGCCGCCGCGTTCGCCACGAAGTAGTAGAGCAGCACGCCGAACGATGAGAAGGCGATCGCCCCGCGGAGGTCGACCAGCAGCACGAGCACGATCACGACGGCACCGAGCACCAGTTCCGCCCGCCTCGGCACCCGCCAGCGGGGATGCACGACGGCGAGCGCGCGGGGCAGGTCGCCCTCCCTGGCCATCGCCAGGGTCGTGCGGCCGATCCCCGCGACCAGGGCCAGCAGGGCGCCGAGGGAGGCCGTGGCCGCCCCGACGCGCACGACCGGAGCCGCCCATCCCCAGCCCGCCGCCGCCACCGTGTCGGCCAGCGGGGCCGCCGATCCCGCGGTCCCCGCGGCGCCGAGCACCAGCAGCACGGTCACCGCGACGACCCCGTACACGACCACGGTGATCCCGAGGGCCAGCGTCACGGCACGCGGAATGGTGCGCCCCGGCTCGCGCACCTCCTCCCCCATCGTGGCGATCCGGGCGTACCCCGCGAACGCGAAGAACAGCAGGCCGGCCGACTGCAGGATCCCGTACACGCCGCCGGCGCCGAGCGCGGCCGGCGACCCGAGTCCGGTCTTCGGCGCGGCGCCCCCGGCGATCGCGACCAGCGCCAGCACGGCGAGGGACACCACGACGAGGATGCGCGTCAGCTGGGCCGTGCGGGTGACACCGAACGCGTTCACGGCGACCAGGGCCGCCACGGCGATGGCCGCCACCGGCCGCTCCCAGCCGGGCGGGGCGGCGTATGCGGCGAACGTGAGCGCCATCGCCGCGCAGCTCGCGGTCTTGCCGACGACGAAGCTCCAGCCGGCCGCGAAGCCCCACCAGTCGCCGAGCTCCGCGCGGCCGTACGCGTAGGTCCCTCCCGAGGTCGGGTGCACCGCCGCGAGCTGCGCCGACGCGGTCGCGTTGCAGAACGCCACGCCCGCTGCGAGCAGCAGACCGATCAGCAGCCCGCCTCCGGCGGCGTGCGCCGCCGGCGCGAACGCGGAGAACACCCCGGCCCCGATCATGGACCCGAGTCCGATGAACACGGCGTCGCCGAGGCCGAGACGGCGCTGCAGGGAGGGCTGGGTCACAGGCAGATCGTAGCGGCGCCGGGCGAACGCCTCCCGACCCGCACGGCACAATGGAGGCGTGAGTCGCATCCACGTCGTCGCCGCCGTCATCGAGCACGACGGTCGCCTGCTCGCCTGCCGCAGGGCCCCGCACAAGGACGCGGCGGGACGCTGGGAGTTCCCTGGCGGGAAGGTGGAGGCCGGGGAGAGCCCGGAGGAGGCGCTCGCGCGCGAGATCGGCGAGGAGCTCGGCGCGCGCATCCACGTCGGCGAGCTGCTGGACCGCACCGCGACCGGCCGGGTCGACCTCGCCTGCTACGCCGCCGCGCTGGATGGGCCCCTCCCCACGGGCAGCACCGACCACGACGCCCTGCGCTGGCTGCTGCCGGCCGAGCTCGCCGGGCTGGACTGGGCGGACGCGGACCGGCCGGTCGTCGCGCTCCTGACCGCTGGCTGACCGCACGCGAAGGCCTGGATGTGTGCACTCCGCACACTGAACCATGCGATTCGTGCACAACGCACATTCCTCGACCGGAGGCGGCGAACTACCGTGTTCGCAACCCTCCCACTCGTCGATAGGACCCCTCATGGCACGTACAGCACATGCCGACGACTTCGCCCTCAGCCGCGTCACCCCGGACGCGCGCAAGCCCTGGTTCGGGATCGCCGTGCAGCGATTCGGTCAGGTCTCGGCCCTCTCGCAGTTCCTCCTCGGCGCGACCCTCGGCTACAGCATGAGCTTCGGCCAGGCCGCACTCGCCCTGCTCCTCGGCTCGATCATCCTCGAGGTCATCATGTGCATCGTCGGCATCATCGGGCAGAAGGAGGGCCTGAACACCGCCCTCCTGGCCCGCTGGACCGGCTTCGGCGAGATCGGCGCCTCGCTCGTGGGCCTCGCGATCGGCATCAGCCTGATCGGCTGGTTCGGCATCCAGTCGGCCATCTCGGCGGAGTCGCTCGACGCGCTGATGCCCGGCGTCATGCCGATCTGGGTGTGGAGCCTGCTGTTCGGGCTCGCGGTCACCGCTATCGTCGCGTACGGCTTCGTCGGGATGCAGTGGCTGGCGAACATCACCGTGCCGCTGTTCCTCATCCTGGTCGGGTGGTCGGTGATCAGCGAGCTGAGCAAGCACTCGCTCGGCGACTTGCTCACCTCCCCCGCGCCCGGTCCGACGATGACCGTCTGGCAGGGCACCGGCATCGTCGCCGGCGGCCTGATCGTCGGCGCGATCATCACCGCCGACATGACACGGTTCAACCGTTCGAAGGCGGACGTCGTCAAGCAGACCGTCGTCGGCGTGACCCTCGGCGAGTTCGTGATCGGCCTGGCCGGCGTGCTGCTGGCCCACGCGGCCGCCAGCGGCAACATCGTGGCGATCGTCACGTCCTCCATCGGCTTCGTCGGCCTGATCATCGTCATCACCGGCACCCTGAAGATCAACGAC
This sequence comes from Leifsonia sp. NPDC080035, assembly GCF_040050925.1. Classification (NCBI taxonomy): domain Bacteria; kingdom Bacillati; phylum Actinomycetota; class Actinomycetes; order Micrococcales; family Microbacteriaceae; genus Leifsonia; species Leifsonia sp. NPDC080035. The sequence goes on along the minus strand of NZ_CP157390.1, from coordinate 2,755,236 downwards.
TGGAACCTGTACTCGTCGACCCTGGGCCTTGTGAACTTCATCTCGACCGCGTTCTCGAAGAATCTGCACCGGGTCACCACCACGATCGTCCTCGGCGTCGTCGGCTCGGTGCTTGCCGCCGCGGGCATCCTGGCGCAGTTCACCGGATTCCTCACCGTCCTCGGCGTCGCCTTCCCGCCGATCGCCGGCATCATCGTCGCCGAGTACTTCTTCGTGCGGCGCTGGCGCGGCGACCTGGAGGCGACCCGCGCCTCCGGCCGGCTGCCCGAGTACGCGCCGCGGATCGTCCCGGCGACCATCGTCATCTGGCTGGTGTCGTCGCTGGTCGGCTACTTCGTCACCTGGGGCATCCCGGCGATCTCCTCGCTCATCCTCTCGATCGTGCTCTACACGATCGCAGGGCGCCTGGGCTGGGTGCGCGGCGTCGGCCGTGCCCGCACCCTGCAGCCGGCGAGCGCGGCCGACCCGGCGACGGAGACCGGCACCGGCGGCACCACCGGCACCACAGGCAGCGCAGAGGCGATCCCCTCCAACTGATCCACCCGCACCACCCGCACCACCCGCACCGGAAGAAAGCGAAGCGACATGCATATCGGCATCGACGTCGGCGGCACGAACACCGACGCAGTGCTCATGGACGGCAGGCAGACCCTCGCCGGCGTCAAGAACTCGACAAGCCCGGATGTCACCAGCGGCATCGTGAACGCCATCGAGGCGCTCCGGGCGGCCAGGGACTTCGACGGCGCCGAGATCGACGCGGTGATGATCGGCACAACGCACTTCATCAACGCGCTGGTCGAGGCCAAGCGCCTGGCCCCCACGGCCGCGCTCCGGCTCGGTCTCCCGGCGACGAAGGCGCTCCCGCCCCTCGTCGACTGGCCGGGCGCGCTCAAGGACGCCATCGGCGCCCGCAGCTATCTGGCCCACGGCGGCTACGAGTTCGACGGCCGGCCGATCTCTCCGATCGACAAGGCGGAGCTGAAGGGGCTCGCCGCGGACATGGCCGCGAACGGCGTGCGCTCGGTCGCGATCTCCTCGGTGTTCTCGCCCGTGAACCACGACGTCGAGACCGAGGCGGCGGCCATCATCGCCGACGAGCTGGGCGAAAACGTCGCGATCTCGCTCTCCCACGAGATCGGGCGGATCGGCCTGCTCGAGCGGGAGAACGCGACGATCATCAACGCCGCGCTGCGTGAGCTCGCCTCCGAGATCGTCGACGGCCTCACGTCGGCGGTGCGCGCGCAGGGCATCGACGCGCCGATCTTCCTCAGCCAGAACGACGGCACCCTGATGGACGAGGACTACGTGCGCCTCTACCCGGTGGCGACCTTCGCCTCCGGACCCACCAACTCCATGCGCGGCGCCGCCCTCACCAGCGGCCTCGACACCTGCGCCGTCGTGGACATCGGCGGCACCACCGCCGACATCGGCCTGCTCATCAACGGCTTCCCCCGCGAGACCGCCAACGAGGTCAAGGTGGCAGGCGTCCGCACGAACTTCCGGATGCCGGACGTGCTCTCCATCGGCATCGGCGGCGGCTCGATCGTGAACGAGCAGACCGCGGAGGTCGGGCCCGAGTCCGTCGGCTATCGGCTCACCGAGGAGGCGCTCGTCTTCGGCGGCTCCACGCTCACCGCAACGGACATCGCCGTCGCGGCCGGCCGCGCGAGCATCGGCGACCCCGCAAAGGTGGCGCACCTCGATCCCGCGTTCGTGCAGCGCGTGCTGAACCGGATCGCCGAGCGCGTCGCCGAGGCCGTGGACAGGATGCGCACCTCGCCCGACCCGATCCCCGTGGTCGCGGTCGGCGGCGGCTCCATCCTGCTGCCCGACGAGCTCCCCCTGTTCGGCACGGTGCACCGTCCGGAGAACTACGCGGTGGCCAACGCGATCGGCGCATCCATCGCGCAGGTCGGCGGCGAGATCGACAAGGTCTACGCCGTCGAGCCCGGCCGCCGTGACGACGCCATCGCCGCCGTTCGGGCGGAGGCGGTGGACAAGGCGATCGCGGCCGGGGCCTCCCCCTCCTCGGTCGCGATCGTCGACTTCGACGAGGTGCCCATCCCCTACCTGCCCGGCAACGCGACGCGCATCCGTGTGAAGGCCGTCGGCGACCTGGACATGGGGGTGCGGGTATGAGCTGGACGCTGACCGCCGATCGCATCGACGACCTCGCCCGCGGCGCAGCGGTGCTCGGCACCGGAGGCGGCGGTGACCCGTACATCGGCTCGCTGCTCGCCCGGCAGGCGCTCGCGGTGCACGGTCCCGTCACGGTGGTCGGCCTCGACGAGGTGCCGGACGACGCGCTCGTGCTCACCGTCGCGATGATGGGTGCCCCGACGGTGATGGTGGAGAAGCTGCCCAGCCTCGACGAGGTCATCGCGCCCGTGAACGCCCTCGGCACCTACCTCGGCCGCCCGGTGACGCACGTCGCCTGCGCCGAGGTCGGCGGCGTGAACTCCACCATCCCCGTCGCCGCCGCGGCCGCCCTCGGGCTGCCGCTGATCGACGCGGACGGGATGGGACGCGCCTTCCCCGAGCTGCAGATGGTGCTGCCCACCCTGTACGGCGTCACCGCCTCCCCGCTCGCGTTCAGCGACGAGAAGGGCAACGTGGGCGTGCTGCAGACCGTGGACAACCACTGGACGGAGCGGATCGCCCGCGTCGCGTGCGTCGAGATGGGCTGCTCCATCATGATCTCCGGCTTCCCGATGCCGGGGCCCGTCGCCCGGGAGGCGCTCGTGCCCGGTTCGCTGCAGCACTGCGTGGACATCGGCTCCGGCATCGCCCGCGCGCGGGCGGAGAAGACGGACCCGGTCTCCGCGACCGTGGCGCTTCTGGACGGCCGCGAGTTCTTCGGCGGCAAAGTCGTCGACGTCGAGCGCGGGACGACTGCCGGCTTCGCGCGCGGACGCGCCAGGATCGAGGGCGACGCAGGCACACTGACGCTGTCGTTCCAGAACGAGCACCTGATCGCCCGCACCGACGACGAGGTCTTCGTCACGACGCCGGACCTCATCATCGTGCTCGACGCCGAGAGCGGCGAGCCGATCACGACGGAGGGTCTGCGCTACGGCCAGCGGGTCCGCGTCGTCGCGGCGCCGAGCGACCCGCGCTGGCACCAGGAGGCCGCGCTCGCGATGGTCGGTCCCGGCTACTTCGGCTACGACGTGCCGTCGCACCGCTTCGATGGCACGCCGGAGGGCGCGCTCGCGGGGGCGGTCGCATGAGCTGGACGCTGACCGCCGCCGACCTGCCCGACCTCGCCCGCGGCGCCACGCTGCTCGGCACCGGGGGCGGCGGGGACCCGTACATCGGCCAGATGCTCGTCGAGCAGGTGCTCGGAGACCGCGGCATCACCATCCTCGATCCCGACGAGCTCGCCGACGACCTGTTCGTCATCCCGACCGCCCAGATGGGCGCGCCCACCGTCATGGTCGAGAAGATCCCGGCCGGCACCGAGCCGACGCTCGCGCTGCGGACGCTGGAGCAGCACCTCGGCCGTCGCGCCGACGCCACCATGCCCATCGAGTGCGGCGGCATCAACTCGATGATCCCGCTCATCGTCGCCGCAGAGACCGGCCTCCCTGTCGTGGACGCGGACGGCATGGGACGCGCGTTCCCCGAGCTCTCGATGGAGACGTTCGCCGTGTACGGCGTGCACGGCTCGCCGCTGGCGCTGGCCGGCGAGCGCGGCGAGACCGTGCTGATCGACACCGGCGACGACGACCGGCAGATGGAGTGGCTCGCGCGCGGCGTGACCATCCGGCTCGGCGGCGTCGGGCACATCGCCGAGTACGCGACGACGGGGGCTGACGTGCGCCGCACGGCCGTTCCCCGCACGATCTCGATGGCGCTCGCCCTGGGACGCGCCATCCGAGAGGCCAGGGAGGGGCACCGCTCCCCGTTCGATGCGATCGCGCAGACCCTGTCGACGACCCTCTACTCCGAGGTGCGCGAGCTCTTCGCGGGCAAGGTCGTCGACGTGGAGCGGCGCACGACGGACGGCTTCGCGAAGGGCCGTGCGACGGTCTCCTCCCTGGACCAGGACGGCTCGGAGCTGCAGCTGCACTTCCAGAACGAGAACCTGGTGGCGCGCCGCGACGGCGAGGTCGTCGCGATCGTCCCTGACCTGATCTGCGTGACCGACATCGAGTCGGGCGAGCCGATCACGACCGAGGGGCTGCGCTACGGCCAGCGGGTGCGTGTGCTGGGCATCTCCACGCCGGAGATGATGCGGACGCCGGAGGCGCTCGCCGCGTTCGGCCCCGGCGCGTTCGGACTGGACGAGCCGTTCGTGCCCGTCGAGTCCCGCGACCTCCTCGCTCAGCACCGCACGGCCTGACGCACCTACCCTGGTTGCATGGACATCCTCGGGCGCGAGCGCCTCGCCGCGCTCGGGAGGGGCTTCTCGCTGCTCGGCTCCGGCGGGGGCGGCGGCACCACCATGCTCGAGCTGATGGTCGCCGACGCCCCGATCTGGCCGCTCCCGCTGCACGCGGTCGCCGACCTCGACCCGGCGACGCCGTGCGTCGCGGCGGCCTTCGCCGGCTCGACCTACCTGCTGGCGGAGCGTATCCCCGCGGCCGACGTGTTCGGCCCGCTGGTGGAGGCGGCCGAGCGCTGGACCGGCGGGACGGCGGCGGCCGTCTGCGCGCTCGAAGGGGCAGGGCTGAACGGCCTGACCCCGCTCCTGCTGGCGGGCTCGCACGCCCTCGTGGACGCGGACTTCATGGGCCGCGCACTGCCCCGCCTCGACCAGCTCTCCCTGCTGGTGGACGCGGTTCCCGGCGTGATCGCCGTCTGCGACACCGGACGCGGAGTCGCCGTGATCGACTCCGCCCGCCCCTCCGATGTGGAGGCGCTGGTCCGCTCCTCCATCGTTCAGGCGGGAGGGGCGGGCGCCGTCCTCATCGCCGGGTTCACCGTGGGCGACCTGCTGGAGCACGCGGTGACCGGGACCTACTCGCGCGCGCTCGGCCTCGGGGAGGCCGCCGGCGACCCCGCCCTCGCCCTCGGCGACCTCGCGGCGGCGCTCGGCGGCCGGCTGCTCGGCGCAGGGCGCGTGACCGCGATCGATCCGGCTCCGGACGACCCGTTCGCCAGCGCCGTGGAGCTGACGGGCGACGACGGCGCGGTGCTCCGGGTCGTCGCGCGCTCGGAGCTGCTGGCGTTCGTCCGCGACGGCGAGACGGTCGCCGCCTCGCCGGAGATCATCGTCGCTCTGGACACGATCTCCCGCGACATCCTGCAGGCGGACGCGATCACGCTCGCGCGGCACGTCGCCGTCATCGCGCTGCCGGCGCCGGGCTGGTGGCTGGAGGCGCCGGAGCGCCTGCGGCACGTGACCCCGGCGGCCTTCGGCCTCTCCGGGCTGGAGGTGGGCGCGTGAGCCCGCAGCTCGACCTCGGCGCGCTGCTCGCGCATCCCGCGAACGGCGGACTGCGCGCCGTCGCCGGTCCCGGCGGCACCGCCGCGTGGCGCGACATGGTCGTCGCCGCGGACGAGTCGGCGCTCCCCGCCGACGGCGACGGCGCCCTCGCCGTGCTCACCTCGGCCCCGCCGCCCGCGTCGTGGCAGCAGGACGCGCTCCTCCGTCGCGTGCGCGACCGCGGCTTCCGCGCGCTCGCGCTGCCCGGTGCGGAAGTGTTCGGCGGCGGCAGCCGCATCCTCGCCGCCCGGCTCGGCATCGACCTGCTCGCGGCCGACGACCCGATCGCGCTGGCGCGCGCGGGCTGGGAGCTGCTGGAGGCGAGGGATGCGCTCACGCTCGGCTATGTGCGCCGCGTCGCGCAGTCCATCGAGTACCCGGCGGACAACCTCGCCGACCTGCTGCGCCACCTCTCCGCCAGCGTCGGCCACGGTGTCGCGCTGATCGACGCGGAGGGCGTGCTACTGCAGGCGGGCGGCCGACTTCCCGAGGACGTGCACGCGGCCATCGACTTCGGGCCCTGGCTCGACACGGTCTCCGTCGACGCGGGCGCCGCTGCCTCCGTCCACGTCGACTCCCCGAGCCGCGCGGGCCTCCGGCTCGCGGTGTTCGGCCACGGGCTCGGGCCGCAGCAGCTGAGCGCCCTGGCCGTGGCCGCAGAGGTGGCGATGCCCGCCGTGGCCGCGCGCATCCTCATCGACGAGGTCGCCGACGTGAACGACGCCGCCGTCGCCTCCGGCCTGCTCCGCGACTTCCTGGAGGAGCGCGACAGCAGGGACACCGAGCTCGAGCAGCGGATGCTGGAGCGCGGCTGGCGGACGGCCGGCTACCACCTCGGCTTCCGCATCGTCGGCCGCGGCCGCGTCGACACCCTGCAACTGCTCCGGCTCGTCACGCGCGAGCTCGCCGCGCTACCGGTCGACTCGCACGCCGCGACGAGCGGACGCGGCGTCACCGGCTGGATCTCGTTCTCCGCGCCTCCGTCGCCCGGCCGGGTGGAGGAGGCGGTCGCCGCCGTCCGCGCCCTGCACACCGCCGCCCGTCGGGTCTTCAACGTCGCGACGGGGGTCGGGACGCTCGAGAGCGGCTCCGCCGGGCTGATCGCGACGATCGACGGCGCGGCCGACGCTGCCCGCATCGCGGCGAGCCGCTCGGCGACCGGCTGGTTCGTGCGGATCGACGCGCTCGGCCTGGAGCAGCTCCTGCTGTCCTGGACGGAGAGCGACACCTTCGTTCCCGCCGCCGAGTCGCTGCTGGCTCCGCTGGTCGCACGCGGCCCGGAGCTCATGGAGACGCTCACCGCCTACCTCGACCACGAGTCCGGCATCGCCGCGACGGCCGACGCGCTCGGCCTGCACCGCAACACCGTCTCCGCCCGGGTCGCTCGTGCGCAGGAGCTGCTCGGCCTCGACCTCGCCGATTCCGAGACCCGTCTCGCCGTCCACCTCGCCTGCCGCGCCCTGCGCCCCCGACCGAACGGAGCCTGATGAGAGCCCTCCTCTACGAGCGATTCGGCGGACCCGTGTCCGTCGCCGACGTGCCGGAGCCGGAGCTGCCGGAGGGCGGCGCGCTCGTGCGGGTCGCCACCTCCGGACTCTGCCGCAGCGACCGGCACGCCTGGGCGGGGCACGACGACACCGTGCACCTGCCGCACGTCCCCGGCCACGAGTTCGCCGGGACAGTCGCCGCGGTGGGGGCGGGCGTCACCCGCTGGCGCGTCGGCGACCGGGTGACGGCGCCGTTCGTGAACGGCTGCGGGCGTTGCGAGTGGTGCCTGTCCGGGCGCGCGCAGGTGTGCCCGGACCAGACCCAGCCCGGCTTCACGCACTGGGGTTCTCACGCCGAGCTCGTCGCGGTCCGCGCGGCCGACCTCAACCTGGTCGCGGTGCCGGACGAGGTCGGGGACGACGCCGCCGCGTCGCTCGGCTGCCGGTTCGCCACCGCGTACCGGGCGGTGACCGCGCGGGCGCGCATCCAGCCGGGCGAGTGGATGGCCGTGTACGGCGCTGGCGGCGTCGGCCTCAGTGCGATCACGATCGCGCGCGCGCTCGGCGCGCGGCCGATCGCGGTGGACCCGTCGGCCGCCGCCCGTGAGCTGGCCACACGACTCGGGGCCGAGCACGCCGTGGAGGCGGGAGCTGATGCACCGGACGCGATCGCCGCGCTGACCGGCGGCGGCGCGCACGTGTCGATCGACGCGGTCGGCTCGGCGGAGACCGCCACCGCCTCCGTGCTCTCGCTGCGCCGGCTCGGCAGGCACGTGCAGATCGGCCTGCTGGCGGGCGACGCCATGCCGGTCCTCCCCCTCGACCGCGCGATCGCCTGGGAGCTGGACCTGCTCGGCAGCCACGGCATGGCCGCCGCCGACTATCCCGCCATGCTGGCCATGGTCGCCTCCGGCGCGGTGCGCCCGCAGGACCTGCTCGCGGCTCCGGTCGGGCTGGCACAGGCCGCCGTGCTGCTGCCAGCCGCCCCGCCCGCGGGCGTCACCGTCCTGCACCCCGACCTCGACTGACCTCCCTCCACCCGCCGCGTCGGTAAGGGAGGACTTCCCGCTCGTGCTCGCCTCGGATGTCCTCCGTTCCCCGCACCACCCCGGCGTGGCGCGCCCGGCCTCCTCCCTTTCCGACGCCCCACTTCGTCCGGATTTCGCGGGCGTCCGGCCGGATCTGTGCGGCGCGGGACGCCAGGATGGAGCCATGCTGACCGACATCCCCGTCCCCGACACCGCCGCCGCCCGCGCGGCCCGCGACATCGCCGCCGAGTACCACACCCCGTCGCTCCTGAACCACGTGCACCGCTCCTGGCTGTGGGCAGAGGGATTCGCGATCATCGAGGGGATGCACGGCATCGACCACGAGCTCCTCTACGTCTCGGCGCTGCTCCACGACATCGGCATCGTGCCCGCATTCGACAACGTCGCCCTCGCCTACGAGGACGCGGGCGGACACGTCGCGAAGGCGCTCACCGCGGGGGCCGGCTGGCCGCCGGAGCGCCGCATCCGTGCCCACGAGGTCGTCGTGCGGCACAACTGGCCGGAGGTGGACCCGGCGTTCGACCCCGAGGGCCACCTGCTCGAGGTGGCGACCGCGCTCGACATCTCGGGGGTGCGCCCGGACGCACTGCCGCTCGACTTCCGGCGCGAGGTCATCGCCGCCTACCCGCGGCTGGAGCTCGCCGCCGAGTTCACGGCGTGCGTCACCGACCAGGCCGCGCGCAAGCCGGACACCGCTGCGCGGCGGATCGTCGACCGCGGCGTCGCGCGCAAGCTGGCCGAGAACCCGCTGGAAGCGCTCGGCTGACCGACCTCGTATCCTCGAACTACGCGGATTTCCAGTCCGAGAACACTGCCGCCTCTTCGAGCAGCACGCCAGGCACGATGTTCGCACGGAATACTTCTTCTGCCCTCTCGCCGAGAGCCTCCTTGACCTCAACAAACTCTCGCCTCGCGTCGTCGCTTCGGCCAAGTTGGCTCAGAGCGATGCCCAGACGCAACCTTTCGCTTGGTTCCGGGCGCCGTTGGACTACTTGACGAAGCAACGCCTCAGCATCTTCGAAGTCGCCGGAATTGTCGTAAACCGCGGCGAGTGTAGACATAATGTTCAGCGCTTCATCGCCTTCAAGTGTTTCGAGCGCTCGTCGGTAGCAAGATGCAGCTTGGGCCCATTCCTTTAGCGCGAAGTGGGCAGAGCCTCGAAACTCATAAGTCTTAGATGGGTCGCCGGAGATTCGGTCCATTTGATCTAGGTCCTGAAGTAGCCCGCTCGGGTCGTGCAAGGCCTCTCGCGTTTGTGCCCGATGGTAGTAGGCCATGTAGTTGTCGGGGTCACGAGCAATCGATGCGTCGAAGTCCAGACGAGCGTCCTCGATCCGTCCCTCGCTCAGTAGTAGGCATCCGCGGCTGATCAGCAACCTGGGGTGCTCTGGCCGCAAGAGGAGGGCGGAGCTGAAGTCGGCAAGACTTCCTTCTACATCGCCTCCTTCGCGCCTAAGCGTCGCGCGATTCGCGAGCGCTGCAAACTGATAATCCGACGGAGCATCAGCAACAACAGACAGGGCCGCGAGGGCCGCCTCCATGTCCCCACTCGCTGCCAGGCAGGCGGCGCGATCGAGAGCCAGGAGCGCCGCTTCGCCACCAAGCGCCTCCGCACTCTCGATGTCTGAAAGTGCACTGCCGAACCGCTTTAGCGCGAAGTAGACGCGGCTACGGAGTTCATAGAGTCGAGCTTCGAAGGGATTCTCGCGTAAGGCTGATTCGGATATCACCAACGCCTCGTCGGCGTTTTTCAGCTGGAGCAATGTTCGGATCCACAGTTCGAACGCATGCACATCCGACGGGTCCTTTTCCGTGAGTTCTCGAAACTCGATCTCGCTGCGCTCAGCCGAGCCGAGTAGTCCGAGTACTCGGGCACAATGCGCTTTGACGTCGCGATTGTTAGGCTCGATGGCGAGGGCCGATTCAAAGTCCCCGCGCGCTTCATCAAGCTTGCCACGTGTCTCACGAAGCAAACCGCGAAGCATGTAGTTTCGTCGGGACCCGCCGGCCGAAATTGACCGACTGAACAATTCGTCGGCCGCGTCTAGTTCCCGACGACCGCGAACCGCGATTCCCCACGTTTCTAGGACCCAGGGCAATCTCACTGCGTGGGACAGCGCGCACTCAAAGTCTGCGGTGGATTCATCCACCTGGCCCCGCCGCGATCGTGCTAGGCCGCGATAGACCAACGCTTCAACGTTGTCGGGATCGTGTTGGAGCACCAGAGAGAAGTCCTCGATAGCGGTATCAAGATCGTTCTCGTGCAGTCGCCTGCGTGCGGTGTTCGCAACCGCCTCCACTGCAATACGTTGGCCCTCGTCTAGCACAATCGTGCGAAGAAGGTCAGGTAGCTCGTGATGTCCGGTCGAATCGTCACCGCCGCTCAGAACGCGCCCACGGCTCAGGCGAGTGTCTGAATCATTGGGATCCAACGCCAATGCCCGATCGAATGCCTGTATCGCCTCGGCTCGCGCCCCGGACGCGTTGAGCGCACTTCCGAGCAGCCTGAGTATCGTGGGCTCAACAGGCAGTCGGTCGCCAAGAGACCGCAAGTCATCCAATGCACCCGTTGCATCGTCTTCCTTCATGCGGAGCTCGGCCCGAGCTACCCGGTTCCACACAGATGCTGGGTCAAGCGCGAGCGCTCGCTCAATGTCAGCAACGGCGCGCGTTCTAGAGCCAAGCGCCTCGTGAAGTTGAGAACGGAACGCGTAAACCCATGGCCATGACTCTACGGCCTTGGCGATGTCATTCGCCGCATGTAATGCGGCGTGGAAATCACCGGAAGCACGTAGCTCTATCGCTTTGCGCACTTGGCCAATCAGGCTCCGCGCGGCGCGCGCTCGAAGATCACGCCCTACCCATTGATATTCGGCAGTCCCAACCGTGGCAGTGGCGAACGCCACGACCATCACGAAGGCAATCGCTACCTTGCCCATAGTCAGTTCAAGAAGGTTGACCGCTGGTCCGAAGATAACGACTGCAGCCATGAGTAGACACACCATCAGCGCGAACACGAGCCAGGTGAATCCAACCGTCCAGCGACCGATGGGGTCCAGGCGGGTCGCGTCGGAAAACGCATTAGCCGTCCGCTGAATATCTCGATCGGTGACCAAGCGCCCGTCACGCTCGGCGCTGATAAGGTCAGCGGTCAACGAATCGGACTGCGCGATCGCCCTGTCACGCTGAGAACGCAACCGCACTGACGAGAAGCCGACCAAGAACACGATCGTCGTAAGCCCAGCTGCGAAGGCGCTCAGCAAGTTCCCAACCATTATTGAATTGTCCCAAAGGTCCGAATCGCCCGCGAGCACCCATTGGAGGCACCCTGACCGACCTCGTATCCTCGACAGGGTGATCCTGCTTCCCCCCGCTGAGTGGCGCGCCCGCGAGGCCGCGCACGCCGAGCGCGCCGACGCCCTGACCGCCGGTCACCGCGCCCGCGCCGCGCGGGGCGAGAAACACCCGGTGGAGGATTTCCTCTTCACCTACTACTCGTACTCCCCCGGCGTCCTGCGCCGCTGGCATCCCGGCCCGGGCGTGGAGCTGGCCGAGGCGGCCGGCGAGCCGCGCGCATCCTGGCGCTGGTACGCGCAGGGCGAGACGCCCGACGGCCTCGTGGTCGATCGCGTCGGGATGGAGCGCGAGAAGGCGCCGATGCTGGGTGTCGTCGAGCGCATCCTGCGTTCGACCGCATCCCGCCCCGGCCAGTTCGGCTGCTTCGGGCTGCACGAGTGGGCGATGGTCTACCGGCAGGACGAGCACCGCCATCCCGTTCCGCTGCGCCTCGGCCAGTCGGGGACGGACGCCGTCGTCGAGTCGCACGAGCTGCGCTGCACCCACATCGACGCGTTCCGGTTCTTCACACCGGATGCCGTGCCGCGCAACCGCTTCGCGCCGACCCGCGAGACGCAGCCGGAGCTGGAGCAGCCGGGCTGCCTGCACGCGGGGATGGATGTGTACAAGTGGGCGATGAAGCTCGGCCCGCTGGTGCCGGGCGAGCTGCTGCTTGACGCGTTCGAGCTGGCGCGCGACATCCGGCTTCTCGACATGCAGGCCTCGCCCTACGACATGCGGCCGTGGGGCGCGGACCCGGTGCGGATCGAGACGCCCGAGGGCAAGGCGGAGTACGTCCGCCGCCAGCGCGGCTTCGCCGACCGCGCGAACGCGCTTCGGGCGCGCATCCTCACCGCCTGGCTCGGGACCGAGACGGCCCGGGTCTAGCCGTTCCCGCCGCCGGTGCCGGTGCCGCCGGTGCCGCCGGTACCGGTGCCCCCACCCCCGGTGCCGCCGCCGCTACCGGTTCCGCCGCTGCCGTCCGTCTTTCCGGGCGACGGTGTGGAGCTCGGCGTCGGCGGTCCGGTGGGCGGCGCCGTCGACCCCGTCTGCTGCCCGGAGCTGACCTGGATGGTCACCGTCGCTCCCGGGTCGACGTCCGATCCCGCCGAGGGGTCCGTGCCCGCGACCGTGCCCGCCGGCTGGTCGCTGGCGACCGGGGTCGAATCGACCTGGACGGTCAGCCCCAGGCCCTCCAGCAGCTTCTGCGCCTCGGCGGGCGACTTGCCGGCGACGTCGGGGACGGTCACCTGGCTGCCGTACAGCATCGAGTTGTCCGGCTCGGGGAAGTCGTCCCCGCCGTAGAGCTGGTCGAGGGCCGCCTGGATCGGCTCGACGATCGAGAACTTGACGTCGCCGCCGCCGATCCCGTCGAAGTCGAGGCTGCGCAGCGGCGTGTCCCCGGAGACGTTGCCGACCCAGGTCGCCTGCGCGACCTTGGTGGTCGAGGTGATCAGCCAGTTCTGCAGGGAGTCGTCGGTCGTGCCGGTCTTGCCCATGATGGGCGTGCCGTCCCAGGGGTTCGCGCTGGTCGCGGTGCCGTCCTTCATCACGCCCTGGAGCGCGTAGCTGACGCCCGCGGCGATGTTCTTCGGCATCCCCTGCGTGCAGGTGCTCGCGCTCACCTTGTGCGGGGAGCCGTCCGCGTTCAGCACCTTGTCGATCGCGACCGGCGTGCACACCTGGCCGCCGTTCGCGATGCCGGCGTACGCCGTCGCCATGGTCAGCGGCGCGATGTTGTTCGTGCCGAGAATCATCGACGGGTACGAATTCAGCGTCCCTCCGGTCTTCGCCGTGTGCACGCCGAGCGACTTGGCCGCGTTCAGGATGCTGCACAGGTCGGTCTGCGTCGCCATCATCGCGAACGCGGTGTTCACCGATTCGGCGGTCGCGCTCATCACCGACAGCCTGCTCGCGGAGCCCTCGTCGTTCGACACCGGCCAGTCCGGCCCGGACACGTCTCCGCAGGTGCTGTGGAAGTCCGACATCGGGAAGGTGTGCTGGGAGGCGTCGACGGACTCGTACAGGCTGTGGCCGCCCTCCAGCCAGCCGGCGAGGTCGAACGCCTTGAACGTGGATCCCGTCTGGAAGCCCTCGGAGCCACCGTACGCCTCGTCGGTGTTGTAGTTCACCGCGGTCGCACCGTCGACCGGTTGGTCGGTGTTGTTGAAGGACTTGTTCTGGACCATCGTCACGATTCGTCCCGTCCCGAGCTCCACCGAGACGTTGGACGCTCCCAGGTCGATGTCCGGACGGGAGGCGGGGATGTGCTTGCTGAGCGACTGCTGCGCCACGGCCTGCAGGTCGAGGTTCAGCGTCGTGTAGATCTTGAGGCCGCCGCGGTTCAGCGTCCCCCAGCGCTCGTCGCTGGTCGTGCCGTAGGCCGAGTCGTTCAGGATCACGTCGCGCACGTAGTCGCAGAAGAAGGCCGCGTTGTACTTCGCGGCGGTCGTGCAGCCCGAGGTGGTCGGCGTGATCACCGGCTGGATGGGCGTCTTCTTCGCCGCGTCCCGGTCTGCTGCCGTGATCTTACGGTTCACGTACATCCGGTCGAGCACGTAGTCGCGTCGTTCCTTGGTGAGCTTGTAGCCGTTCGCGGCGCCGTTGTCCGCGTTCTTCGGCTCGTCGATGCGCAGGTTCGCGGGGTTGTTCACGATCGCGACGAGCGTCGCCGCCTGCGGCAGCGTCAGGTTCTTGGCCGAGGTGTTGAAGTAATACTGCGCCGCCGCCTGGATGCCGTAGGTCTGGCCGCCGAAGCCGACGACGTTCAGGTACCCCATCAGGATCTGCTGCTTGCTGTACTTCTTCTCCAGCCCGACCGCGTACCGCATCTCCTGCACCTTGCGCTGCAGGGTCACGCCGGCCGCGTCGTCGTAGCAGGCCTGCACCTTCTTCTGGTCGGTGAGCGCCTCGCACTTCTCGACCTCGACGTTCTTGACGTACTGCTGCGTGATCGAGGACCCGCCCTGCACGTCGCCGCCGATCACGGTCGAGAGCGCACCGCGCACGGTGCCGAACACGTCGACGGCACCCTCGCTGTAGTAGCGGGGATCCTCGGCGGCGATCACCGCGTCCTTGACGTTCTGGGAGACGTCGTTCCAGCTCACGTCCTGCCGGTTCTGCGCGTAGAACTGCGCGATCGGCACATCCTTACCGCCCTGCTTCGCGTACACCGTCGAGTTCTGCGCGAACTGCTGGATGTTCAGGTTCGACGGCAGCTGGTTGAAGTCGCTGATGCCCGCCGCGGCGGCCACCCCGGCTCCCAGGAAACCCGGAAGGAAGAACAGCGACATGAGCACCGCTGCGACGACGGCGAGCCCGAGGAACTGCAGGATCGCCTGGTTGCGGGTGCGCGGAGTGCGCAGCTCGAACCGCTTCAGCGGCGCGATCCTCTCATCGAGGGCCTGAAGGCGCGGGGAGTTGGGGAATCTGTCCTGAGGGGGCACGGCCTCCACGGTCCCAGCCGTTTCTGGGTACCAGGTTGGCGAATGGCGAGAGCTTGTTTGGAGCCTTTCAGGGACGGGCGGCCCGTGGTACGCGACGGCCATTTGGGTTGAGAGGTCGCGACATGCCGCGGCGAGGCCGTCGAGACGGCGTGTCGCGTCCCCTCGCTGTCCCCAGTTCGAGTGTGTTCCCGCCGCGGTAAACGATTCAAGGGATACGGGTCGGTATTCTCTGAGAGCACGCGTAGAAAGGCAGAGAATGGATTTCGCAGAAGTGCTCGCGGCGATGGCGCAAAAGGTGAGAAACCAGCGAGACGCGATTCACACCGAAGAGGCAACAAAGAACGCATTCGTGATGCCGTTCATCTCGACGGTCCTCGGTTACGACGTCTTCAACCCTCTCGAAGTGGTGCCCGAGTTCACTGCGGACGTTGGCATCAAGAAGGGCGAGAAGATCGACTACGCGATCATGCGCGATGGCGAGGTCCAGATGCTGATCGAATGCAAGAAGTCCAACGAAGCGCTGACGATCGAGAACGCCTCGCAGCTCTACCGCTATTTCGCAGTGACGAATGCCCGAGTGGCCATCCTCACGAACGGTGAAACCTACCAGTTCTACACGGACCTCGACGCACCGAACCGCATGGACGACAAGCCGTTCCTCGTGCTCGACCTGCTCGACATCGACGACACGCTCATTCCAGAGCTCAGAAAGCTGACGAAGGATGCGTTCGACCTCGATTCCATCATCAACGCCGCCGGTGAGCTCAAGTACATCGGCCAGATCAAGAGGTCGCTCGGCGCGCAGTTCCGCGAGCCTGACGACGAATGGGTGCGGTTCTTCACGAGCCGCGTGTACGAAGGCTCCATCACCCAGCGGGTTCGTGATCAGTTCACGCCCTTGGTCGCCAAGGCCACGAAGCAGTTCCTCAATGATCAGGTCAACGAACGGCTGAAGACGGCGCTCGGCAGTTCCAACTACGCCACCGTCGACGCCGCTCCGCAGGAAGCTGTCTCGAGTCATGGACCGGCTCAAGACGACATTCACGGGGACACCGAGATCGAGACGACGCTCGAAGAACTCGAGGGGTATCAGATCGTGAAGGCCATCGCATGTAGCGAGGTCAAGCCCCAGCGGATCGCGCAGCGCGATTCCAAGTCATACTTCGCCGTCCTCCTCGACGACAACAACAGAAAGCCGATCGCACGACTGCATTTCAATTCGAAGACGAAGAAGTACATCGGTCTCTTCGACGTCGAAAAGAACGAAACGCGTTACGAACTCGGCTCGCTCGACGAAATCTACAAGTACGCCGACGATATCCGCGCCGCCGTCCGCCGATACGCCTAGCGACCGCCGGACGCGACAGAGGCGCCGCCCCCTCTCGGGGACGACGCCTCTTTCGTGTTGATGCGGGTCACGCCGCGGTGGCGAGAACCTCCTGGGGACGGACGATGAGCGCACCGTCGGCCGCGTCGACCACGATCGTGCCGCCCTCGCTCACGGAGCCGGCGACCAGCAGGTCGGCGACGCGGTCGTCCACCTCGCGCTGGATGACCCTGCGCAGCGGGCGGGCGCCGTACTCCGGCTCGTAGCCCGCGTCGGCGATCCACTGGATGGCCGCGTCGGTGGCCTCGAAGCGGATGCCGCGGGCCGCCAGGCGGGCCGAGGTCGCGTTCAGCAGCAGGCGGACGATCGAGCGCAGCTGCACCGCGTCCAGCTTCCGGAACAGCACGATCTCGTCGATGCGGTTCAGGAACTCCGGCCGCATGGCCTCGCGGAGCTTGCCCATCACCCGGTTGCGGATGTCCTCGTCGGACGAGAAGCCGTCCGACCCCGCCGCGACGAAGCCGAGGGCCCCGCTGCGGGAGGCGAGGAACTCCGAGCCGAGGTTGGAGGTCATGATGACGACCGCGTTGCGGAAGTCGACCGTGCGGCCCTGGCCGTCGGTGAGGCGGCCGTCGTCCAGCACCTGCAGGAGCAGGTTGAACACGTCCGGGTGCGCCTTCTCGATCTCGTCGAACAGGATCACCGAGTACGGGTTGCGGCGCACGCGCTCGGTCAGCTGGCCCGCCTCGTCGTAGCCGACGTACCCGGGAGGGGCGCCGACCAGGCGGGCGACCGTGTGCCGCTCGCCGAACTCGCTCATGTCGAAGCGGATCATCGAGCGTTCGTCGCCGAACAACGACGCCGCCAGCGACTTGGCCAGCTCCGTCTTTCCCACGCCCGTCGGGCCGAGGAACAGGAACGAACCGACGGGGCGGCGCTCGTCGCCGAGCCCGGTGCGGCTGCGGCGAACGGCCTTGGCGACCGCGGTCACCGCGTCGTCCTGGCCGATCACGCGCTCGTGCAGCTCCGACTCCAGCGCGGCGAGACGCTCACGGTCGGCCTCGCCGATGCGCGAGACGGGGATGCCGGTGGCACGCGACACGATGGCCGCGATCTCCGCCTCGTCCACGATCGCTTCGGGGTGCGGAGCGCTGCCGACGCTGTCGATCGCGCGCTGCACCTCCTCGATCTCGTCGCGCAGGCGCGAAGCCTCCTCGTAGTGCTCCGCGGCGACGGCCGAGTTCTTCTCGGACTCGAGGGTCGCCAGCTTCTGCATGAGCTCGGAGGCGTCGACGCGCTTGCCGAGCGAGAGGCGCAGCCTGGCGCCGGCCTGGTCGATCAGGTCGATCGCCTTGTCCGGCAGGAACCGGTCGGAGATGTAGCGGTCGGACAGCTCCACCGCGGCGCGGACCGCCTCCGGCGTGTAGGTGACGCCGTGGTGCTCCTCGTACGCGTCGCGCAGCCCGTCCAGGATGAGCACCGCGTCCTCGACGCTCGGCTCGCCCACCTGCACCGGCTGGAAGCGGCGCTCCAGCGCCGGGTCCTTCTCGATGCGGCGGTACTCCTTGAGCGTGGTCGCGCCGACCAGGTGCAGGTCGCCGCGGGCCAGGCGGGGCTTCAGGATGTTGCCCGCGTCCATCCCGCCGGACTCGCCGGACCCTCCGGCGCCGACAACGGTGTGCAGCTCGTCGATGAACACGATCAGCTCGTCCTTGCCGTCGCTGATCTCGTCCATGAGCGTGGTGAGCCGCTCCTCGAAGTCGCCGCGGTACCGGGTACCGGCGACCATCCCGGCCAGGTCGAGCGCGACGACCGTCTTGTCGCGCAGCTGCTCCGGCACGTCGCCGGCGACGATCGCGCGGGCGAGGCCCTCGACGATCGCTGTCTTGCCGACGCCGGCCTCGCCGACCAGCACGGGGTTGTTCTTCGTCCGGCGGGAGAGGATCTCGACGGTCTGCTCGATCTCGTCGAGCCGGCCGATGACCGGGTCCAGCTTGCCCTCGCGCGCGAGCGCGGTCAGGTCGGTGCCGAACTTGTCGAGCATCGGGGTCGTGGAGTCGCCGCCCTCGGTGGCCGGCCCGGCGTCGCCGGCGTCCACCGTCGCTCCCTGGCGCATGGCGCTGGTGAGCGCGTCCGCGGTGACGCCCGCGGCCTGCAGCACCTGGCCGGCGGGGGCGTCCTGCCCGATCACGAGCGCGAAGAAGAGGTGCTCGGGGTCGATGTAGGTGCTGCCGGAGGCGCGGGCTACCTGGTAGGCGTGGAAGAGCGCGCGCTGCGCGGACGCGGTGATGGAGGCGCCGTCGGCGTCGATCGGGTCACCGGTGGCGGGCAGGCGGCGCTCGGCCGCTGCGGCCACGCGCTCGGGGTCGACACCGATGCGTCGCATCGCGTCGGCCGCCGGCTCCTGACGAGCCATGACGCGCAGGATGTGCAGCGAATCCAGCTCGCGGTGGCCGTGCTCGAGCGCGAAGCGCCCGGCGTCGGCGAGCAGCTCCTGCGCGCGCCGGCTGAGGAAGCGGCTGATGTCGATGGAGCGCGCGGCGCGCGCACGCTCGCCCGCGAGATAGCGCGCGAGGAACTCGTCGAACGAGTTGTCGCCGCCGCTCTCGGGAGAGAAGTTCTCAGGCACGTTGTCTCCTGTTTCTAAAGTTGAGTGGTGTGCACTCAAGTTCAACGCATCGGTGGGAGCGGTATTCCCGCCGCCGCGGAGACATTTCGGAATCGACCGGAGGCGCCCTCCGCTGAAGGTCTACACTGTCGCTTGGCCATCGAGCAGAACACGGGAGCGACGACGAACGAGAGACCCCATCCCCCGGTCCACCAGCCGAGAAGGCGTGCCATCGTGACCGGAGGCTCCCGCGGCATCGGCCGCCGCATCGCCGAACTGCTCGCGGGAGACGGGATGGACGTGGTCCTCACCTATCGTCGCGAGGCCGAGTCCGCGGACGCCGTTGTCGAGGGCATCCGGCGCCAGGGCGGCTCGGCGCGCGCCCACCGCCTGGAGCTGGAGAGCGAAGCGGACATCGATCGGCTGTTCGAGGACGAGTTCGGAGACGGCGAACGGCTGGACGTCCTGGTCGCCAGTGCCGCCGCCTCCGCCTTCCGCCCGCTCGCCGAGCTCAGCACGCGCAACCTCGAACGCTCCTGGGCGACCAACGTGCGCTCCTTCGTGCTGCTCGCCCAGCGCGCGGCGCAGCGCATGCCCGCCGGCGGCCGCATCGTCGCCGTGACCAGCTACGGCAGCCACCGCGCGTTCCCGCTGTACGGGGCGATCGGATCCGACAAGGCGGCCGTCGAGTCGTGGGTGCGGCACCTCGCCGGCGAGCTCGGACCGGCCGGCATCACGGTGAACGCCGTCAACGGCGGCCTGATCGACACCGACTCCCTGCACCACTTCTACGGCCAGGGCGGCGTGCCCGGCCTCGATGTGATGATCCCGCGCATCCCGATGGCGCGGCTCGGCACGCCGGACGACATGGCGGAGGCCGTGCGTTTCCTCGCCTCCCCCGGTGCCGGGTACATCACCGGGCACACCCTCGTCGTCGACGGCGGCATGACCGTCGTCGCGCCCCCGTTCCGGTCCGAGCTCGGCCGGGACGACCCCACCCGATCCGGAACGGAGTCGACGCCCGAAGGACGCCAGCACACCGCTCCTCCACAAGGAGAGAGATGACCGACACCACCTCCACGACACGGCAGGGCACCCCCGCCACGAACACCGAGTACGACCCGTCCGCCCTGCGCGCGGTGTTCGAGCAGCACTTCACGTACGCGTCCGCCGTGGAGCGCAACACCCACCGCTACGCCGCGCGCACCGCCCTGACCGACCCGCCGACCGGGCGCAGCTGGACCTATGCCGAGCTCGGCACGGTCACCGGCAGTCTGGTGGCCGGGCTGGCCGAGCACGGCGTGGGCGTCGGCGACATCGTGGCGTACCAGCTGATGAACACGCCCGAGTTCGCCTTCCTGTACGTGGCCGCGCAGGGCCTGCGCGCCGTGAGCTCGCCGATGAACTTCCGGCTGGCCCCCGGCGAGACGGCGCACATCCTCGACGACGCGCGCCCCGCCGTCTTCGTCTACGACACCGCGGCGGGCGAGAGCGTGGCGACGGCGCTGGAGCTTGCGGAGCACCGCCCTGCGGTGATCGCCGGCGTCGGCGACGGACCGCTGCTGGACGGGACGATCCGGTTCGACGACCTGCTGGTCGACGGCGCCCCGACGTTCCGCGCGCCGGAGGGCGCCAGCGTGTGGGACGAGACCTCGCGCCTCTACACCAGCGGCACGACGGGGATGCCGAAGGCCGTCCCGCTGACGAGCCTCAACGAGGTGCTCACCGCGCACGACGTGATCATGCACTTCCCGCTGGCCCCGACCGACAAGACGATGAACATGTCGCCGTGGTTCCACCGCGGCGGCAACTACTGCGCCGGACCGAACACCGCGTTCTACGTTGGCGCCGAGGTGGTCACCCTGCCGCGGTTCGATGCGGGCGTCGTGCTCGACAGCATCCAGGAGCAGCGGCTCACCTACGTGATCGGCGCCCCGACGAACCTGGAACGGCTCGCCGACGCGCAGGAGGCGGAGCCGAGGGACTTGTCGTCACTGCACGGCATCGTGACGATGGGGGCGCCGCTCGATCGCGCCGCGGCGCTGCGCTATCAGAGCGTCCTCACCCCGCGGATCGCGAACGGGTACGGCACCACCGAGGCGTTCTGGAACACCTACCTGCGCCCGGAGGACCTGCCGGACGCCGCCGGCGCGGCCGGTCGCGCCTGCCTCGACGACGACGTGGCCGTGGTGAAGGTCTACGGCGGCGACGACATCGCCGCTCCGGACGACCTGGCGGCGAAGGACGGGCACGAGATCGGCGAGGTGATCATGCGCTCGGTCAAGAGCGGATACGCCTATGTGCACAACCCCGAGGAGGAGGCGCGCAAGTTCCGGGACGGCTGGATCTACCCGGGCGACCTCGCCAGCTGGGACGAGAACGAGATCGTCACGATCATCGGCCGCAAGGACGACATGATCATCTCCGGCGGCGAGAACGTGCACCCGGTCCAGGTGGAGGAGGTGCTCGCCGCGCATCCGGACGTCGCCGACAGCATCGTCGTCGGGCTGCCCGACGACGAGTGGGGCGAGGTCGTGGTGGCCTACGTGCAGCCGAGGTCGGGCCGGCTCGCCGACGCGCAGGCGGCCGCCGCTGCCCTGGAGGCGCACTGCAAGGCGAGCGTCGCGCTCGCCGACTACAAGCGTCCCCGCCGGTACGCGTTCGTGGACGAGCTGCCGTACACCGCGACCGGGAAGAAGCAGCACTTCGTGCTCAAGGAGCGCTCGAGGGCCGACGCCGCAGCCGGGCTGTTCGTCACGCCCTGACCCGGCGGTGGATCGCCGGGCGGGAGGCGGGGTGTCGCCCGCCTCCCGCCCGGGGCCCTCAGCGGCCGACCGGATCCGGTTCGCGGATCCCGTCGCCGTCGAGCTCTCCGGCGTCGTCCGCCTCCGGCCCCGCTTCCGGCCCCGCCTCTGCGGTGCGCGGCGCCTTCCCGCGCTGCTCCGCCTCCAGCCGCTCGGCCTCCTCGCCGCCGATCGCCTCGCCGCGGGCCACGAGACCGGCCTGGTCCGAGAGCGGGATCTGCTTGAGGAAGAGCGCCAGCAGGAACGCGACGCCGATGAACGGCAGCAGGTACCAGAACACGGGCGCGAGGGCGTTCGCGTAGGCGTCGACGACGCCGGTGTGGATCGCCTCCGGCAGTTTGTTGAGCACCTCCGGGCTGATGCTCGAGGTGGCCCCCGCCGCGTCGGAGGCGGACGCACCCGCCTTCGTGAACACGTCGGTGAGGTTGTCGGTGAGGCGCGTCGTGAACAGCGTGCCGAACACGGCGGTGCCGAGCGCGGCGCCGACCTCGCGGAAGTAGTTGTTCGTGGAGGTGGCGGTGCCGAGCTGGCTCGCGGGCACCGCGTTCTGGACCACCAGGACGACCACCTGCATGATCAGGCCGAGGCCGGCGCCGAACACGAACAGGTAGACGCAGATCAGCCAGATCGGCGTGGAGGCGGCGAGCGTGGTCATGCAGACCATCGCGACGCCGGTGATGATCGTGCCGAGGATCGGGAACAGCTTGTACTTCCCGGTCTTCGTGATCGCGATCCCGGAGGCGATGGAGGTGCCGAGGAGGCCGACCATCATCGGGATCATCAGGAGGCCGGAGGCCGCGGCGGAGGTGCCGGACGACATCTGCAGGAAGGTCGGGACGAAGCCGATGGCCGCGAACATCCCGATGCCGAGCGCGAGGCCGATCGCGGTCGCGTTGATGAAGATCGGGTTCCTGAACAAGGACAGCGGGATGATCGGGTCCTTCGCCCTGGCCTCGGCGATCACGAAGGCGACCGCGGCGGCGAGCAGCCCGATTCCCCAGCCCCAGGTGGCCATGGAGCCCCAGCCGTACGCCTTGTCTCCGCCGAAGTCGGTGAAGAAGATCAGGCAGGTGGTGGCGATGGAGAGGAACGCGATCCCGAGGATGTCGATCGGCTGCGTCGCCTTCTTGTTCGGCAGCCGGAGCGCGAGCACGGCGATGACGAGGGCGATGATCCCGACCGGGATGTTGATGTAGAACGCCCACTGCCAGGTGAGGTGGTCGACGAAGAAGCCGCCGAGGAGCGGCCCGGCGACCGCCGAGAGCCCGAAGATCGCGCCGAGCGGGCCGAGGTACTTGCCGCGCTCGTTGGCGGGGACGATGTCGGCGATGATCGCCTGCGACAGGATCATCAGGCCGCCACCGCCGAGGCCCTGCATGGCACGGAAGACGACGAACGTCCAGAAGTCGCCGGCGAACGCGCAGCCGATGGAGGCGGCGGTGAAGACGGCGATCGCGATGATGAACAGCCAGCGCCGGCCGAGCACGTCGCCGAGCTTGCCGTAGACCGGCATGACGATGGTGGTGGCCAGGATGTAGGCGGTGGTGATCCACACCTGGTGGGAGACGCCGCCGAGGTCGCCGACGATGGTGGGCATGGCGGTCGAGACGACCGTCTGGTCGAGGCTGGAGAGCAGCATCCCGGCGATCAGGGCGCTGAAGATGATCCAGATGCGGCGCTTGGTGAGCAGCATCGGGGCCGGCGCTGTGGCGGTGGTCATGGGGTCCGTTCGGTGTCGTGGGCGGGTGGGATGCGGTGCGTCGGGTCGGTCGTCAGGTCAGCGGAAGAGCTCGCGGACCACCCCGACGCGGCGGCGGACGATGTCCGGCAGCTCGTCGGTCGTCTCGGCGCGGAAGAACTCCTCGGCGGCGGCGCGGAGGATGGCGCCGGTGAGCTGGACGGCGGCGGCGGCGCGGAGGTCCCCGGCCGGGAGGCCCTCGCGACGCTCGACGAGACCGATGTCGTCGCGCTCGCTCTCGCCCGCGAGGGAGAGCATGTGGCCGATGAGTTTGGGCTCCCGCTCGAAGGCGCGCACGATCTGGGCGACGTCGTCCGCCGTGATGCCGCCGAACGACCAGCGCTCCAGGTGCAGCTCGATCAGGTCGTCGACGAGGTGCGCGGTGCCCCGCGGACCGGCGGCGGCGAAACGCTCCCCCGCTCCGGACTCGTCGCGGTCGACCGGGACGCCGATCACCGCGTTCTCCTTCGACGCGAAGTAGTTGAAGAAGGTGCGCCGGGAGACCCCGGCCTCCTCGGCCAGCTCGTCGATCGTGAACCCGGTGAGGCCGTGCTCGATGGTGAGCCGCCGGGCGGCGTCCGTGAGCGCCTTGGCCGTCTCGGCCTTGCGGCGCTCCCGGATGGAGTTTGCACTATCGGTCACGAAGTGCAATCTTGCACTTCATTGCTGAGAGTGCAATGTGAGTGGTCGGGCGTCAGCGCGCCCCCGGACGCCTCCGCCTCCTGGTCAGCAGCACGATCGCACCGGAGATGATCAGCAGTCCGGCGACCGCGATCGCGGCGATCGAGATGGTGGAGCCGGTGCCGGCCAGCGGGCTCGACCCCTCCCCGGAGGGCCCGGGCGGAGGCGGGACCGGCGTGGGGGTCGGCGTCGGGGTCGGCGGTCCGGGCACGACGGTGTCCACGGAGGCGGAGGCCGGCGGCGATGTCACGGTCTGCTGGCCCGGAGCCGACGCGGACGCGGTCGCCGTGTTGGCGATGGGCTCCCCCGTGAGGTCGGCCGCGACCACGACGTAGCTCGCCGTGCAGGTCACGCTCGCCCCCGGCGCGAGGGAGGTCGTCTCGGGCGGGCAGGCCGGCGTCGGCGCCGTCCCCGCACCCGTGAAGATGGTCTCCGCCACGGTGGGCGCCCCGAGCGTCACGTTGCCGACATTCGTCACGACGTACGAGTACGTGACGGTCTGGCCGGCCTCGGTGACCTGCGTCACGTCCGCCGTCTTGACCAGAGTGACCGCCGGTGCGGGCTCGGCGGGCACGACCGCATCCGACTCGTTCGACGGCACCGCGACATCGTCGCGTGTCGTCCCCGTCGCGATAGCGGTGTTCGTCACCCGGCCCGCATCGATGTCGGCCTGGGTCAGCGTGTATGTCGCCGTGCACGTCACCTGGTCGCCGGGCTGGAGCACCGTTCCGGGGCAGGTCGCCGTGCTCATCGTTCCGGTGCCGGAGAACGCCGTCTCCTGGATGCTGACCCCGCCGACGGGGACGTTGCCGGTGTTGGTCACGACGAAGCTGTAGGTGAGGAGCTGGCCGGCCACGAACTGTGCGGGGCCGTTCGGGGAGACGGACTTGACGAGGGAGAGGTTCGCAACGGCGCCGAGCGGCGTCGTGGTCCCCGCGGGAGGCGACTCCACCGTGCTCTCGTCCGATGCGGTCCCGCTCGCCACGGCGCTGTTCACGACCTCACCGGCGTCGATGTCGGCGCCCGTGACGGCGTAGGTGGCGGTGGCACGCGCCTGCTGTCCGGGTTCGAGCACGCCGTCCGCTCCCGGCCAGACGAAGGTCAGCGGTCCGAGCCCCGCGAGGCTGTCGGTGATCCGGACGCCCGTGAGCGTGGTGTTCCCGGTGTTCGTCACCGCGAACAGGTAGACGACGGGGTCGCCCGGCCGCGTCGGGTTCTGCACGCCGGAGGCGTCCGCCGTCTTCGTCAGCGCGATCGCCGGAGCCCTCGTGATCGGCGTGGAGGTGTCGGCCGGCTCCGACGGGGTCTCCGCGCCTGCCGGGGTGGTCCCGGTGGCGAACGCGGTGTTCAGCACCCCTCCGGCGTCGATGTCCGCCTGGGTGATCGCGTAGGTCGCCGTCGCCGTCGCCGTGTCCCCCGGCGCGAGGACGCCCGCCGCGCCCGGCCACGTGTAGACCGGCGGCGAGAGCCCGGGCAGCCGGTCGGTCAGGACGACGCCGTGCAGGGTGAGGTTGCCGTCGTTCGTGATCGTGAAGTCGAAGATGATCGGGTCGCCCACGGCGGGCGGCGTCGAGAACGACGGCGTCGCCGCCTTCGTGATGCTCAGGTGCGGACCGGGCGTCAGCGGCGTGTCCGTGCTCTGCGGACCCGCGGTCACGTCCGTTCCGCCCGCGGTCGATCCCGTCGCGGTGGCGGTGTTGGTGACGTGCCCCGCGTCGATCTCGGTCTGGGTCACCGCGTGCGTCCCCGTCGCCACGACCGACTCGCCCGGGGCGAGCGTTCCTGCGACTCCCGGCCAGGTCAGCGTGATGTCGCCGCCGAGCAGGGTGTCGTCGACGCCGACGCCCTCCAGGGTGACGTTGCCAGTGTTCGTGACCGTGATCGTATATGCGACCGGATCGCCGACCGCGGCCGGAGCGCTGACACCGGACGCGTCGGCGGTCTTCACCAGGTTGAGCGCCGGGGCCTCGCTCCCCGAGATGACGGCGGAGGAGGTGTCGGTGACCGCGGGGCCGGACGGCGGCGTTCCGCTCGCGAGGGCGGCGTTCGTGACGCTGCCCACATCCACGTCGGCCTGGACGATCGTGTAGGTGGCCGTGCACGTCGTCGCCGCGCCGACGGCCAGCGTGGTCGTCGGGCAGGTGATCGTCGGCGGCGTTCCGGCGCCGCTGAACGACGTCTCGGTCACATCCACCGCGGTGAGCGGCACGTTGCCGGTGTTCGTCACGTCGAACGAGTAGGTGACGAGGCGGCCGACGGTGTACTGGGCCGGGTCGGTGACGTCCGTCGACTTGATGAGCGAGATCCCGGGCAGATCGGGCTGGGTGAACACCACGGTGCTGTCGCCCGGCTCGAGGAGTCCGTCGATCGGGCCGATGTTGTCCGGGCCGTTGGTGAAGGTGCCGGGCGTGGCGGAGGTGACCGGCACGGTGAACGTGCACGACGCCAGCCCCGCGGTCAGGTTCCCGGTGCCCGAGATCGTGGTGCCGTCGATGGTCGGCACACCGGCGGGGCAGTCCGTGCTGGCGGGACCCGAGAAGGCGAGTCCCGCTGGGAGCGTGTCGGTGAACGACCAACCGTTCTTCGCCGAGAGTTCGTCCGTGTTCGTGATGGTGAACGTCAGCGTCGTGCTCTGCCCGGCCTGCAGCGTTGACGGCGAGAACACCTTGTCGAGCTGCGGGGTCGCATCCACGATCGTCGGGTCGTCGAAGCCGGAGTCATTGCCGCGGTACGAGCCGGCGGCGTTGTAGAGCTGGATGCCGAGCGAGGTGACGCCCGAGGGCATCCGGAATCCCGCCGAGTTCAGACGGGCGATGTGGTACGTGTGACCCGCCGTCGTGATGACGCGCGCGTTCGCGTCCGTGCACGGGTTCAGGCCGGTCGCCAGCGGCGTGACCGTGCCGCCGCCCGTGCCGGGGGCCGGTCCGGAGCCGGTCTGGTTCTGGATCAGGTTGAAGGTGAGGCTCGGATCCTGCCTGTTCAGCGTCGGCCCCTCCGACACGCAGTTCGCCGCGCCGTAGATCGCACTGATCAGATAGAAGTGCCCGGGGATGATCCCCGCCGTGATCGGCTGCGCCGTCTGCACCTGGACACCGGGCCCGGGATTCGACCCGCCATTGGTGTACGCCGACAGGATCTGGTTCGTCTGCGCGGTGGCGAGCGCCTCGCCGCGGTAGAGGCCGATCGCCGTGCCCATGCCCTGCAGGAACGACCACGCCGTCGCGTCGCATCCAGAATCGACAGTGGTGACCGTCGCGTTGCGCGGGGTGCTCGAGCGCAGGATCCAGCCGTTGCACTGGTTGCCCGTGGGCGCCCAGTTCGGGCTCGTCACGTAGGTCGAGTTGTTCGCGGCCGGCCCGCCGGTGTACTGGCCGATGCGGATGCCGTTCGTCGCCGTCTGGTTCTGGAAGTTCTCGAAGAAGACGTCGGTCGCACCGGCCTGTGGGACTCCGGGGCTTCCCGGCACGCCGAGTGCCGGAGAGCCGACGGCGGCTCCGACGGCGAGCAGCGCGACTACGATCGCGGCCGTCCTTCCCAGCAGGGAACGCGCGCCGCGCGAGCGGCGTGGCGAGTCGAGCTTCCCCGTGCTGCGACTCATGGTCCGGCCTAGCTGAGACTGCCCCTCATGGTGATCTCCCCTCCGCGGCACAGGGTAGACCCGGCCGTCCGGCCCGGGCAAGACCCTCGGTGGTCCGGTGTAGCCTCGCGGGCATGGAGATCGTGCTCGTCCCCGGATACTGGCTCACCGCGAACGTCTGGCAGGGGGTGGTGCCTGCGCTGGAAGCGGCGGGGCACCACGCGCATCCGGTGACGCGCACCGGCGCCGACGTGCCGGAGCAGGTCGCGTCGATCGTCGCTGCGGTCGACGCCATCGGCGACCCGGCGACCTGCGACGTGGTGCTCGTCGGCCACTCCGCGGGCGGCCCGCTCGCGGACGCCGTGCTCGACGCGCGGCCGGACCGGGTGTCGCGGATCGTCTTCGTCGACTCCGCGCCGCTCTCCCCCGGCGACGTCGTCCCGTCGGGCCTGACGCCCGTCGACGGTGTCGTTCCGCTTCCCGAGTGGGACGATTTCGAGGACGCGGACCTCATGGACCTGACCGAGGAGCAGCGCGAGGCGATGCGCCGCGACGCCGTGCCCGAACCGGGCGATGTGGTCACCGGCGCGATCGAGCTGACCGACGAGCGCCGGCGGGCGGTGCCGGCCACCGTCGTCGCGTGCGAGTTCACCGGGGCCGACCTGAAGCGCTGGGTCGCGGCGGGAGAGGACTTCTGCAGGGAGCTCGGCACGCTGTCCGACTGGGAGGTCGTGGAGCTGCCGACCGGGCACTGGCCGATGCTGACCCGCCCGGCCGAGCTCGGCGCGATCCTCGCCGAGGCGGCCTCGCGGTGAGCCGCGCGCGCGTCGTCGTCATCGGCAGCGGCGTCGCGGGCGCGGCGACGGCGTTCGCGCTGGCGCGCCGGGGCGCGGAGGTCACGATCGTGGATGCCGGGCTCCCCGGGCGCGCGACGGATGCGGGAGCGGGGATCATCCAGCCGTGGAGCACGCGCTCCGGAGGCGACTTCTACGAGTTGTACGCGGCGAGCGCCGACTACTACCCCGAGCTGATCGAGCGGCTGGCCGAAGTGGGCGTCGCCGACATCGGGTTCCGCCGCTCCGGCGCGCTCGTCGTCAACCGCGACGAGAGCGTCGTCGACGACGTGCAGGCCAGGGTCGAGGCTCGGCGCGCGGGCGCGGCGACCATGGGCACGGTCGAGCGGATCGACGCGGCCGCGGCACGGGAGCTGTTCCCGCCGCTCGCGGACGGGTTCCACGCTCTGCACATCGCCGGGGGCGCCCGGGTGGACGGGCGGGCCCTGCGCGCGGGGCTTCTCGCGGGTGCGCACGCTCACGGCGCGCAGAGCGTCGATGGGCGCGTGCTGCTCGGAGCGGACGGCGTCCCGCGGGTCGAGGAGCGCGAGCTCCCGGCGGATGCGGTGGTCGTCGCCGCAGGCGCGTGGAGCAACGCGGTGCTCGAGCGGCTCGGCGAGCGCATCCCCGTCGAACCGCAGCGCGGCCAGCTCACCCACCTGCGGGTGGAGGCGGACACGCGGGACTGGCCGTCCGTGCACCCCGTCGCCTCGAACTACCTCGTCTGCTTCGACGACTCCCGGGTCGTCGTCGGCGCGACCAGGGAGACCGGTTCCGGGTTCGACCCGCGGGTGACGGCCGAGGGCCAGCTCAGGGTGCTGGAGGACGCGCTCGAGGTGGCGCCCGGCCTCGCCGATGCGACCGTGATAGAGACCAGGGTGGGCCTCCGCCCGCTCCCGGAGGACGACCTGCCGACGGTGGGGCCGCTCGCGGGGCACCAGGGTGTGTGGGTCAACGCGGGCTTCGGGGCCGGCGGTCTGACGATGGGTCCGCTCGTCGGCGACCTGCTCGCCGAGCGGATCTTGGACGTTTCTGGGACGCCGTCGGTTTGACTGGCGTCATGCCGACGACCGCCAGCATGGCAACCACCAGCATCCTCCACACCGGCCCACTCCACACCGGCCTGCTCGACCCGCAGGGCCTCATCCAGGCAGCCGGGCCGTGGGCGCTGCTCGGGATCTGCGCCATCGTGTTCGCGGAGACCGGGCTGCTGCTCGGCTTCTTCCTGCCCGGGGACACGCTGCTCTTCTTCGCGGGCGTGCTCACGCTCACCGGCACGATCGGTCAGCCGCTGTGGCTCGGCATCACCGCGGTCGCGGTCGCCGCGATCGCGGGAGGCGAGGTCGGCTACCTGATCGGTCGGACGACCGGACCGGCGGTCTTCGACCGGCGCGAGTCCGGCCTGTTCAGCCGGGCGAGCGTCGCTCGGACGCAGGGCTTCTTCGACAGGTACGGCTCGGCGGCGGTCGTCGTCGCGCGCTTCGTCCCCGTCGTGCGGACGTTCGCACCGGTGGCGGCGGGCGTCGGCCGGATGCGCTGGGGCCTGTTCAGCCTCTTCAACGTGATCGGCGCCGCGGTCTGGGCCGCGGCGGTCGTCCTCATCGGCTACGGCCTCGGCCACATCCCCGGGGTCGCCGACTTCGTGTCCCGCTACCTGGACCTGGTGCTGATCGGGATCGTCGTGCTCTCGGTCGGGCCGGTGCTCGTCCGCGTCCTGCTGCTGCGACGTCGGCGGCGGGCGCTAGCTTTGGCGCATGACGATGACGCTGCAGAGGGACGAGGCGCGACGGATCGCGATCCGGGCGCAGCGGCTCGACGCTGACCGGCTCGATGCTGACCGGCCGCAGGCGCTGGTCCCGCTGGTCGAGCAGCTGACGTTCGTCCAGCTCGACCCGACGGCGGCGATCGCGCCGAGCGCCGACCTCATCGCCTACACCCGGCTCGGCTCCGCATACCGGCCGGAGCACCTGCAGCGTGCGACCGAGCAGGACCGCCTGCTGTACGAGGTGAAGGCGATGGACGACCCGCTGACGCCCCCGTTCGCGATGGTGCGGGCGGCATCCGACCTGCCGTTGCACCTCGAGCGGATGTCGCACTGGCCGGACTCCGTGCCTGCGTGGGCGCAGTGGCTGCAGGCGAACGACGCCTTCCGCGGCGACGTGCTCGCCCGGCTGCGCGCCGAGGGCCCGCTGCTGTCGAAGGACATCCCGGACACGGCGAGCGTGCCGTGGGTCTCGACCGGCTGGACGCACAACCAGAACGTCACGCGGCTGCTGGAGCTGCTGCAGGGGCGCGGCGAGGTGGCGGTCGCCGGGCGGATCGGCAGGCAGCGCACCTGGGACGTTGCCGAGCGGGTGTACCCTGCCGGGCTCGAGGCCGTGCCGGAGGCGGAGGCGAAGCGGCTGCGCGACCAGCGGCGGCTGCGCGCGCTCGGCATCGCCCGGCCGGTGCAGGTCGGCGACGCCGGGGAACCCGCCCGCGTCGAGGGCAGCGACCTCGAATGGCGGGTGGACCCGGACGCCGTCGGCGCCGCTTTCGCCGGGCGGACGGCGTTGCTCTCTCCCTTCGACCGGCTCATCCACGACCGGGTGCGTACGCAGGAGCTGTTCGGCTTCGAGTACCTGCTGGAGATGTACAAGCCGGCGGCGAAGCGGCGCTGGGGCTACTTCGCGCTGCCGATCCTGCACGGCGACCGGCTGATCGGGAAGCTCGACGCCGCCGCAGACCGGAAGGCCGGGCTGCTGCGGGTGAACGCGGTGCACGAGGACGAGCCGTTCGCCGCGGCCGAGCGCGACGCGGTGGATGCGGAGATCGCCGCACTCGCCGCGTGGCTCGGCCTCGACGTCGCCCGCTGACCGCCCCCGGGTTACGCGACCTTGCCGTGCGGGTCGGACGCGTTCAGCACCGAGACGACCTGGTCGTAGTCGCCGCGCGCCTCGCCGTAGCGCAGGAACTTCACGCGCTCCACCTGCAGCTCCTTCGCGTCCGGCTTGGTCTCGATGAGCTGGACGACATCGGCGACGAACTCGTCGAGCGGCATCGCGAACTCGCTGGACTCCTGTCCCGGCAGCAGCGAGGTGCGCACCGCGGGCGGCACCAGCTCCAGGATCGACACGCTCGTATCCTGCAGCTGCAGCCGGATGCTCTCGCTGAGCATGTGGATGGCCGCCTTGCTCGCGTTGTAGCTCGGGGTGGCTGCGAGCGGCGTGAACGCCAGGCCGGAGGAGACGGTGACGATGGTCGCGTCCGGCCGGGTGCGGAGGTGCTCGATGAACGCGCCGATGAGACGGATCGGGCCGAGGACGTTGGTGGTGACGATCGACTCCGCCGACGCGAGGAAGCCCTCCGGCGTGTGCCAGTCCTCCACGCGCATGATGCCGGCCATCGCCACGAGCACGTTCAGGTCGGGGTGGGCGGCGAGCACAGCGGCGCTCGCGTCGCGGATGCTGTCCGCGTCCGCGGTGTCGATGCGCACGGTGTGGATTCCCGGGTGCTCGGCGGCGATGCGCTCCAGCAGTTCCGTGCGCCGGCCGCCGACGATGACGGTGTTGCCGCGCTCGTGCAGGGCGACGGCGAGGGCGAGCCCGATGCCGCTGGTGGCTCCGGGGATGAAGATGGTGTTCCCTGTGATGTTCATGGCTCCACTGTGCGGGCCTCGCGCGACGGGAGGCAGTGGAGCGCTCATCGGGGGATCCGCGATCCCTGGTTCCGGCGCCGCCGCGCGCGCATGATGGAGGGATGGACCGCGCAGCACTCGCCGACTTCCTCCGCCGCCACCGCGAGGCGTTGCGGCCAGACGACGTCGGCCTGCCGGCGGGTCCCCGCCGCCGCGCCCCGGGCCTCCGCCGCGAGGAGGTCGCGATGCTCGCGGCCATGTCGGCCGACTACTACACGCGCCTGGAGCAGCAGCGCGGACCGCAGCCGAGCGACCAGATGCTCACCTCGCTCGCCCGCGCCCTGCGGCTCTCCGCCGACGAGCGCGACTATCTGTTCCGCCTCGCCGGTCACAACACGCCGGACCGGTTCGGCGGCGGGTCGCACGTGCCCCCGGCGCTGCAACGGGTGCTCGACCGGCTGGACGACACTCCCGCGCTGGTCCTCTCCGCACTCGGTGAGACGCTGGTGCAGAACCGCATGGCCGTCGCCCTGCTCGGCGACCGCTCCGGCTACACCGGGCTCGAGCGCAGCGAGTACTACCGCTGGTTCGCGCACCCCGAGTCGGCCCGGGCCATGTACCCGGAGGACGACAGGGACCGGCAGAGCCGTGCGCAGGTCGCGTCCCTGCGCGACGCGTACGGTGCGCTCGGGCCGCGGTCGCGCGCCGGCGAGCTGGTGCGCGCGCTGCTCGCCGAGAGCCCGGAGTTCGCAGCGCTCTGGGAGCGGCACGAGGTTGCGCGCCGGTTCGAGGACCACAAGACGCTGCTGCATCCCGAGCTCGGCGCCATCGAACTCGACTGCCAGGCGCTGTTCACCGAGGACCAGTCGCTCTGCCTGCTCGTGCTCACCGCGCCGCCGCGCAGCGAGGCGGCCGAGAAGCTCGCGCTGCTGAACGTGGTGGGCACGCAGTCCTTCGCGTAGTACTCTGCCCGCGTGGACACGACAACGTGGCTCCTCGACGGCGACCCGGCGATCCGCTGGCAGACGCGCCGTGACCTGCTGGACGACCCGGACGGCGCCGCCGCCGACCGGGCCCTCGTCGAGACCGAGGGCTGGGGCGCACGCCTGCTCGGCCTCCAGCGCGGCGACGGCACCTGGGGCCACGGCGTGTGGACGCAACGGGACTGGCTCGGCGTCGACGACGCGATGCTGCTGCTCGCGCTGCTCGGCGCGCAGGGTCCGCGCACCCGCGCCGCCGTCGACCGGGTCGTGGCGGGCGTGGACTGGGGTGCGGACTGGTGGAACCATCCCTTCTTCGACGGCGAGGTGGAGCCGTGCATCAACGGCCGCGTCCTCGTCGCCGGCGCGGCGTTCGGGCATCCAAGCGCGCTCATCGTGGAACGGCTGATCGACGAGCAGCAGGACGACGGCGGCTGGAACTGCTACGCGCAGACGCGGGCCGATCCCGGCTCGTTCCACAGCACGATCTGCGCGCTGGAGGGGCTGACCGGCTACCGGGATGCGGGCGGCCCGTTCGCCGTCGCCGACGCAATCGAGCGCGGTCACGCCTATCTGCTCGAGCGGGGCCTCCTGCGCCGGAAGCGCGACGGCATGGTCATCGACCCCTCCTGGACGTCCGCCGCCTTCCCGCCGTACTGGCACTACGACGTGTTGCGGGGACTCGACCACCTGCGCGCGGCGGGCGTCGCCCCCGACGACCGGCTCACCGAGGTGCTCGACGCCGTGGAGGCGGCGCGCGGTGAGGACGGCCGGTGGCGCATGGACCGCGTCCACCCTGGCGAGGTGCTGGTCGCGATGGAGGAGCAGGGCGAGCCCAGCCGCTGGAACACGCTGCGGGCGCTGCGCGTGCTGCGCTGGGCCGGTCGCTGACCGCGGCCGGCGCCGCGCTCACTCCACCCGGCCGCCGGCCTCCAGCGACCGGAACCACGGCGTACGGGCGGCGACCGCGCGGGCGGCGGAGGGCAGGCCGCGCACGCGGAGCCGCACGTCCCGGCCGGCGAGCTCCCTGTCCAGATCGCGCAGCGCGAGGATGACCGTGATCGAGATGTCCTGCAGCGTCGAACAGTCGAGGGTCAGCTCGGTGAGCGGCGCGGTCGCCCGCGCCGCGTCCGCCGCATCCAGCACCGACTGCTCGGTCGCGAGGACGTTCGCCGTGTAGAGCGGGCCGAGCAGCACGACGGTCATCCTGCCGTCCGCCGCCTCCTCCGCCCGCACCCGCGGCCTGTTCAGCGCGCTCAGCACGAGGATCAGCGTGAACAGCACCCCGACACCGACAGCGGCGAGGAGGCCCGCGGTCAGCCCGATCACCGTGGTGAGCATCGCGATGGCGAAGTCACGCCTGCTGATCCGCCAGAGCAGCACGAGGTCCTTCACGTCCACCAGGCCGAAGACGGCGACGAAGACGAGCGCCGCGAGCGTCGCCTGCGGGAGCAGGCTGATGACGGGCCCGAGGAACAGGCCGATCAGCAGGGCCAGCACGACGGTCACCAGCGACGCGAGCTGCGAGCGCGCACCCGCGGCCTTGTTCACCGCGCTCTGGGAGAAGCCGCCCGCGGCCGGAAGCGTCTGGAACCAGCCGCCGACCACGTTCGCCGCCGCCGTGGCGAACAGCTCGCGGTTGCTGTCGATGCGCGGGTCGTCGAGCTCGCGGATGCCGCGGGCGACGGCCGCCGACTCCAGGAAGGCCATCACCGCGATCGCCAGCGCCCCCGGAATCAGCTGGAAGACGTGCTGCAGCGACGGCAGCGTCGGCAGCGGGAAGGCCTGCCCGACGGGAGTGATCAGCTCGACCCCCGCATCCCGCAGCCCGCCGAAGGCGACGAGCAGGATGCCTGCGGCGACGACGACGAGGGGCCCCGGCACCCGCGGCAGGAAGCGCTTGAACAGGAACAGTGCGGCCACGGACACGAGCGAGAGGATTGCCGTGACCGGGTTGGCCTGCGGCACGGCGGCGATCACCGCGTTGATGCTGTGGATGAACCCGCCACCGGTGGGCGCGCTCGTCTCCCCGAGCAGCTTGGGCAGCTGGCCGACGGCGACGGTCGCGCCGACGCCGATCTGGATGCCGAGCAGCGTCGGCTTGTTGATGATCTCCACGAGCGAGCCGAGCCGCATCAGCCGCGCGAGCAGCAGGGCGGCGCCGACCAGCAGGGTGAGGGTCACCAGGTCGCGCGGGATCTGGTCCGAGTTCGCGACGACGCCCGCCGAGACGAACGTCGTCGCCGTCAAGGTGGCGATGGTGGACGTGGTGGACACGCTCATCGCCCGCGAGCCGCCGAGCAGCGCATACACCGCCATCGGCACGATCGCCGTATAGAGGCCGGCCTCCACCGGCAGGTTCGCGATGGTGGCGTAGGCCATCGCCTGCGGGACCACCACGGCGCCGGCGGAGAGGCCCGCCAGGACGTCCCTGCCGATCCACGCGCGCCGGTACCCCGCCAGCGTGGGCAGGAGCCACGACGGGCGGGGCGCCGGCGGCGCGGACGTCACCTCCTAGTCCCTGGCCATCGCGGCCGCGAGGTGCGCCTCCACATCCACGTAGGCGTCGTCGGCGATGTCGAAGACGACCTTCACGATCTCGCCCCCGGTGTACTCGAACCGGGAGCCCTCGTACTGCTTCGAGACGGCGTCGCCGGCGTCGTAACCGATGCACAGGCCCTCGCCGCAGAGCGAGAAGTGGCCGAGCACCGTCCGGATCTCCTGCTCGGCGACCTTCTGATCGTCGATGTAGAGCTCCAGCGGCCCGATCGCCTCGCGATACTCCCCCGTCTTCTCCTTGGTGAAGGAGACGCCGAGCACGTGTTTGCCGGGACCGGGAACGGGCGCCGAGATCACGTTCTCCGGCGGGATGCCGAGGAAGTTGTAGACGTAGGTCACCTGGCCGTCCTTCACGAAGAGCGCGTGACCCCCGAACCGCGACCCGTGCGCGAAAATGACGCCTTCGGTATCGGCGGTCGTCTCCACCTCCGCGAGCACCTTGTAGGAGACGCCGTGCGTGTTCGCGGCGGAGCGCTCCGGGACTTCGGTGGTGCCGGGGTAGTACGTGTACTGCCCGCTCGCGGGAACCGGGATCTTGAACTCCATGCTGATGAAGGTGTCGAAGTCCTTCGGGTTGCCGAGGATCTGCAGGTCGTTGAGCGGCAGGACGTCGTTGCGCTTCGCCTCCTCGAGCCACAGCGCCTTCAACTCCTCCACCTTGTCGGGATGCTCGGCGGCCAGATCGTCGGCCTCCGACCGGTCCACGTCGGTGTGGAAGAGCTGCCAGGTGTCGTGGTCGAAGCCACTCATCCCGCTCGTGGGACCGTGCTCCGCGACGGCCTTCCATCCCTCGTGCCAGATGCCGCGGCTGCCCAGCATCTCGTAGTACTGCGTCTTCTTCTCGGTCGGCCCGTCGCCGGCGAACGAGTACTGCATGGAGACGCCGTCGAGCGGGCGCTGCTGCACGCCGCCGTAGGTCTCCGGCAGGCTCACCCCGCACACGTCGAGGATGGTCGCGACGATATCCGTCGAGTGGTGGTACTGGTTGCGCACCTCTCCCCGCGCGGCGATCCCCTTCGGCCAGGAGATCACGAGCGGGTCGCAGACGCCGCCCTGGTACGTGTAGCGCTTGAACATCCGGTACGGGGTCGAGAACGCGGTCGCCCACCCCGTCGGGTAGTGGTTGTATGTGTTCGGCGAGCCGAGCTCATCCTTCATCGACAGATTCTGCGCGAGGTCGTCCGGATAGCCGCCGAACACCTTGCCCTCGTTGACCGACCCGTTCGGGCTGCCCTCACCGGATGCGCCGTTGTCGGCGCAGTAGATGATGAGCGTGTTCTCCAGCTGGCCCGACTCCGCCAGGTAGTCGATGATCCGGCCCACCTGAGCGTCGGTGTACTCGGAGAACCCGGCGTAGACCTCGGCCATGCGCGAGAACAGCGCCTTCTCGTCGTCGTTCAGCGTGTCCCACGGGCGCACCTCGTCGGTCGGGGTGAACGTCCCCGGCGGCATCGGGTTGATGTCGGTGAGCTCCGTGCCCTCCGGCAGGATGCCCTTCTCGATCATCCGCGGGAGCACCCACTCCCGGTAGGCCTCGTAGCCGTCGTCGAAGACGCCCTTGTACTTGTCGATGTACTCCTGCGGCGCGTGGTGCGGCGCGTGGTTGGCCCCGGGGCAGAACCACAGGTACCAGGGCTTGTCCGGCTCGGTCTGCTTGACGTCGCGGAGCATCTTCAGCGCTTGATCGGCGAGGTCCTTGGACAGGTGGTAGCCGTCCTCCGGCAGGTACGGCTGCTCGATGTAGTGGTTGTCCTCCGCCAGCGACGGGTACCAGTTGTTGGTCTCGCCGCCGATGAAGCCGTAGAACCGGTCGAAGCCCTGCGCGAGCGGCCAGTTCTTCTTGGACGCCCCCGCCGTCCACTCGTCGATCGGCACGTTGTGGTTCTTGCCCACCCAGAACGTGGCCCAGCCGGCGTCGCGCAGCAGGTTCGCCATCGTTGCGTTGCTCGCCGGGATGTGCGAGTTGTAGCCGGGGAAGCCGGTGGAGGACTCCGAGATCGTCGCGAACCCGTTCGAGTGGTGGTTGCGGCCGGTCAGCAGCGTGGAACGCGTCGGCGAGCAGAGCGCCGTGGTGTGCCACTGGGTGTAGGTGAGGCCCTGCGCCGCCAGCCGCTCCATCGTCGGCATCTGGATGCGCCCGCCGTACGGCGACCACGCCGCCTGGCCGGTGTCGTCGTACAGCACAAGGAGGACGTTCGGCGCGCCCTCGGGTGGTTCCGGCGGCAGGAAGGCGTCCCAATCCGACACCGAATCCCGTACGTCGAGTTCGATCTTCCCCTGGAATTCTCTGGCCACAGCGCCGTCCCTCCGCTCGCGGATACGAATGTGCGGCCACCGTAACGGGGCGGCTGCTCGCGCGTCTAGCCCGGGCAGCCGCGGCCGTCACCGCGGCGGCTCGCTCTCGCCGAAACAGCCCTCTAGACGCACTTCGCGCGGCGGCGCTACTCTCAGCGCACACCCAGGCTCGGACCGAGCCGGGAGGAGGGGTAACACACATGGACTGGAACAACTTCTGGAACATCATCTGGCTCTTCTTCTGGAGCTTCGCGTTCATCGCCTACCTGTTCGCACTGTTCGCGATCATCAGCGACCTGTTCCGCGACCACAAGCTGAACGGCTGGTGGAAGGCGCTGTGGATCATCTTCCTGATCTTCGTGCCGTTCCTCACCGCGCTGGTCTACCTGATCGCACGCGGACCGGGGATGGCGGAGCGCAGCCAGAAGGAAGCCCGTCAGGTGCAGCAGGCGACCGACCAGTACATCAGGGAAGTCGCCTCCTCGAGCCCTGCGGACGAAATCGCCAAGGCGAAGGCACTGCTCGACGCCGGGACGATCACGCCGGAGGAGTTCGCCCACCTGAAGAGCGTCGCGCTCGGCCGTCAGGCCACCGCCGCCGGCGCCCACGCCGCACCGGCCGCTCCCGCACCGGGGGCCGCGCCCGCCGCACCCACCACACCGCCGCCGGCCGCGCCGACGGTCTGACCACCCGGGTCCGGTGACCGACGTGACCGACCCGACCGCCGCGGCGCCGGAGTCCACGAGGACTCCGGCGCCGCGACCTTCCCGCCTCCGCCCGCTGGCGGGGCTGACCCCGCGGAACGCGTTCCGCGAGGTCCTCGCCGGCGTGACCCTGCTCGCGATCGCCGTGCCGCTGAACATCGGCTACGCGCAGATCGCCGGCCTCCCCGCGACGGCCGGTCTCTACGCGCTGATCGTGCCGGCGGTGCTCTACGCGCTGACCGTCTCCTCGCGCCAGCTCGTCGCGTCCCCGGACGCTGCCGCGGCCGCGCTGGTCGCATCCTCGCTCGGCGGGCTCGCCGTCGCGGGACACCAGGACTACATAACGCTCGCCCTCGCGCAAGCGCTGATCTGCGGCGTGATGTTCCTCGCCTGCTCGTTCTTCAAGCTCGGGTTCCTGGCGAACTTCCTGTCCAAGCCGATCCTCGTCGGCTTCGTCGGCGGCCTCGCGCTCGACATCCTGGTCTCGCAGGCGGCGAAGATGCTCGGCGTGAAGATCGACTCGGGTGGCGAGTTCATCGAGAAGCTGACCGGGCTCGTCACCGGACTGCCCGGTCTCAACGTGTGGTCGGTGCTCATCTCGGCCGGCGCGCTCATTGTCCTGCTCGTCGGGCGCAGGATCGCCGCCGCCGTGCCGTGGGCGCTCATCGTGCTCATCGTCGGGACGATCGTCGTCGTCCTGTCCTCCGCCGAGAAGGCGGGGGTGTCCGTGCTCGGAAAGGTGGAGGCGGGACCGCCGACGCTCACCTGGCCGGTGATCGAATGGAGCCAGTGGGCGGCGCTCGTTCCCTCCGCCATCGCCCTCACCGTTGTGACGATGGGCGAGGGCCTGCTGGTCTCGCGGTCGTACGGCGAGAAGCGGGGATACCCGACGCGGCCCAACCGCGACCTGTTCGCCTTCGGCGTCGCGAACCTCGGCGCCGGCGTCTCGGGCGGTTTCACGGTCGGTTCGTCCACCTCGCGCACGGCCGCGATGGACCAGGCCGGCTCCCGCACGCAGCTGCCCAGCCTGATCACGGCGCTCGGGACGCTGCTGCTGCTGATCTTCGGCACGGCGCTGCTCGAGCACATCCCCTCCCCCGCGATCGGCGCGATCGTCGCCGTCGCCGTGGTGCCGCTGCTCGGCATCCCCGACTTCGTCCGGCTCTGGCGCCTCGACCGCTTCGAGTTCGTGATCGGCGCCGTCTGCTTCCTCGGGGCCCTGCTGATCGGCCCGATCGCAGGCATCCTGATCGCGTTCGTGCTCGCCGTCGTCAACGTGACCCGTCGCGCCGCGAATCCGCCCATCGACACGCTCGCCGCAGACGGCGACCCGGAGCACTCGCTGCTCGCCGCCGCGCCCGTCGGCGAGCCGACCGTGCCCGGGGTCGTCGTCGTCCGCCTGGCCGCGCCGCTGTTCTTCGCCAACTCCACGGTGTTCGAGCAGGCCGTCGAACGTGCCGCGCGGGAGGCGGGAGCCCGTCACGTCGTCCTCGACATGGAGGCGGTGACCGACGTCGACGTGACCGGCGCCGAATCGTGGGAGGCCGTCCAGGCCTCGCTCTCCGGCCGCGGCACCGACCTCGCGCTCAGCCGCGTGCGCCCGGGCATCCGCGACCGACTCGAGCACCTCGGGCTGCTGCACGGGGTGCGCTTCTTCGACACGAACAGGGAGGCCATCATGGCGCTCCGGACCGACGCCGCGGGGGAACCCCGTGGCTGAGCGGGGCTGGTGGCCCTTCCACCGTCGTCCCCGGGCGCCAGAGGCGCCGCCGCCTGAGGGGCCGGACCCCGACCAGCAGGCGGCAGAGGCGTCCGGACGCGCGGTGCGGATCCTGCTCGGGCTCGCCGCGGGCACGGTCGTCGCGGTCGGGATGCACGCGATCGGCAACATCCTCGCGCCCTCCCTCCTCGCGCTGGTGCTCACGATCTGCGCGCAGCCGGTGCGCGTCTGGCTCACCCGGCACGGGACGCCGGCCGGAATCGCGACCGGGGCGGTCGCCCTCACGACGTTCGCACTGCTCGCCGCGTTCGCCGGGCTGCTGATCGTCGCGCTCGCACAGTTCGTTGCGATGCTGCCCCAGTACAAGGACCAGCTCGATCAGTTCGGCGACCAGTTCGCGGCGTGGCTGCACAGCATCGGCGTCAGCCAGCAGGAGGTGCAGTCTGTCGCCTCCGGCTTCGACCCCACCAAACTGGTGAACTTCTTCACCGGGCTGCTCGGCGGCGCCTTCGGCTTCGTCGCGTTCGGTGTGATCGTGCTGACCATGCTCATCCTGATGCCGGCGGACGCGGCCTACACCCCGACGCTCCTGCGGCAGCTGCAGCCGACCAAGCCCAACCTCGTCTACGCGATGGGCGGCTTCGCGCACAGCGTCCGCCGGTACATGGTGGTCACCACGCTGCTCGGCATCGTTCAGGGTGTGATCAACGGTCTCGCACTGTGGGTGCTGGGGGTGCCGGCCGCCCTGCTGTGGGCGATCCTCGCGTTCCTCTGCTCGTTCATCCCGAACGTCGGCTACTTCATCGCCCTGGTGCCACCGCTCGTGTTCGGCTACCTGACCGGCGGCTGGGGCACGGTGATCGCGATCATCGTCATCTACGGGATCATCAACGCCGTCGTGCAGTCCATCGTGCAGCCGAAGGTGGTCGGCAACGCGGTGTCGCTGAGCCAGACGCTCACCTTCTTCTCCGTGCTGTTCTGGGCGGTCGTGCTCGGGCCGATCGGCGCCATCCTCGCCGTTCCCCTCACGCTGCTCGCCCGCGCCGTGCTCGTCGACTCCGACCCGCGCGCGCGGATCTGGCGGGCGGCGATCGGCGACTTGCAGGAGACGCGGGAACTGATGAAAGAGGAGACCGCCGCCGCGAAGGCGCAGCGGCTGGAGACGAAGACGCAGAAGCAGGCCGGACGGAAGGGATAGACAAGCATGGGGAGTGCGATCGGGGAAACGCTGCCCTTGGCGCTCGGGATCGCGATCAGCCCGGTGCCGATCATCGCGGCGATCCTGATGCTGCTGTCGCCACGGGCGCGCGGGACGAGCGTCGGGTTCCTGCTCGGCTGGCTGGTCGGCATCATCGTGGCGGTGGTGGTCTTCACACTGCTCTCGGGGCTGCTGCCGGAGAACGACCCTGACGCGTCCAAGCCGATCGCGGGCACGATCAAGATCGTGCTCGGCGCGCTCCTCCTCCTGCTTGCCCTGCGGCAGTGGCGGAGCCGGCCGCGACCGGGCGAGGCGGAGAAGCTGCCGAAATGGATGGACGCGATCGACTCGATGACCGCGGGGCGCGGCTTCGTGCTCGCGTTCATCCTGGCCGCGGTCAACCCCAAGAACCTGCTGCTCGCGGCCGGCGCCGGAGTCGCGATCGGCACCGCCGGCCTCTCGGCCGGCGCCGCGACCGTCGTCATCGTGGTGTTCGTGGTGATCGCGGCCTGCTCGGTCGCGATCCCCGTGATCGGCTACCTGCTCGCGGCCGACCGGATGCGCGGGCCCCTCGACTCCCTGCGCCGCTGGCTCGTCCACAACAACGCGGCGGTCATGGCGGTGCTGCTCCTGGTGTTCGGCGTCGTCCTGATCGGCAAGGGCATCGCGAGCTTCTGAGCCCCTGCGCCGCCTCTGCCGCCGATCCTCGAGGTGTCCTGACGACGATTTGCGCCAAATCGCGGCCTTGAGCGCGGCAGAACCACGATTTGGGGCAAATCGTTGCAGATGCAGACGATCGGTGTGCGCCGCGCAGCGAGCGGCTCAGTGCTGCAGCGACGTCTTCAGCAGGATCACGACAACGCCGAACAGGCCGGTGATCACCGCCCCCGCGAGGCAGACCGCGACCGGTCGGCCTCGGACCAGGAAGACGAGGTAGCCGAGCAGCGCCAGCATCAGGACGGTCAGCCAGAGCGCCAGGGTGACGCCGAGGTTCACGGGCAGCACGTGCAGCGCCGCCAGCAGCAGCGGGACGCTCGGCACGATGGCCGCCTCCAGCATCCCGCTGGACTCGCGGAGGGCGTGCCGCAGCGAGTCGCGCATCCTGTCGCCGAGCCGGTCCGCGTCGCCGTGGAAGCCCAGCGCCGTCGAGTAGACGTGGGCGAGCCAGAACACGACGATGCTCACCACGCTGAAGACGAGCACCTGCACCGCCGACTCGTGGTCCTCGTTCTCGATCGAGGCGGCGGCGACCACGCTGGCATAGACGATCGTGCCGTAGATGGCGGCCGGCGTCCCCCAGTGCCGCCAGAACGCCCGGTGCAGCCGGACCTGCTGGCCCTCGCTGCCCCCGCCGGGGCTCATGCCATCGCCTCCACCGACAGGTCGCTGCCGCCCTCCACGGTCAGCCGGCGTCCGACGCGCACCAGCTGCGGCTCCTCCGAGAACGCTCCCGCGAACAGCGCCTCGCCCTTGCGGAATGCGGGTGACTGCTCCAGCAGGTGCTGTGGGACGAACCCGAACACGTTCCCGATCTCGACGAGGTCGCGCGGCGAGTTCATGCGCATCAGCCCGAGGTTGTCGCACTGGGAGAGCACGTTCGGGTGGATCTTGGTCGGCCGCTGCGTGGAGAGGAACAGCCAGAGCCCGAACTTGCGGCCCTCCGCCGCGATCTGGATGAGCTGCTCGGTCAGCTGCGCCTCCACGCTGTTGCGGGGAGACGGCGGGCAGAAGTTGTGCGCCTCGTCGATGACGATGAGGATCGGGTTCCTGTCCATCCGCCGATCCCACAGGTGCTCCAGAACGCACAGCGCCGCGGCCTGCGGTTCGGCGGGATGGGCGAAGCCGCCGACGTCGAGCACCGTGACCCGCGGGCGCTCGTCGATGGTGTCGACCGCCGAGGCGCCGCCGAACGCCCAGAGCGGCCAGTCCAGGATCTCCAGGTTGTCGATGCGCATTCCGAGCCGCCTCCGCGCCGGGTCGTCCGACGCCATCAGGCCGTCCAGGAACCGGCCGCGTTCGTAGTGCTCCGGCGCCTTGTCCAGGTGCAGCAGGGCGTTGTACTCCTCCTCGTCGGCGATCGGATCCAGCCGGCCGACCGCCGCCTGCGAGCGCACGCTCAGGTCGACGTAGCGCGTGTGCAGC
This sequence comes from Leifsonia sp. NPDC080035, assembly GCF_040050925.1. Taxonomy (NCBI): domain Bacteria; kingdom Bacillati; phylum Actinomycetota; class Actinomycetes; order Micrococcales; family Microbacteriaceae; genus Leifsonia; species Leifsonia sp. NPDC080035. The sequence goes on along the minus strand of NZ_CP157390.1, from coordinate 2,711,705 downwards.
TGCGGTTCCTCGCGGGTGCTCGAGTGGAACACCCGGATGTCCAGGCCGCCGAACCGCTCGCGCAGCTCAGGCTCCACCTCGTCGCGGACGCGGTGGAGCCGTGCGAAGTCCGCGTTCGGGTCGATCACCGCGACCGGGAGCGTCGTCTCCAGCAGCAGCTGCTCCAGCACCACACCGAGCGCGTACGTCTTGCCCGACCCGCTCTGCCCGCACCAGAAGGTGTGCCTGTTGAAGCGCGAGCCGTCGATGACGGCGGGGCGGTCGGGCGCGTCGGCGCTGGTTCCGATGGTCAGCGGGATCATCGTGCTCCTCGGGAGGTGAGGGCCGCGTCCAGGGCGATCGCCGCCCGGATCAGGGCCAGGTGGGTGAACGCCTGCGGGAAGTTGCCGAGCTGGAGGCCGCTCTGGTCGATCTCCTCGGAGTAGAGGCCGACGTGATTGCCGTAGGTGAGCATCTTCTCGAAGGCGTACTGCGCCTCGTCGAGCCTGCCCGCGTCGGTGAGCGCACTCACGTAGAAGAAGGAGCAGAGCGAGAAGGTGCCCTCCGCCCCCGGCAGGCCGTCGGGCGACGCCGAGGGGTTGTAGCGGTAGACCAGGCTGTCGGCGACGAGCTCCTCGCCGATGGCGTCGAGCGTCGAGAGCCACATCGGGTCGTTCGGCGAGATCATCCCCACCAGCGGCATCAGCAGGGTGATCGCGTCCACGACGTCGGTGCCGGGATACTGGGTGAACGCCTTGCGCTCGGGGTTCCAGCACTGGGTGAAGACCTGCTCGTAGATCGCGTCCCTGGCGGCGATCCAGCGTTCCAGCGGGGCGGGGCGGCCGCGCTTCCTGGCCAGCGAGATCGCCCGGTCGAACGCGACCCAGCACATGATCCGGCCGTAGGTGAAGTCCTTCCGGCCGCCGCGCGTCTCCCAGACGCCCTCGTCGGGCTGGTCCCAGTTGTCGGCGAGCCAGTCGAGGATGCCAACGAGCTTCGTCCAGCCGGGGTGCCCGATCGCGCGGAACCCGTCCGCGGTGAACAGCGCATCGATCGCCTCGCCGTAGATGTCGAGCTGCAGCTGGTCCGCCGCCCCGTTGCCGATCCGCACCGGACGCGAGCCCGCATAGCCCTCGAAGTCGTCCAGGGTCAGCTCCTCGAGGTCGGAGGAACCGTCGATCCGGTACATGATCTTCAGCGGGCCGGATGCGTCGCCCACCTGCTCGGCGACCCGGTCGGCCACCCACAGCGAGAAGGAGATCGCCTCCTCCTCGTAGCCGAGCGCGATCAGCGAGTAGACGGAGAAGGATGCGTCGCGGATCCACGTGTACCGGTAGTCCCAGTTCCGCACGCCGCCGAGCTGCTCGGGGAGCGCGGCCGTTGGCGCAGCCACCAGCGCGCCGGACGGTGCATATTGCAACAGCTTGAGGACCATCGCCGAGCGTTCGACGGACGCGCGCCAGCGCCCCGAGTAGCTGCTCCGGGAGAGCCAGTCCCGCCAGAAGGCGACGGTCTCCCGGAAGCGCCGGTTGCCACGGTTGCGACCGAGATCCCGCGGCTCGCCGCGCGGCGCCGTCTCGAAGGCGAACAGCCGCAGGTCGCCTTCCTGCAGCCGGAACTCGGTGTCGACGTCGGTACCGTCGAGCGCATCAGGGCCGACGCCGTGCAGCGCAGCGGTCAGCGTCCCGTCGCGGAAGAGGACGCCGTGCTCGGAGGCGGTCGCGGTGTGCTCGCTGCGGCCGTAGTCGAACCGGGGCCGGCACTCCAGGCGGAACCGCAGCGTCCCGCGCACCACCCGCACCCCGCGCATGATCACCCGGTTCTGCGTCGCCACCTTCGGCTCGTCGGCGATCGGCATGAAGTCGATCACCTCGCCGACGCCCTCCGACGACATGAACCGCGTGATCAGCACGGCGGTCTGCGGGAAGTACATCTGCTTGATCCGCACGCCGTCGCCGAGCGCGTGGATGCGGAAGTAGCCGCCCTTCTCACGGTCCAGCAGCGCCGCGAACAGCGAAGGCGAATCGAACCGGGGCGCGCAGAACCAGTCGATGGCGCCGTCGGTGGCGACCAGGGCGACCGACTGCAGGTCGCCGATGATGCCGTGATCGGCGATGTCCGGGAAGGGTGCGTCGGCCACGGGAACCTCCTCCGCGCGCCACGTCCGGGCCGCGATAGCCGGATGCTAACGCCGCGCTCCGACGCCGCACCAGCCCCGTCCTCCGCCCACCCCCGCTCGCCGACGCTCGCCGCCGGCTCGCCACGCGAAGGCTGCCGAGCACAGGGAAAGTGTCGCGGTTTCGGCGGAATCGCAGCACTTTCCCTGTGCTCGGCGGCCGGGCGACGCCTGTGCGGGGCGGCGTCAGGCGGCGGGGCGGAGGCTCTCCGGCATGGGGAACGGGAGCGTGAAGAAGACCTGCGGGATGCCGACGGCGCCGAAGTCGTCCTTCTTCGCCACGATGCGCGTCGGCGACACCTCCGCCAGCCGCACCCGCAGCCAGCTGCCGTCCTCCATCCTCAGCTCGAAGATGCCGGCGAGGTAGCCGATCCCCGTCTCCTCCAGCAGCTCCTCCGCCGCCAGCCAGTCCACAGGTCCGCTCAGGTCGCGTCCGAGCAGGTCGACGGGGACGAACAGCTCGCCCTCCTGCCGCATCCAGCCCAGGCGCTCGCCGTCGCCGCGGCGGTGTTCGATCCAGTCGTCCATCGGCCCCTACCCTAGCCGCCCGGGCGGGAGCTACCATGAGCGCGCTGCGCAGGAGGTGGGACATGACCACGATCGCGACCCCGCTCACCGAGGCCGAGCTCTACGAGGCGGGACGAGCGGCACGCGGCGACGTGCCGCGCTCCGCGCAGGCCGAGTACACGCCGCCGCCGGGCCGGGATCCGCTGGGCATCCTGCGCACGCAGCACGAATCGCGGCTGCCGTGGCTCGTCCAGCTGCGAGTGGAGCGGATGGGCGCCGACCCGTTCGCGTTCTACCGCGGGACGGCGGCGATCCAGTCCGCGGACCTGCACGCCGGCGTCGACTCCGGCGCGGAGGTGATCATCTGCGGCGACGCCCACCTCGGCAACTTCGGCGTCTACCGCTCGCCCGAGCGCGCGATGGTGTTCGACATCAACGACTTCGACGAGGCGTTCATCGGACCCTGGGAGTGGGACGTCAAGCGCCTGCTCGCGAGCGTCGTCCTCGCCGGACGGTCGCTCGGGATGGGCGGGGCGCAGCTGCGGACGATCGTGCTCGACGCGTCCGCGATGTACCGCAACGCCCTCCGCAACGCCCTGCGACTCCCGCTGTACGGCCGCTACTTCACCCCCACCGACATGAACAACAGGCAGGTGCTGTCGCCGGACTCCGAGCGGATGGTCAAGCGCACGCTCAAGCAGTCGGAGAAGCGGACGAGCGAGCGCGTCGCCGCGCGCACTCTGGAGGAGGGCGGGGACGGCCGGATGCGCTTCGTGGAGCAGCCGCCGGTGCTCACCCGCCTGGAGCCGGATATCCGCGCCCTCATCGACGGCGTCTTCGAGGACTACCGCGCCAGCGTCCCGTCCAACCTCGCGCTCATGCTGTCGCAGTACACCGTGCTCGACGTCGCCCGCCGCGTCGTCGGGGTCGGCAGCGTCGGCACCCGGTGCTTCATCATCGCCCTCGGCGACCCGACCGGGGACGTGCTCATCCTGCAGTTGAAGGAGGCCGGCGCCTCGGTGGTGCAGGAGTTCGGGCAGGTCTCCCCCGCGCTCGGTTACCTGGACCCTGTGCTGTTCGATCGGCACCAGGGCTACCGGGTGGTCGGCTGCCAGCGGATCCTGCAGGCGGTCTCGGATCCGTTCCTCGGCTATCTGAACGTGGAGGACTACGGCTTCTACATGCGCATCTTCCGCAACCGCAACGCGTCGTTCGAGATCGGGGAGATGAACGCCGCGCAGTTCACGGATTACGCCCAGGCGTGCGCGATCGTGCTCGGCCGCGCGCACGCCCGCTCTCCCAAGGCGGCGTTCGCGGCCGGGTACATCGGGACGGGCGGAGCGTTCGTGCGCGCGGCGGCGGAGTGGGCGCACGCCTACGCCGACCAGGCGGAGGCGGACTACGAGCTGTTCGTGGACGCGGCGCGGCAGGGCTTCTTCGCCTGACGCGCTGACCCGATGGACCCGACGGGGCGCCGGACGCCGCCTCACGCCAGCTGGTGCGCGGTGCGGATCACCCCCTGGGGGTCGTACGCCGCCTTGACCGCACGAAGCCGTTCGAGGACGTCCGGCGCCCACAGCCGGGACGCCGGCACGACGGTCTCGCGGAAGTTGGCGTAGTCGCGTTCGGCCGCCCAGGGCGCGAGCGCGCCGCGCACCGCCTCCACGGCTCCCGCGACCGCCGGGGCGAGCGCGGGGTCAGGCACGATGCCCACCGCGTAGACCAGGAACCGGCCGGGCAGGTGGTCGACCGCGCCGCCTCCCGGGGCCGGACGGCCCGCGGCACCGCCGAGGTTGCGCAGGTCGACGGCCAGCAGCGGCGTCTGCGCCTCGGGCCCTGCGACCGCCAGCAGCGCCGCGATCGCGTCCTCCGGCAGATCGTCGATGATCATCCCGTCGCCGGCCGCGGGCACCGGCATCGGCGGGTCCATGTTGATGGCCCCGAGGGCCGCCGCCGGCATGGGAGCGAACGTGTCCAGCTCCGGGCCGAGGACGCGCAGGTCCGCGAGCAGAGCCACGGCCTCCTCCTCCGGCAGGTCGATCGCCCCGTTGACGCCCACGAACGCCCGGCCGCGCAGCGGCTCGGGAACGTCCGGCAGCGGCGGGACGCGCAGCAGCCGGACGCAGGTGGTCGCGGCCTCGGTGATGTCGCGTGTCCAGCGCTCGTAGGCGCGCACGACCTCGCCGGCGCGCTCGATCGGGAAGAGCAGCATCCCGGCGTAGATGGTCGCGAGCGGGAGCACCCGCAGGGTGATCGCGGTCACGACGGCCGTGGTGCCGCCGCCACCGCGGAGCGCCCAGAACAGCTCGGGCTCCTGCTCCGCGGTCACGTGCCGCTGCACGCCGTCCGCGGTGACGACGTCGAGCGCGATCACAGAGGTGCAGCCGAGCCCGTGCTCGCGCGCGAGCCAGCTGTACCCGCCGCCGAGCAGGTAGCCGGAGATGCCGACATCGGGCGAGGACCCCGCGAGCGCGGCGAGGGAGTGCGGCGCGAGCGCGGAGGTGACGTCGCCCCAGACGGCACCGGCGCCCGCGCGGACGACGCGGGCGTCCGCATCCACCTCGACGCCGCGCAGCGCCGACGTGTTCAGCAGCAGGCATCCGGCGAGGTCGCCGAGTGGTGCGGCCAAGTGCCCGGTGCCCTGCGGCACCAGCGTGCGCCCGGTCTCCCGGGCGAAGTCGAGCGCGGCCGCCACGTCGTCGGGGCCGGCCGGGACGACGACGAGGTCAGGATGCTGGTCGTGCGCGAGGTTCCAGGCTTGGCGGACGGTGTCCCAGCCGGGGTCGGCGGGTGTGACGACGGAGCCGGCGACGCGACCGGCGAGGTCTCGGAAGTCGTCCGAGACGTCGGTCTCGGTGAGAGACATGGTGGTGCTCCTGTTCGGGTTTCGGGTATCTGGTGACCGTCGCCGCGGCACCCCGCGGCGACGGCACCAAGGATGCTCCTGCCCGTCGCCGCGGCACCACCCCCAATTCCCTGCCGTCAGTCCCGCCGCTGCCCCTCCGGCAGGAGGAAGTCGCGCACCGCGTCGAGCACGGCGGGCGTGTCCAGGTGCAGGCCGTGGCGGGCGTCCAGCTCCAGGAAGCGGGCGTGCGGGATGCCGTCGGCGAGCATCCTGGCGTGCGGCACCGGGGTGAGCGCGTCGCGGCTGCCGTGGATGACGAGCGTCTCGGCGCGGATGCCGGCGAGCGCGTCCCTGGCGTCGTGGTCGCGGCTCGCCGCGAAGTGGCCCCGGAGCGCCGGGCGGGAGGCGACGCGGCCGAAGAACCCGTCGACCACGTCGGGATGAGCGTCGGCCCAGCCGTCGTCGAAGAACAGGGGTCGCATCCTGGCGCGGTCGCCGCTCAGCAGGTCGGCGATGGCGGCCGGGTCGCGCCGAGCACCGGAGCCGCCGGCGCGATCGCTCGCGGTGGTGGCGATGAGCACCAGGCGGCGCACCCTGCCCGGGTCGTCCGCGGCAAGCCATTGAGCGACACGGCCGCCCATCGAGTGCCCGACGACGTGCGCCGCTGCGACGCCCGCCGCATCCAGCACCGCCACGGCGTCGGCGGCGAACGATCGCGTCGAGTAGAGCCCGGCGTCGCCTTCCTCACTCGCGCCGATGCCGCGGTGGTCGAACGCGATGACCCGGAAGTCGCGTGCCAGGGCGTCGGCGAACGGTCCCCAGCCGTGCATCCCGGTCGCCTGGCCGGCGATCAGCAGCACCGGGACGCCGCTGCCGTGCTCCTCGAACGCGATCCGCACGCCGTCGTCCGCGATGGCGAACGTCGTCACGAGCGGTCACCGGCGCCGTCGCCCGGGCGCGAAGGGCGAGCCCGCAGGTGCACGCGCTCGCCCTGCTTGCCGAACAGGCTCAGGAACTCGACCGCGTCCTCGCCGGCCCGCTCGAACCAGTGCGGCACGCGGGTGTCGAACTCGGCCGCCTCGCCCGGCCCGAGCTCGATGTCGTGCTCGCCGAGCACGAGGCGCAGGCGGCCGTTCAGCACGTAGAGCCACTCGTAGCCCTCGTGCGTCCTGGGGTCGGGGATACCGGGGGCGGGACGACCGCCGGGGATGACGGTCTTGAACGCCTGGATACCGCCGGTCCTGCGGGTGAGCGGCACCACGGTGCGGTCGCCGTGCCGCACCGGCCGCAGGTGCACGCGGGGGTCGCCGGTCTGCGGCGCATCCACCAGCTCGTCCAGGGTCACGCCGTGCGCGCGGGCGAGCGGCAGCAGCAGCTCGAGGGTGGGACGCCGGGCGCCGGACTCCAGCCGCGAGAGCGTGCTGACCGAGATGCCGGTGGTCGCGGCGAGCTCGGCGAGGGTCAGGTCGCGACGGGTGCGGAGCGCGCGCAGCCGGTCGCCGACCGCGCCGAGCGCGCGGTCGAGCTCGCGGTCGGTCTCGTCGGTCATGCCCACATTTTGCCACTTCGGCAACGAAACTTGCCAATTCATCCGGCCGCCGCCGAGTGTGGAGGCATGGACGACTTCGATGTGATCGTGATCGGCGGCGGCGCGGCCGGACTCAGCGCCGGCCTGATGCTCGCCCGCGCCAGGGTGTCGGTGCTGGTGGTGGATGCGGGGGCCCCGCGCAACGCGCGCGCCGGCGAGGTGCACGGGCTGTTCGGCCGCGACGGCACGCCCCCGGCCGAACTCCTGGCGCGCGGTCGCGCGGAGGTCATCGGCTACGGCGGCGGCATCCTCGACAGCACCGTGACCGACGCGCGTCCGGACCGCGACGGGTTCGTCGTGACCGTGGACGGCTCGCGGAGGCTGAGCGCACGCCGGCTCATCGTCACGACCGGCCTCGTGGACGAGATCCCCGACATCCCCGGCCTGAGGGAGCGCTGGGGCGCGGAGGTCGTGCACTGCCCGTTCTGCCACGGCTGGGAGGTGCGCGACACCGCGATCGGCGTGCTGGCCCTGAGCGGGCGTGCGATGCACCAGGCGCTGCTGTTCCACCAGTGGAGCCCGGACGTCACCCTGTTCGCGAACGACCAGCCGGGCCTCGCGGAGGAGGCGGCCGAGCGCGGCATCCCCGTGGTGGAGGGCGCTGTGGAGGCGGTCGAACTGCGGGAGGGCCGCGTGGCCGGCCTCCGACTCGCTGGCGGCGAGGTGCATCCCGTCGAGACGGTCGTGATCGGCCCGCGCTCGCGGATCGTCGCACCCTTCCTCTCCGGCCTGGGACTCGCGCCCGTCGAGCATCCCGCCGGCATCGGCGAGCATCTGCCGACGGACCAGCAGGGCCGCACGAGCGTCCCCGGCGTCTGGGCCGCCGGCAATGTGACCGACCCGTCCGCACAGGTCGGGATGGCTGCGGCGGCGGCCGCGCTGGTTGCCGCCCAGCTCGCGATGGAGTTCGCGCTGGAGAAGGTGCCGCAGCGCTAGCGGGCCCGGGACGCGGCTAGCCGCCGAGCCCGGCCCGCTCGCGCACCGCGCGGGCGCTCCAGCGGCCGTCCGCGCGCTCGACGCGGATCGGGTGCTCGAAGGCGCGCGTCACGCTCTCGGTCGTGATCGCCTCGGCGATCGGACCGACGGCGACGATGCGGCCGTGCGAGATGAGCAGCGCGTGCGTCGTCGTCTCCGGCAGCTCCTCGAGGTGGTGGGTGACCAGCACGGAGGCGAGGTCCGGAGCGGTGTGCGAGAGGCCGTCGATCGTCTCCAGCAGCTGCTCCCGCGCGGCGACGTCGAGGCCGGTGGTCGGCTCGTCGAGCAGCAGGAGCCGGGGTTCGGAGATCAGCGCGCGGGCGATCAGGCTGCGGCCGCGCTCGCCCTGCGACAGGGTCGGCCAGCGTGCCTGGCTGCGCTCGTCCAGGCCGACGGTGTGGATGAGCTCCCGCGCGCGAGCCAGCTGCTCCGACGTCGGCTCCCAGCGCATCGGCCGCTCAAGCGTGCCGGTGATCCCGGTGAGCACCACCTCGGTGACGGTGAGGGGCGAGCGCACCGGATGCCGCGGGTTCACGTGCCCGATGTGCCGCCGCAGCTCCTGCAGCTCGACGCGGCCGAGGCGCCGGCCGAGCACATCCACGGTCCCGCTGGTGGGGAACGTCAGCGCCCCGCAGAACCCGAGCACCGTCGACTTGCCCGCACCGTTCGGGCCGAGCAGCGCCCAGTGCTCGCCGGCGCGCACGGTCAGGTCGATCCCGTCGAGGATCTGGTTGCCGTCGCGCCGGAAGGTGACGTCGCGGAGTTCGAGGACGGTGTCGGTCATGGGGCTCCTAGCTCAGCCGGCTCTTCAGGGAGGCGAGGTGGCCGCGACTCGCGCGCGCCGCCGCATCCGGATCCTGGCGGGCGATGGCGTCCACCAGCGCGGCGTGCGCGTCGTGGTCGGCCGACTCGTCCGGCACCGGGCGGATGCGCAGCATCTGCACCATCGCCTCGCGCGAGCGTGGCACGAACCCGTCGAACAGCTCGCGCAGGATGTCGTTGTGGGCCGCATCGACGACGGCCCGGTGGAAGGCGGTGTCCGCGTCCACGTGCGCCTCGATCGTCGCCGCAGGCTCGCCGCGGGTCTGCAGGGCGCGGCGCAGCGCGCGCAGCTCCGCGGGGGTGCGGCGCTCGGCGGCCAGCGCCGCCGCCTCCGACTCGATCGCGGTGCGCGCCTCGATCACCGACACGATGCCGGCCCGCCGGAGCACCGCGTCCCAGTCCTCCGGCACGTCGAGGGCGGTGACGAAGACGCCGGCGCCCTGGCGGGACTGCAGCATCCCTCGCCCGGCGAGCTGCCGGATCGCCTCGCGGACCGTCGACCGGCCGACGCCCAGCTGCGGTGCGAGCGTCGTCTCGCCGGGGAGCTTCTCGCCGAGCGCCCATTCGCCCGCGCGGATGCGTGCGAGCAGCGCGTCGGCCGCCTGGTCGGCGAGAGGGGCGCGGAGGACGGGCACGTCTGCCATCCTATGCCGCCTAGCCCAACACTTGTCTACTTGTCTGAGGAGTGCTACGGTCGCAGCATGCACTTCGGACGCCTCCTCCTTCCCCGCCGCGGCGGGGTCTGACCGGCGCCCCGCCGCGGAGTCCGCGGGTTCCCTCGTCGCGCCGGTCGACCGACCGCACGCACGACACGAAGGAGAACCCCATGACCACCACGCCCGCCGGCGAGGCGCTCGAGCTGCCCGGGACGCCCGCCTGGAACCGCCAGCGCCCGTCCGGGATGCCCTCCCACCGCTACCGGGACGTGCACAGCCGCGTCGACATCCCCGTCGTCGACCGCCGCTGGCCCTCCGCACGCATCACCACCGCGCCGCTCTGGGTGCCCGTCGACCTGCGCGACGGGAACCAGGCGCTCGCCGAGCCGATGGACCCGGCGCGCAAGCGCCGGTTCTTCGAGCTGATGGTCCGGATGGGCTACACCGAGATCGAGGTCGGCTACCCGAGCGCCTCCCGCACGGACTACGACTTCGTGCGCCTGCTCGCCGAGGAGCGGCTGGCCCCGGAGGACGTGACGATCGTGGTGTTCACCCCGGCCAGGCGCGACCTGATCGAGCGCACCGTGGAGTCGGTGCGGGGCCTGCGCAACCCGGTCGTCATCCACCTGTACACGGCGACCGCTCCCGTCTGGCGGGACGTCGTGCTCGGCAAGCAGCGGCGGGAGCTGCTCGACCTCATCCTGGCGGGTGCGTCGGACGTGCTCCGGCTGGCGGGCGACCGGCCGGACACCCGTTTCGAGTTCTCGCCCGAGGTGTTCAACCTCACCGAACCGGATTTCGCGCTGGAGGTCTGCGACGCGGTGACCGGGTTGTGGCAGGCGTCCCCGGACCGGCCGGTCATCCTCAACCTGCCCGCGACGGTCGAGGTGGCGACGCCGAATGTGTACGCGGACCAGATTGAGTGGATGCACCGCAACCTGGCGAGGCGCGACTCCGTCATCCTCTCGGTGCACCCGCACAACGACAGGGGCACCGGCATCGCCTGCGCCGAGCTGGCCGTGCTCGCGGGTGCGCAGCGCGTGGAGGGCTGCATCTTCGGCAACGGCGAGCGCACCGGCAACGTCGACCTGGCGACGCTGGCGCTGAACCTGCACGCGCAGGGCGTGGATCCGATGATCGACTTCTCGCGCATCGACGAGGTGCGGGCGGTGGTCGAGGACTGCACGCGCATCCCGCTGCATCCCCGGCATCCGTACGTCGGCGAGCTCGTGCACACGGCGTTCAGCGGCACCCACCAGGACGCGATCAGGAAGGGCTTCGCCGAGCACCGGGCCCGCGCGGCGGCGGCCGGCGTCGCCGAGGCGGACCTCGACTGGCGGGTGCCCTACCTGCCGATCGACCCGGCGGACCTGGGTCGCAGCTACGAGGCGGTGATCCGGGTGAACTCGCAGTCGGGCAAGGGCGGCATCGCGCACCTGCTGGAGGAGCACGGGATCACGCTCTCGCGCGACGAGCAGGTCGCCTTCGCCCGGGTCGTTCAGGAGCACACCGACCGCACGGGCGCCGAGGTCACGGGAACGCAGCTGGTGGAGCTGTACCGCGCGCACACGGCGCAGGCGGGGCAGGCGGCCGCCCTGGCAATCCCCTGAGCGGGACTCGAAGTCGTCGGCGAAAGGGTCTACCGTGCGGAGTCGGTCTGCGAGCTCCCCCGCTCGCCGGCCCGGAAGGAGTCCCGTGGCCCTCAACCTGCCCCTGCCACCGCACCTGAGCGCGCGCTTCGGCACCGACGCGACCGGCGAACTCGTCGTCGACGGTGCGCGCGAGGAGTTCGCCGAGGCGAGCACGGACCACCTGCGTGAGGCGGTGCTGCGCCGCGTCGGCGAGATCGCCGCGTCGGTCGGGCGCCCGGTGCAGCTGATGGTCTCGGACGAGGAGGGCGACTGGCTGCTCGTCGTGCATCCGGACGGCTCCATCGGCGACGAGGAGGCGCTGCCCGAGGGCGCCGCGGCCGAGTCCGCGACCGAGGGCGCCTCCGTCGCGGACGCTGCCGACGACGCCACTGCGTCGGAGAGCCGGCACGCGCCGGTCACCCTGCTCCCCCGTCCCGCGCCCGAGCGCGAGTCGTTCCTCTACGTGGAGAACCCGCGCCCGGACCGGGCGAAGCAGGGCGTCCGCGGCGCGCTCGCCCGCGCGGGCATCCCGCTCGCACCGTCCGCCGCCGAGCTGCGCGAGCGCGCCGAGCTGGATGCGGTGAGCAGGCACTGGGCCGGCCCGCGGACCATCGCGATCGTCAACGGCAAGGGCGGCGCGAACAAGACGCCGACGACCGCGCTGCTGGCGGCCGTGTTCGCGCGCAACGGCGGCTCCGGCGTTCTGGCCTGGGACAACAACGAGACCCGCGGCACGCTCGGCTGGCGGACGGAGCAGGACGCGCACGACGCGACCGTGCAGTCCCTGCTGCCCGCGACCGAGAGCCTGCTCTCCGCCGGCGCCCGCACCGCCGACATCGGTCACTTCGTGCACCACCAGAACGCCGACAAGTACGACGTGCTGCGCTCCAACCCGACCATGCTGGCGACCGAGCAGCGCATCTCGTCGGCGGACTTCGACCGCCTGCACGAGGTGGCGACCAAGTTCTACCGGCTGGTGATCATCGACAGCGGCAACGACGAGTCCGCCGAGCGCTGGCTGCGGATGATCGACCACACCGACCAACTGGTGATCGCCACGACGGCGCTCGGCGAGCACGCGGAGGCCGGTGCGCTGCTGCTGGAGGCGCTGATGCAGCGCGACGCGCAGTCCGCACGGCTGGCGCGGGATGCGGTGGTGATCGTCTCGCAGTCCGAGCGCACCGGCCCCGCCTCCGACGTGCGCAGGGTGGCCGCAGGATTCGAGCCGCTCGCGCGGCGTGCGGTGACCATCCCGTTCGACCCGGAGATGCACGGCGGCCGGCTCTCGTTCGAGACGCTCGCGCCGAAGACGCGCCGCGCGTGGCTGCACGCCGCCGCCGCCGTCGCCGAAGGACTCTGAGCCTCCCGTTCTCCACAGCCCCGCCGTCGAGTACGCAGATACTCGCGCCGAAGCCGTCGAGTACGGAGAGGATCCTCGTACTCGACGGTGTGCGGGAATCCGGGCGCGGAGGATGAGGTTGGGGCAAGCATGACAACGATCGGTTTCATCGGTTCCGGACACATCGGCTCCCAGCTCGCGCGCCTCGCGGTCGCGCGCGGCTACGACGTGGTGATGAGCAACTCGCGCGGACCGGAGACGCTCTCCGCCCTGGTCGCCGAGCTCGGCGACCACGCGACGGCGGGAACGCCCGCGGAGGCGGCATCGGCCGCCGACATCGTGGTGGTGACGACTCCGCTCGCGGCGGAGGCGACCCTTCCGGCCGCCGAGCTGGCGGGCAAGATCGTGATCGACACGAACAACTACTACCCGCAGCGCGACGGGAACATCCCGGAGCTGGACGACGAGTCGACCACGGTCGCCGAGCGCCTCCAGGCCGTGCTGCCGGAGAGCCACGTCGTGAAGGCCTTCAACCACATCGGCGCGGCTGCGCTGACCGCCGAGGGTGCGCCGGCCGGGACCCCCGGCCGCCGGGCGCTCTCCGTCGCGGGGGACGACGCCGACGCGCGGGCCAGGGTCGCCGCACTGGTCGACGAGTTCGGCTTCGATGTCGTGGACCTGGGCGAGCTGGCCGAGGGCTGGCGCGTGCAGCGCGACACCCCGGCATACGTCGTGCGCCTGGACGCGGTCGGCCTCCGCGAGGCCACCGCCGCGGCCAAGCGCTACCGCGACATGTGAGCCGGGGCCGCCGTGGGCCAGGCGCTGCGGAACTGAGTCTGTACATTTGCATAGGGACGTCACACAATGACATAACATGAGCACCACTCATGTAATCAGGACACCCGATCAGCGATTACGGATCTTCGTCTCCTCCACGCTCCAGGAGCTGGCGGCCGAGCGCCGCGCCGCCCAGACCGCCATCGAGCGGCTCCACCTCGCCCCGGTGATGTTCGAGCTCGGCGCCCGCCCGCATCCCCCGCGCGAGCTCTACCGCGCCTATCTGCAGCAGTCCGACGTGTTCCTCGGCCTGTACTGGGAGCGCTACGGCTGGGTCGCGCCCGAGGAGACCGTCTCCGGGCTCGAGGACGAGTACAACCTGTGCCCGGACGACCTCCCGCGCCTGCTCTACGTCAAATCCCCCGCCGCGCACCGTGAGCCGCGGCTGAGCGAGCTGCTCGACCGCATCCGCAACGACGACCGCGCCGCCTACAAGTATTTCGAGACGCCGCGCGAGCTGGCGCGCCTGGTGGAGTCCGACCTGGCCATCCTGCTCGCCGAGCGCTTCGACCAGAGCCGCACCTCCCCCATCCCCGTGCAGAAGGGTGCGGAGGCGGCGGCGGACCCGGTCCGCCTGCCGACGCCGCTCACCGGCTTGGTCGGCAGGGAGGCGGACGTGGCCGAGCTCACCAGGATGCTGCGCACCGGAACCCGGCTCGTCACGCTGGTCGGTCCCGGCGGCATCGGCAAGAGCCGACTGGCCATCGCTGCGGCACGCGAGGCCGCACGCGACTACGAGGACGGCTCGGTGTTCGTCGACCTCTCCGCCGTCCACGACCCGGCGCGCGTGCCGAGCCGCATCGCCCAGGCCCTCGGCGTGCGTGACACCGGCGACGCCCCGATCATGGAGAACCTGACCACGGCGCTGGCCGGGCGCAGCATCCTGCTTGTGCTCGACAACTTCGAGCAGGTGCTGGAGGCCGCCCCCGCGCTCACCGCGCTGCTTGCCGCCTCGCCCGAGGTCGCCATCCTGGTCACCAGCAGGGCGCTGCTGCGCGTCAGCGCGGAGCAGAGCTACGAGGTGGGGCCGCTCGCCGACCGCCAGGCCGTCGACCTGTTCGTGGAGCGGGCGCACGCCGTCAAACCGGACTTCGAGATCACGGACGACAACGCCGACGCGGTGGCCGGGGTGTGCGACGCGGTGGACGGCGTCCCGCTCGCCATCGAGCTGGCCGCTGCGCGGGTCCGCGTGCTCCCGCCCGCCGAGCTGCTCGACCGGCTGGACCGCCGGCTCTCGGTCCTGATCGGCGGCTCCCGCGACCTCCCGGAGCGCCAGCAGACCATCCGTCGCACGATCGAGTGGAGCACGCAGCTGCTCGACGACGACCAGCGCCGCCTGCTCGCCCGCCTCGGCGTGTTCGAGGGCGGCTTCACGCTGGAGGCCGCCGAGTACATCGGCGGGGCGGACGCCGACGTGCTCTCCGGCCTCGCCGCGCTCGTCGACAGCAGCCTCGTCGGCCAGCACGGCGGGGACGACCGGCCGCGCTTCTCGATGCAGGCGATCGTGCGCGAGTACGCGCGGGAGCAGTTGGCCGCGAGCGGAGAACAGCCGGCCGTCCGCGACGCCCACGCCCGCTACTTCCTGGAGCTCGGCGACGCCGCGCGGCAGGACCTCAAGGGCCGCGGCCAGCGCGAGTGGATGCAGCGCCTCGGCGACGAGCGCGACAACCTGCGCGCGGCGGAGCGCTTCCTGCTCGACGGCCACGACTGGGACCGTGCGGCCGGCCTCGCCTTCAGCCTCTACCTCTACTGGTGGGTGACCGGCCTGCTGGGCGAGGTGCGCACCTGGATGGACGAGGCGCTCGCCTCCCAGGACCCGCTCGCCGAGCACACCCGCGCGATCGCGCTGTACTTCAGCCGGACCATCATGTTCTGGAAGGACCCGGACGGCAGCGTCGCCGCCGACCTGACCGAGAGCGCCGACCTGTTCCGCCGCACCGGCGACCCCGACGGCGAGGGACTCGCCCGCATCTCGCTCGCGCTCGCCCTGCTCGCCGGGGAGAAGCCGGACACCGACCGCGCCCGCGAGGTGATGGAGACGGCGCTGGAGCTGTTCCGCAGCGTGTCGAGCGTGTGGGGCGAGTCGATGGCACTGGTGCTGCTCGGCCGCGTCGCGCTGCGGCAGGGCCGGCTCGACGAGGCGCAGGACCACTTCGCCGCGAGCCTCGCGCTCACCCAGCGGGCCGGCGACCGGGTCGGCGAGCGGATCGCGAGCTACCACCGCGGCTGGACCGAGCTGATGCGCGGCGACATCACCGCCGCCCGGGCGGACTTCGCGCTGAGCGTCACCGTCTCGGCGGCGGTCGGGCACGTCGAGGGCATCGCCTACGGGCTGGAGGGGATGGTCGCGGTCGCCGCGCTCTCGGGCGACGTCGAGCGTGCCGGCCGGCTGGCGGGCGCGGCCAGGGCGCTCCGCGAGCGCAGCGGACTGCACAACGGCCCGACGTTCACCTTCCACCAGCGCTACCTGGACGACCTGCTCGCCGGACCCGACGGCGCAGCGGTGACGGCGGCCACGGCCGCCGGGCGCGAACTGACCGTGGAGCAGGCGGTCGCCGAGGCGCTCGCCGAGGGCCGGGGCGAACCCGAGGAGCCGCGGGACGAGCCCGGCTAGGGGCGCTCCTCCGCCACCGCTGGTCCGCTCAGCAGCACCGCCCCGACGACGGCGACGAGCAGCGCGATCGCGGCGACTACCGCATCCACCACCGCGAGCCCCAGCTGGCCCGGCGGACTGGTCACGTACAGCGCGACCGCTGCCACGGCCACGAACCCCGAGAGCGCAACGGCTCCCCACCACGTGTGCTTCATGCGTCTCCCTCCCCCGAAGGATCACGCGCCCGCGACGGACGCTCGCAGGCCCAGTGTCCTGCGGGAGCCGCCGCCTGGCTAGTCCCGTTCTGGACGCAGGCCGCCGACGGCGCTCAGGGCAGCACGATGTCGAAGCCCGGGTCGCCCGGGTCGAGCACGCCGGTCAGGCGGTCGAGCACGCCGAGGTCGCCGTCCACGGTCAGGCCGTCCGAGGCGGTATCGCCGCCGACGAGGGTCAGCAGCCGCGGCCTGCTCAGGGTGAGGTGCAGCTGGGCGTCGTCGCGCGGCTCCCGCTCGACGTACACGAGGACGCCGTTGTGCAGCGTCAGACGGAAGCTGCGGCCGATGTCGGTGAGCGTGATGTCGATCGCCAGGTCGAGCTCCCACGCCTTCGGGCCGTCGACGGTGATCGCGACGGCGTCGAAGAGCTGCTCCGGCGAGAGCTGCGCGAGGATGGCCGGCGCGTGCGCCGTTGTCGGCGTCCCGAAGTTGCCCTCCCGCAGTTCGGTGGCTCCCGACAGGAAGAAGTTCCGCCAGGTCCCGTTCTCGGCGCCGTAGCCGAGCTGCTCGAAGGTGTCGGCGAGCAGCGACGTCGCGGCTTCGGCGGTCGGGTCGGCGAACACGGCGTGGTCGAGCAGCGTCGCGGCCCAGCGGAAGTCGCCCGCCTCGTACGCCTCGCGGGCAAGCTCCACCACCCGATCGACGCCGCCGATGGCAGCCACGTACCGGGTCGCCAGCTGCTGCGGCGGGTGCGGCCACAGCCGGGCCGGGTTGCCGTCGAACCAGCCCATGTAGCGCTGATAGATCGCCTTCACGTTGTGGGACACCGACCCGTAGTAGCCGCGCGTGCTCCACTCGGCCTCGAGCGCGGGCGGCATCGGGAAGTCCTCCGCGATCTCCGCGCCGGTGAGGCCCTTGTTCAGCATCCGCAGCGTCTGGTCGTGCAGGTAGGCGTAGAGGTCGCGCTGCACGCCGAGGAAGTGGACGACGCGGTCCGCACCCCAGGTCGGCCAGTGGTGCGAGGCGAACAGCACGTCCGACTCACCGCCGAAGCGCTCGATCGCCTCGGTGAGGTACTGCGACCAGACGTGCGGGTCGCGCACCAGCGCCCCGCGCAGGGTGAGCAGGTTGTGCAGGTTGTGGGTCGCGTTCTCGGCCATGCACAGCGCCCGGTAGCGCGGCAGGTGGAAGTGCATCTCCGCCGGGGCCTCGGTGCCGGGGGCCAGCTGGAACACCACCTCCAATCCGTCGAAGATGTGTGTCTCGCCGGTGGCCCGCACGTCGAGGGTCGGGACCAGAATGCCCGGGCTGCCGGTCGAGGTCGTCTGGCCGAGGCCCGCGCCCACCTGCCCGGACGCTCCGCGCGCGAGCGCGGCGCCGTACATGTACCCCGCACGACGGCCCATGGCGATGCCCGCGTAGACATTCTCGGAGATCGCGTGCTCGAGGAAGCCGACCGGCGCGACGATCTGCACCCGGCCGGCGTGCACATCCTCGGGGTCGACGATGCCGAGCACCCCGCCGAAGTGGTCGATGTGGCTGTGCGTGAAGATCACGGCGACGATCGGCCGCTCGCCGCGATGCGCCCGGTACAGGCCCAGCGCCGCGGCCGCGGTCTCCTGCGAGATCAGCGGATCGACGACCACGACGCCGCCGTCCGTCTCGATGAACGTCATCACCGAGAGGTCGAGCCCTCTCGCCTGGTAGATGCCCTCCACCACCTCGAACAGGCCGTGCTTCGCCACCAGCTTCGACTGGCGCCAGAGGCTCGGGTTCACCGTCGCGGGGGCGTCCCCGTTCACGAAGTCGTAGCCGGAGGCGTCCCACACGACGGAACCGTCCGCCGCCCGGATGACCGGGTCGTCGAGCGTGCCGAGGAAGCCCCGCTCGGCATTCTCGAAGTCCTGCGCGTCCGCGAACGGCAGGGTGCCGGCGAGCGCGCGGTTCGCCGACTCGATCGTGGCCTCTGGCGGGTTCTGCTTCACGGGGGTCTCCTTCGCCGATGCTTCTGCCGCAGAGACTCCCGCGTCACGGCACCGGGCGTCTAGTCCCCGTTCGGCGTCTCGGCCGGCGCCGCGTGGGCTCAGACCGGGCGCGGATCCCGCCACATCGTGGTCACCACGGCTCCGTCCAGCACCGACAGGAAGCCGCCGACCGGGCGGAAGCCTGCCCGCTCGTATCTGTGGTCGTTGCCGGGGTTCGTCGACTCCAGGTACGTCGGCGTCCCCTCGGCGTCGAACCGTGCGAGGGTGTCGGCGAGCAGGCGCTGACCGATCCCACGGCCGCGGTGCGCGGGATGTGTGGCGAGCAGACTCAGGTACATGTGCGGCGGGTCGTCCGGGTGGGACTCCTCGAACAGGGTCCACAGCCGCTGGTAGGCATCGAACCGCTCCGGTGGGAGCGCGTCCGCCATCAGGGCGTCCACCTCGTGTTCCTGGTCGTCGCTCAGCTCGGGCACGCCGGGCGGCAGCCAGACGGCGACGGTGGCGGCCTCGCCGTCGGGGCCGTCCTGCAGGAACACCGACCCGTGCGGGACGGCGCCGGCGACGAAGAAGCGCCAGAACGCCTCCAGGTGGTCCGTGCCGCCGTCCGCGGCGGTGAGCGCGGGGCCCCAGACCGGGTCGTCGCGGAAGGCGAGGGCGATGGTGGTCGTCACCGCGTCGACGTCGTCGGGCCCCGCGATCCGTGTCTGCATAGGGGAACTGTAGCGTCGGGCCGCGGCCGCGTCATTGCGGGTACGGGGTCTCGCCGCGTTCCAGCATCCCGACCAGCTTCGCGATCCGGTTCGCCCTGCTGGTGGGGCTCGGCGCCGTGTGGACGCGGTGCAGCACCGCGAACCGGTTCTGCCCGTTCAGCCGGCCGAACAGCTCGGCGGCCGCCGGTGCGGCAGTGAGCGCCGCCGCGAGGTCGTCCGGCACCTCGATCGTCGCCGGACCCGCATACGCGCGCTCCCAGCGACCGTCGCCCTTCGCCCGCTCGATTTCGGCGTGACCGCGCTCGCGCATCCTCCCGGCCTCGATCAGCTCCGCGACCAGCCCGATGTTCCGCTTCGACCAGATCGACGTGCGCCGGCGCGGGGTGTAGCGCTGCAGGAAGGTGGTGTCGTCGCGGCTCTTCCGCTGGCCGTCGATCCAGCCGGAGCAGAGCGCCTCGTCGAGCGCCTCGGCGTAGGTGAGCGAGGTCGGGTCGGTGACGCCCTTCTTGGCGAGCACGAGCCAGACGCCGTCCGACTCCTCCTCGTTAACGTCGAGCCAGGCGCGCCACGCTGCGACGTCGGGCAGGATCAGCGGATCGGGTTCGGCGGCCATGCAGCCGATGCTAGGGGATGCGTCCGACACCTCCACCTCCGGCATCTCCGCCACCCCACATTTGGCACAAATCGTGGTCGCGGCCGCGCCCGAGCCCACATGTGGCGCAAATGTCGCGAGGGCACGGCGGGCCGGCCGCGTAGGCTCGAACGCATGACCACGAGCTCCGCCGCCCGCCCGACCGCCCTCGTCACCGGCGCGTCGCGCGGCATCGGCCGGGCGATCGCCGAGGAGCTCGGCCGCAGCCACCACGTGCTCGTCGGCGGACGGGATGCGGATGCGGTCGCCGAGGTCGTCGCTCAGCTGCCGTCCGCCGAGCCGTTCGTGGCCGAACTGACCGGCGGCCATCTGCCCGCGCTGCCCGAGCGCCTGGATGTGCTCGTCCACTCCGCCGGCGTCGAAGACGGCGACACGGTGGAGGAGACGTCGCTCGACACCTGGCGGCGCGTCTTCGAGGTGAACGTGTTCGCGGTCGCCGAGCTGACCCGCCTCGCCCTCCCGGCGCTGCGCCGCGCGGAGGGCCTGGTCGTCGTCATCAACAGCGGTTCCGGCCTCACCAGCGGCGCGGGCAGCGCCGTGTACTCCGGCTCCAAGTTCGCCGCCCGCGCGCTCACCGACGCGCTGCGGGAGGAGGAGCGGGGCCGCGTCCGCGTGAGCAGCATCCACCCGGGCCGGGTCGACACCGACATGCAGCGCGCGCTCCAGGCCAAGGAGGGCCACCCGTATGACGCCGACTACACGATCACCCCGGAGATGGTCGCCGCGACCGTGCGCATCGCCGTCGACCTGCCCCCGACCGGCACCGTGGAGTCGCTGAGCGTCCGGCCGGTGCGCCGGCGCTGAACCCGGGCCATCCCGGGACGCCCTCCCGGTGCGAGACTGGCACCATGACCGCACCCGTCCTCCTCATCACCGGCACCTCCACCGGGATCGGCCTCGCCACCGCCGTCGCCGCGGCCCGCGCCGGCTTCCGCGTCGTCGCGACGATGCGCGACCTCGGCAAGGCCGACCCGTTGCGCGCGGCCGCAGGCGACGCAGGAGTCGACCTCGACATCCAGCCCCTCGACGTCACGGATCCCGCCTCGATCGCCGCCTGCTTCGACCACATCCGCTCGGCCCACGGCCGGTTGGATGCGCTGCTCAACAACGCGGGCGCGGGCCACGTCGGCACGATCGAGCTGGAGACGCTCGACGCGGTCCGCGCCGTGATGGAGGTCAACTTCTTCGGAGTGGTGGCCGTCACCAAGGCCGCCCTCCCGCTGCTCCGCGAGAGCCGGGGCCGCGTCGTCACCGTCTCCAGTGTCGGCGGCGTCGTCGGCCAGCCGTTCAACGAGGCCTACTGCGCGGCGAAGTTCGCGGTGGAGGGCTTCCTCGAGTCGCTGACGCCGGTCGCCGCCACGCTCGGCGTCCGGGTGACCGTCGTCGAGCCCGGCGCCGTCACGACCGAGTTCGTCGCCAACGTCGGCCTGGAGGAGGAGCCGGCCGCGTTCGAGACGCCGTACGGGCCCGCACTCCGCGCCTATCTCGAGCGGACGCGTTCCGCGTTCGACCCCTCCGCCGCGCAGTCGCCCGATGGCGTCGCCGAGGTCATCGTCGGCGTGCTCACCGACGATGAGCCGCCCGCGCGCATCCAGACCTCCGAGGCCGCGGTGCGCTTCGCCGGGGTGAAGCTCTCCGACCTGGACGGCTCGCACGTGCAGCACGTGACGGCCCACTGGGTGCGCGAACCGGCCGCCTCCTGATCGCCGTGCTCAGCGGGTCGCGCGTTCCAGCTGCTGCAGGATGTGCTCGTACGGGCGGCCCGTCGCGCGGGTCAGGCCGAGTTCGCAGGTGCGGTTGAGCGAGGCGTAGAGGTCGTGCTCCCCGCTCGTCACCTCAGCGGCCTCGCGCGCGGTCGCGGAGGCCGTGAGCTCGGGATGCAGCAGGCCGCGATCCCCCGCGAAGCCGCAGCAGCTCCAGTCGAGCGGGACCTCCACCTGTTCCGCGACCGCCTCGGCGAGCGCCCGCAGGTCCGCGTCGAGGCCGAGCTGGGCGGACGAGCAGGTGGGATGCAGCATCAGCGAGCCCGCCCTCTCGGTGACCGTCAGCGCGGGAAGCAGCCGCTCGCGTGCGAAGGCGACGGAATCGACCACCCGGATGCCGGCGTCGCCGAGCGCGAGGATGAGTCCCTCCGTGCAGCTGCTCGCGTCGCACACGACCGGCAGCGCGCCGCCGTCCGTGGCGGCCATCAGGTCCTCGCGCAGCCGCCCGGACATCCGCTCGTAGCCCGCCAGGTGGCCCTTGGACTTCCACGGCGTCCCGCAGCACATCCCGCCGATGCCGTCCGGCACCCGCACCCGGACGCCGGCCCGTTCGCAGAGGGCGAGGAACGCCTCCGACACGTCCGGACCGCCGGCGTCCCCGCTGCCGAACATGGTGTTGACGCACGCGGGCAGGTACACGGCGACGGCGTCCGGCGCGCGTACCGGGCGCCGGATGCGTCCACCCCGCGGCAGGTCGGCGGAGTAGGCGGGCACCTGCTCGGCGCCGAGCACCGCCCTGGCGGCAGAGGTCAGCGCACCCACCGCGGGCGCGGGAAGCGCCCCGGCCACGGTGAGCGCGCCGGAGACGGCCTGCGTCGCCGGGCCCCAGACGCGGGACGCCGCCGACCAGCCAGCGTCCGGGATGCCGTGCGCCTGCTCCGCGCGGATGCCGCGCACCAGGTCGCCGGTGTTGATGCCGACCGGGCAGGTGGTGGCGCACATCCCGTCCACCGCGCAGGTCTGCACACCCTGATACGCGTAGTCGGCGCGCAGCCGCGCCAGCAGTTCGGCGTCTCCCCGCGCTTCCGCCTGCGCCATCTCGCGCAGCAGCACGATCCGCTGCCGCGGCGTGAGGGTCAGGTCGCGCGACGGGCAGACGGGCTCGCAGTAGCCGCACTCGACGCAGCGATCCACGATCGGCGACACCGCGGCGGTCGCCTTCAAATCGTGCAGGTGCGCCCGGGCGTCGTCGGTGATCACGACGCCGGGATTCAGGATGCCGTGCGGGTCGAACAGCGCCTTCACCTCGCGCATCACCGCGTACAGCTCCGGCCCGTACTGGCGCTCCACGAACGGCGCCATCACCCGGCCGGTGCCGTGCTCGGCTTTGAGCGCGCCGCCCAGATCGAGCACGAGGTCGACGATCTCCTCCGTGATGCGCGCGTAGCGCTCCACCGCTTCCGGCCCGTCGAAGCGCTCGGTGAGCATGAAGTGCAGGTTGCCGTCCTTGGCGTGTCCGAAGATCACGGCGTCGGTCTGGCCGTAGCGCTCGAAGAGCGCGGTCAGCCGTTCGCAGGCCTCGGCGAGGTGCTCGACGGGGACGGCGACGTCCTCCAGGAGCGCCGTCGTGCCCGCGGGCCGGGCGCCGGCGACCGAAGTGTAGAGGCCCTTGCGGATGTGCCACAGCGCGCTGCGGCGGCCGGGCTCGCGGCTGAGGGCGTCGGGGAAGCCCAGCGCGGCGAGCGCCGCGACGGACCGGTCGACGGCGGTCAGCAGCGCCGCATCGTCCTGCTCCTGCAGTTCGATCAGAAGGGCGGCGTGGCCGTCGACCGCGAGCGCTGCGACGTCCGGTGTGCACTCCGGCAGGCCCTGCGCAACGCGGAGGGCCGTCGCATCCATCAGCTCCACGGCGGCGAACCCGGCCGCGGCGAGAACGGGAGCGGCGGCGGCGGCCTCCGCGAGCGTCCCGAACACCAGCAGCCCGGTCGCGACCGCCGGACGCAGCGGGAGCGTGCGCAGCGTCGCCTCGGCGACGAAGCCGAGCGTGCCCTCGCTGCCGATCAGGAGGTGGCTCAGCAAGTCGACGGGGCTGTCGAAGTCGAGGAAGGCGTTGACCGCGTACCCCATCGTGTTCTTCCGCGCGAACAGGCGTCGCACCGTCCGCACCGAGGCGTCGTCCGAGCGGACCCGGTCGCGCAGCCGGAGCAGGCCGGCGTGCAGCCGCGGCTCCGCCGCCGCCAGGGCCGCGTCGGCATCCGCGGACGCCGTGTCCAAAACCGTCCCGCTCGGCAGAACGACGGTCAGCGACTCGAGGGTGCGGTACGCGTTGTGGTCGACGCCGCAGGTCATCCCGCTCGAGTTGTTGGCGAGCACCCCTCCGAGGGTGCAGGCGACCTCGCTCGCCGGGTCCGGCCCGAGCATCCGGCCGTGCCTGGCCAGCGCCGCGTTCACCTGGCGGACGGTCGCGCCGGGACCGACGCGCACCCGCTCACCGCCGTCCAGCACCCGGATGCGGCGGAAGTGCCGCCGGGTGTCCAGCAGGATGTCGTCGGTCACGCCCTGGCCGCTCAGGCTGGTCCCTCCCGAGCGGAAGGTCACCGCGCGCCCGGCCTCCCGCGCGGCCGCGAACTCCGCCGCGACCTCGCGCGCGTCCGCAGGGGCGAGCACGTCCCGCGGCACCAGGTGGTAATGGGACGCGTCGCGGGCGACGGCGTGCCGCCGGGTGTCCGCGGACGGCGCCTGCGCCGCCGCCCGGCTCACGGGCCCGCGAGCTCGAACTTCGAGCTGCCGCCGCGCGCGAACCCGCACGCCCGATCGACGCCCGCCAGGCAGCCGCGCGCCGACATCATCGCCGTGTAGTAGTCGATGTACCGGAAGCCGTAGGTCTCGCCCCTGGCGAACGCCTGACCCTGGATCGCCGCCGACCAGCGCTGGAAGGCCTCCTCCGGGATCGGCACGTACACGTCCGGGTCGAAGCCCTCCGCGTCCTCCCAGTTGTCGGCGTGCAGGAAGGTGGCGACGCCGTGCCGGCCGAGCGGGCTGTCCACCGGCAGCGACGCCAGGAACCGCGCCCGCTCGGCGAGGATCGCGGCGTGCTCGTGGTCGCGGTGGATGCTCTTCGTCCAGTGCGTGATGATCGTGTCCGGCTTCTCGGTGCGGATGATGTCGGCGATCTGGTCCGCCGCCTCGTCGTCCGCGGGCAGGAACCCGTCCGAGTAGTCCAGCACCCGGAACTCCGCGCCGATGCCCGCTGCGAACTCCTCGCCCTCGCGCACCTTCTGCACCCGGTACTCGTCCGGGGACAGCCGCGGGTGGCCGCGCTCGCCGTACGTGCACGCCAGGATGATCGTCCGCGCACCCTCCAGCGCCAGCTTCGCCAGCGTCGGACCGGCCGTCAGGTCCATGTCTCCGATGTGCCCACCGATGGCCAGCACTGTCCTCATGCGATCCTCTTTCGTCTCTCTCGTGTCGTTGTCGTATCGGGTTCACTTCATGCCGGAGAGCACGACGCCACGGACGTAGTACTTCTGCAGGAAGAGGAACAGGATCAGCACCGGAAGGGTGCTGATGACGATGCCCGCCATCACGATGGGCATCGTCCGATTGGGGTCGATGAAGCTCTGCAGCAGCTGGATGCCGACGGGGAGCGTCATCAGGTCGGGGTTGGTGGAGGCCATCAGCGAGGTCCAGATGTACTCGTTCCACTGCCCCACGAAGGTGATCAGCCCGAGCGTGATCGCCACCGGCTTCGCCTGCGGCAGCACGACGCTCCAGAACAGGCGCCACTCCCCCGCTCCGTCGATCCTCGCTGCCTCCAGCATCTCGTTCGGCACGCCCACCATGAACTGGCGCATCAGGAAGATCCCGAACCCGCTGACCAGGAACGGCAGCATCAGCGAGACGATGTTCGTCGTCATCCCGCCGTCGCCGCCCTGGCCGAGGATGTTGTTGCCGCCGACCAGCGGCCAGTTCAGCATGATCAGGAAGTCCGGGATCAGCAGCAGGAACGGCGGCAGCATCATCGTCGCGAGGATGAACCGGAAGATCACGTCCCGGCCGCGGAAGCGCAGCTTCGCGAGGGCGTATCCGGCCATCGCCGAGGTGATCAGCACGGACGCGGTGACGGCGACCGTGACGATGACGCTGGTCGTGAACAGCTTGCCGAGCTGCAGCTCCTCGAACGCGGCGCCGTAGTTGCTCCAGGTGAAGTCCTGCGGCAGGAAGTGGTACGGCAGGATGCCGTACTCGCCGGAGCCCTTGAACGAGCTGGACACCATGTCGAAGAACGGCAGCGCCATCGCGACACCGCCCGCGGCGACGACGACGTAAGAGAACCAGGGGGTGCGGACGCGCTTGTTGCGGCGGCCGGTGCGCGGCAGGCCCTGCCGGCTCGGGGTCCGGCTCGTCAGTGTGCTCATCAGTCGTCGTCTCCCGCTCGTCGGCTGACCCAGAGCTGGATCAGGGTGATGATGAAGATGATCAGGAACAGCACCATCGCCATCGCGCTCGCCGTGCCCCAGGCGCCGAACTTGAACGCCTGCTGGTACATCTCGAAGGCCGCGACGTTCGTGGAGTTGACGGGTCCGCCGTCCTTGGTCATCACGATGATGAGCGCGAAGGACTGCAGGCCGGCGATGCACTGCGTGATGAAGACGAAGACCAGGGAGGGGCGCAGCAGCGGCAGCGTCACTCCCCAGAACGTCGTCCAGCTGTTCGCGCCGTCGAGCTCGGCCGCCTCGTAGACGCTGCGGTCGATCGCCTTGATGCCGGCGGTCAGGATGAGCACCGCCGCGCCGATGGATGCCCACGCCTGCACCACGGCGACCGACGGCAGCGCGATCTTGGGATCGGACAGGAAGCCGATCGAGTTGACGTGAAGCGCGTTCAGCAGGCCGTTGATGAGCCCGGAGGGCTGGTACATCATCTTCCACACGTTGCCGATGGCCACGACCGTGGCGACGACGGGGAGGAAGTAGAGGAAGCGCCAGAACCCCTGGAACTTCAGCCGCTCGATGCACTGGGCGACGATCAGCGAGCCGCCGACCGCGAGGATCACCGACAGCGCCGCGAAGACCAGCGTGTTCACCAGGATCGGCGAGACGAACGTGCTGTTGAAGTTGAGGATGTCCCCGTAGTTCTTCACGCCGATGAAGTGGATCTGCGTGAGGTCGTACCCTCCCCACTGCGAGAGCGAGAGGAAGATCGCGAAGAACGACGGCAGGATCAGGAAGATCGTGAAGAAGATCAGCGACGGCGCCAGGAACAGATAACCCGCACGTCCCTCCCTCCTGAACCTCCTGCTCTTCGTCCTGGCGTGCGGCCGGGCCGCCTGGAGCTCTCTCGCCGCCTCACGGGTGGCGCTCGCGACTGTGCCTGTCATCGGTCTGTGCCTGTCATCTGTGTCTCCGCGGTGCGGGAGGGGTGGTGGGGGGACCACCCCTCCCGCAGTTCGTGTCCGGCTTACTTACGGTTGATCTCGGCGACCAGGTCGTCGAACGTCGTGCCGACCGGCGCGTTGTTCACGAGGATCTGGTCGAGCGCGTTGTGCAGCGAGGTCTTCGCCTTGTACGCGTTGGCCGCGTTCGACTCCGCCATCGCGTAGCCGGCCGCCTCGTAGATGGGCTTCAGGTTCGGGTCGTCGGCCTGCAGCTTCGGGCCGAGGGCGTCGGCGTCGGCCTTGCGCGGCGGGATGAGCCCGTTGCTCGCCAGGAAGTCGCCCATCTCGGTGACGCCCTCGGAGTTCTTGTTCGAGTTCAGCCAGGTGAGGAACTGCCAGGCCTGCTCCTTGTGCTTGCTTCCCGCGTTCACTCCCGTGAAGAACGCGTAGGCGAGCGAGCCCTGGTCGCCCTTCTCCGGGCCGGGCACCGGTGCGGTGCCGACGTCGGAGTACTTGTCCTTCATCTGCGCCTTCAGGCTGCCGATCCACCAGCTGGCCTGGATGGCCATGGCGACCTGGTTCGCCGGGAACGCCTTGGTCGGCATGATCGACGTGGTGGTCGCGCCCTTCTTCGCCAGGGTGGATTCGAGCTCCATCACCGACTTCGCCTTGGAGTCGAGCGCCGAGTCGCCGTTCGCCTTCAGGAACTTCCCGCCCGCCGCGTCCAGCAGCGACAGGAACGGGTGGGCCGTCTGGTTGTCGCCGTCCTGGATGAGCGAGATGCCCTGCACCTGGTAGTTGCCGGAGGAGTCCTTCTTGGTCGTCTTCTCTGCGATCTCCTTGAGCTCGGCCCAGTCGGCGGGCGGGGCGTCGTAGCCGGCGTCGGCCAGGATCTTCTTGTTGTAGTAGAGGACGTAGGTGTTGAACTCCGTCGGGTACCCGAACACCTGGCCGTTGCCGCCGGTGACCGCCGCGGCCGCTGCCGAGCTGTAGGTGCTCTTGATATCCTTCGCCACATCCGCCGGCGGCTTGTCGAGCACGTTGTTGGCGGCGAGCTGCCCGCCCCAGAGGGCGTATGAGCTCAGGATGTCGGCGCCGCGGCCGCCGGTCTGGCGGACGTTCAGGGTGGTGAGCAGGTCGTCGAACTTGACCGTCTGCTGCTTCACCTGGATGTCGGGGTGCGACGAGTTCCATTCGTCGATGAGCTTGCTGATGCCGCCCTTCATGGGCTCGTCGCCGTAGTGGCTGAGGAACGTCAGCGTGACCTTCCCGTTGTCGTCGCCGCTCGAGCTGCCGCTGCAGGCGCTCATGACGAGGGCGGTCGCGGCGGCGACGGCCGCGGCCGCGACCAGCCGCCGGCGTCGTCCGGACAGAACTGTTCTCATGATCTTCCTCTCGGTGGGGTCGCCGGGCCGCTCAGGCGGCGAGCGGCGCGTGCAGGATCGTGAAGGTGCGGGTGACGCTGAAGCCGGTCTTGAGGTACAGGTGACCGGCGGCCGAGGTCTCCTCGGTCCACAGGAACCAGGCGCTGTGGGCGCCGAGCGCGCGCATGCGCTCCAGGGTGAGGTGCAGCAGGATCTCGCCGAGGCCCGTGCCACGGCTCTCCGGCAGGACCCCGAACGGGCCGAAGCGTTCGAGCACGTTCTCGTACGTGCCGTGCATCGCCCAGCCGAGCATGCGCCCCTGCGGGTCGCGGACCGTGACGATCCGCTCCAGCGACTGACCGCCGAGCACGCCCTCGCGGATACCACGCGCCCAGTCCGGGTTGAACCGGCTGCCCGCGATGTCGATCAGCTCGGGCAGGTCGTCGCCGGTCGGCGACCCGAACCGCCAGCCCTGCGCGGCCAGCTCGTCGGCCCGCTCGCGGACGCGCTCGGGCATCGCGTAGTCGTTCAGCGTCCTGTCCATGGCCACCGACTCGTACTGGGTCGTGAAGCCGAGGGAGGCGAGCAGCCGGGCCGCATCGGGGTAGCGCTCGGCGTCGAGACCGGGCAGGAAGTAGTTCGGCGTGTACGACGAGAAGTACGCGGTGCGCGCCCCCTGCTCGGCCAGCCAGTCCATCGTCGACCGCAGCAGCCGCGTCCCGACTCCTCCGCGCCGGGCCTCCGGCACGACGAAGAAGAACGGGATCCAGCCGGATTCCGGCTCGAGGTCCGCGCCGTCGGCCGCGATCAGGCGGCGGACGCCGTAGGCGGCGCCGACGAGCCGGCCGTCCTGCTCGGCGACGAACAGGCCGCCCGCGTCGAAGTTCCGATCGAGCAGGAACATGTCGCGGAAGCGCAGCGGCGTGATGCCGTCGGCCGGTGCCGACCGGGTCCAGGCCTCGGCGATGCGGGGGCCGTCTCCGGTGCGGAACGTGCGGATCGTCGTGTCGGTGGTGGTCTGAAGCATGTCTCTCCTCGCGCTCACTTCACTGTGGGGCTCGACGTCGGTGCGATCGAAATTACCTTCATGGGCTCGATCATGTCAAGCATTTTCAGCCAAGAAAAGTTCTATGGCAATCATTTACGCGACCGTCACACGGCCGAAACACGTGGGTACAGCAGGACGTCGTCGCCGTACACGTCCGCGACGGCGCTCGGGGCGCCGACGAGCTCGCTCGCGGGACGGCCGGCCTCGACCGTGCGCCGCAGCTCGTCCGAGCCCCAGAGCAGGTCGATGGCGTGCCTGCGGTCGGGGCCGTCGAGCCGCTCCCCCGGCGGCAGGAACCGGAAGTCGTCCGGGTAGAGCTCGGCGATCGCATCCATCACCGCCAGGCCCGTCGCCACCGGCCGGAACGCCCGGCGGTCCGTGACGTGCAGCTGGATGCCGCGCACGGTCGTGCCCGCGTACTTGTGGAACGTCGGCGCGAACCACACCTCGCGGAAGAGCACCCCCGGGAGCTCGCGCTCGCGCATCCGGGCCGCGAGCCGGCCGTCGATGTACGGGGCGCCGAGCGTCTCGAAAGGCCGCGTCGTCCCCCTGCCCTCGCTCACGGTGGTGCCCTCGAACAGGCCGGTGCCGCAGAACGCGAACGCCGTGTCCAGCGTCGGCATGTTCGGCGACGGCGGCACCCAGGGAAGCCCGGTCGCGTCGATGTCGGCCGCCGGCTCCCAGCCCTCCATCCTCACGACCTCGAGCTCGACGCTCAGACCGCGCGCGGCGAGGTCCCTCGTCGCGAAGAGGCGCGCCAGCTCACCGGCGGTCAGACCGTGGCGCTGGCGGATGTCGCTGCGGCCGACGAAGCTCGAGAACGACGCCGTGTCGAGGCCCGGCCCCTCCAGGACCGCGCCGCCGAGCGGGTCGGGGCGGTCGAGCACGACGAACCGTACGCCCACCCTGGCCGCGCTCTCCATGGCGTCGAACATGCTCCAGATGTACGTGTAGTAGCGCACACCCAGGTCCTGCATGTCGAACACGACCGCGGAGACGCCGGACTCGGCGAACACGCGATCCAGCGCGTCGCCGGACCTCAGGTAGGTCTCCACGATCGGCAGATCGGTGCGCGCGTCGTGCGTCTCGGCCTCGGTCTCGCCGGCCTGCACCGAGCCGTTCAGCCCGTGCTCCGGACCGAACAGCACCGTGACCGGCGCGCCCGCAGCGACCAGCGCCTCCGACGTTCTGCCGAGATCAGGCAGTGTCCCGGTGAAGTTGGTCAGCAGGCCGATCGGCCCGTCGCCGAGCAGGCGGATGTCATCGACGGCGCGCTCGGCGCCCGTCCTGGTGCGGGTCATGCTCCTCCTTGGGTCGCGCGCCGCCGGACCCGCGCGGACGGCACAGGGCAGGGCAGCGCTCAGCTGTCGTCGCGGAGTTCCTTGACGATCTCGTACGTGCTCTTGAGCGCCTGGACGGTGCGGTCGTAGCGGCCGCGGGCAACGCCGACGAAGAGGTAGTCGACGATGGTGAGCTGCGCGATCCTGCTGGCCATGGCGCCCGAGCGGAACGTCGTCTCCCGCACCGCGGTGCGCAGGACGCCGTCCGCCAGCTCGGCGAGCGGCGAGTCCGGGACATTGGTGATCGCGGCGGTGTACGCGCCGTTGCGTGCGGCGGCGCTCAGGAATGCGAGCGTCTCCCGTGTACGGCCGTTGTGCGAGAACCCGATGGCGACGTCGCCCGGCTCGACCAGCGCGGCCGAGACGAGGGCATCGTGCGCGTCGTGGAAGGCGAGCGCGATGTGGCCGATGCGCAGCAGTTTGTGCGCGAGGTCCTGGGCGCCCGCGTTGCTGGCCCCGACACCGAACAGCAGCACCCGCTTGGCCCGCTCCAGCTTGCGGATCACCCGCTGGAGCACCTCCATGTTGAGGCTGTCCGCTGTCTCCCGGATGCCGAGGATCTCGCTGCCCGCGATTTTGGCGACCATCTCGCCCAGCGTGTCGGAGGGGCTGATGTCGGCCCCGTAGACGCTGTCGCCGCTGCCGCCGAACTCGGCGGACTCCTTGGCCAGCTCCGCCGCGAGCTGCAGCTTGAGCTGCGGGTAGCCGGTGAAGCCGAGCGCTCGGCAGAAGCGCACGATCGACGCCTCCGAGGTGTCGCACGCTCGCGCGAGCTCGCTGATGGTGTTCTCCATCACGATCTGCGGCCGCTCCAGGATGACGTCGGCGACCCGGCGCATCGTGGGCGGGAACGAGTCGACGTGAGACTGGATGCTGGTCTGAATACTCACGCTCAGAACACTAGTGACGTTGTCGCTCAGTGCCACGCGACCTCCTTCCTGCGGCGTCGTCGTGTCACGCTACTGGGACGCGCCGATTTCTGTCAATCATTTACTTACATTGTCTGCGTGATGTAACTTGTCTTCATCCTGAACACGGAGGATCCAGTGACCCCTGAGCCCGGACCGCGCACCGTCGCCGTCGACCTCGGCAAGACGACGTGCCGCGTGCGCGTCGGCGAGCCGGGCGCCGCACCGACCCGCTCGGGCCCCGGCGCACCGGGCCTCGCGTCCGACCTGCGCGCCGACGCCGCGTTCGCGGCCATCGCGTCCCTGCTCGCCACCGACGCGCGTGACGGCGCATCCGCGACGGCCATCGGGATCGGTGCCGCAGGTGTCGAAGCCGCCCCGGACGCCGCACGACGGCTCGCCGAGCGCGTGGCGGAGCGCTGGAACGCCGGGACCGTCGTGGCCTCCGATGTGCTCACCGCGCACCTCGGCGCGTTCGCCGGAGCCGCGGGGACGGTGCTCATCGCGGGCACCGGCGCCGTGGCCGTCGGCGTCGGCCCGGACGGCGACCGACGGCGCGCGGACGGCTGGGGCCCGTGGCTGGGCGACGAGGGCAGCGGACGCTGGATCGGGCAGCAGGGCCTCGTCGCCGCGCTGCGTGCCGGCGACGGCCGCGGCGCGCAGACGATCCTCGCCGAGGACGCCGCCGCCCTGGCCGGCGGCCTGGCCGCGTTGCCCGGATTCGTCGGCGGAGACGACGCCGCCCGTCGGCTCGCCTCCTTCGCCCCGACGGTTCTGCGCCGCAGCGCCGAGGGCGACCCCGTCGCCGCGCACATCGTCGCCGAGGCGACGCGACTCCTCGCCGCGACCGCATCCGCGGTGTCTCCCGCGGGCGGCGACGTCGCCGTGGTCGGCGGCCTCGCGGACGACCACGACTTCCTGCACGCACTCGAGGCCGCGCTGCGGGAGGCGGGTCTCGCCCCGCGCCGGCCGCTCGGCTCCGCCATCGACGGCGCGGCGATCCTCGCCCGCCGCCACGACCTGCCCCACGAAAGGTATGCCATCCGTGTCTAGACCGATCGACCTCACCGGACGCCTTCGCGACGATCTGCACCGCGAGCTGGATGCGCTGACCACCGAGACCGTCGCCGCCGACCTCGGCGACCTCGACACCTACGACACCGGCCGGCTCGTCTCGCTGATGAACGACAACGACAGCGAGGTGCCGGCGGCGGTCCGTCGGGTGCTGCCCGCCGTCGCCGCCGCCATCGACGACATCGCCGAGAGGATGCGGGCCGGCGGCCGGCTGATCTACGTGGGGGCGGGGACGGCCGGCCGCCTGGGCATCGTCGACGCGAGCGAGTGCCCGCCCACCTTCGACATCGACCCGTCCCGGGTGGTGGGCATCATCGCCGGCGGCGACACCGCCATCCGCACCGCGGTGGAGGACGCCGAGGACGACGACGAGGCCGGAGCGCAGGCGATGGCCGGCATCGCGGTGACCGAGCTGGACTCCGTCGTCGGGCTCTCCGCCTCCGGACGCACGCCGTACGTCTCGGGCGCCCTCGCTGCGGCGCGGGCCGCCGGCGCACTCACCGTCGCCGTCGCCTGCAACAGCGGCTCCGTCATCGGCCGAGGCGCCGATCACGCGATCGAGGTCGTCGTCGGCCCGGAGTTCATCGCCGGGTCGACCCGCCTCAAGGCGGGCACCGCGCAGAAGCTGGTCGTGAACATGATCTCGACCGTCACGATGGTCCGCCTCGGGAAGACCTACGGGAACATCATGGTCGATCTGCGGGCGACCAACGAGAAGCTGCGGGCCCGTGCCGAGCGCATCGTGATGCTGATCGCCGGCTGCAGCGCCGAGGAGGCGGGAGCGGCGCTGGAGGGCGCGGGCGGCTCGGTGCAGACGGCCGTGCTCATGCTGCTGCGCGGACTCGACGCCGCGGACGCGGGCGCGGTGGTCGCCGCAAGCGGCAGCCTGCGGGCGGCGCTGGCGCGGGCGTAGCGGCGTGGGCTCCGCCGCTCCGGGAGGCGACCGCTGGGAGGTGCGCGGCTACGCAGCGGAGGACGAGGCCGCCCTGCGCAGGGTCTGCCTGCTGACCGGAGATGCCGGCGGGGATGCGACCGGCCTCTACGCCGACGACGACCTGCTCGCGGACATCTTCCTGCTGCCGTACCTGGCGTTCGAGCCCGAGCTCGCGAGCGTCCTGACGCGCGACGGCCGACCCGTCGGCTACCTCGTCGCGACGGCCGACAGCGTGGGGTTCGCCGAGCGCTACCGCCGCGACTGGCTCCCCGGCTTCGCCCTGCGGCATCCCCGCCCCGCGAGGATCGTGTCGTTCGAAGACCGCATCCTGGACCTCGGTCACTCCCCCGAGCACTCCATCGGCGACGACCACGTGCTCTTCCCGGCGCACCTGCACATCGACCTGCTCCCGGAGGCGCAGGGCCGCGGCTGGGGCCGGCTGCTCGTTCGCAGACTGCTCGCAGCACTGCGCTCGGCCGGGGTGCCGGGCGTCCAGCTGGGCGTCGGCGAACGCAACGTCGGCGCTCGGGCGTTCTACCGGCGCCTCGGCTTCGCGCCACTCCCGTCCGCCCCGCAGAACGCGCTCCGCCTCGGACTCCCGACCGACGCCGTCGTCTGATCGCGGAACACGCTCAGCCGCGCCGACCGCCCGCGAGCGTGTAGAGGAGCGGGACGACGGAGGCCGCCATCAGCACCGTGCCGAACACGACATCCTCGGCGCGCACGATCGCGCCGGCGATCAGCAGCGCTCCGAACAGCACCGCCCCGATCAGCCGGCGGGTCCCCCGCTCCAGCCGGGCGATGCGGCGTTCCAGGCGCGGGCTGGAGACGGCGATGTCGCCGTCCTGGACCCGGGTGACGAGCTCGTCCACCCGCTTCGGCAGCCGCCACGCGATCCCGGCGATCTCCAGCGCCTGCTTTCCGACGTCCTGCAGCAGGTCGCCGCGCTCCTCGCGCAGCAGCTGCGCCGCGTACGGCTCCACCGAGTCCCAGAGGTTGAAGCCGGGATCGAGCGCGCTGCACACGCCGGAGGTCAGGGACATCGCCCGCACGATCAGCAGGAAGTCCTCCGGCAGCTGGAACGGCAGCGACCGCACGACGTCGCCGAACTGCGCGGCGAAGGCCCGGAACTCGCGCGGGTCCACCTCGCGCAGCTCGGCGAACCCCATCCCGCCGAAGCGCGCGAACAGGTGCGTCATCGCCCGCTCCAGCTCCGAGGTGTCGGCCGAGGGCAGCAGCACGCCGACGTCGAGCATCGCGTTCACGAGGCCCTTGCCATCCCGCGCGGCCGCCGCGATCAGCAGCGTGCGCAGGCCGCCGCGGAGGCCGGAGGGCACCTCCCCCATCATCCCGAAGTCGATGAAGGTGAGCCTCCACGGATGCCCTGCCGCGTCGCCCTCGATCGGAGTGACGAAGATGTTGCCGGGGTGCGGGTCGGCGTGGAAGTAGCCGTTCGAGAACAGCTGGTCGAACATCACCGCAGCGAACACCGGAGCGACCTCGGCCGGGTCGATGCCCGCCGCCCGCAGCGCCGTCGCGTCGGTCACCTTGATCGCCGTGACGTCCTGCAGCGTCAGGACGCGCCGCGTCGTCCGCTCCCACACCACCTCCGGCACGGCGACGCGCTCGTCGGCGGCGAAGTCCGCGGCGAACCGCTCGGCGTTCGCGCCCTCGTGCAGGTAGTCGATCTCCTGCAGGCTCGTCTGCGCGAACTCCTCCACCAGCGCGGGCATGTCCACGCGGTCGGCGACCAGGCGGACCCGGCTGAGCCAGCCGCCCACCTTGCGGAGCGCGGCGAGGTCGACATCCACGATCGCGTCGATGCCAGGCCGCTGCACTTTGACGACCACCGCCTCCAGCCCGGTCTCGGCGGCCTCGGCCGGCGCGAGCCGTGCGCGGTGCGCCTGGCCGAGGGAGGCGGCGGCGACCGGCGTCTCGTCCACGGCCGCGAAGGCGCGCTCGAGAGGCACGCCCAGCTCCGCCTCGGCCAGCGCCCGGATCGCGGCGAACGGCACCGGAGGCACCTCGTCCTGCAGCCCCTCGAGCTCCGCCGTGATCTCCGGCGGCAGCACGTCCAGCCGCGACGACATGAACTGCCCCACCTTGATCATCAGGCCGCCGAGCTCGACCGCGAGCGCGTGGAAGCGCTGGGCGAACCGCCGCATCCGCTCCGACCGGCCGCGCGCGGCCAGCCGGGCGAGCCCGATTCGGGGCAGGAACAGCTCGAACCACCATGCGACGGTCAGCTGCCACCCCGCGAAGCGCAGGATGCGTCGGTAGCGCGCGCGGGTGCCGGCCGCGTCGGGCGACGCCACCCGCTTCAGTCCTGCGCGAGGATCGAGTAGAGCCGGCGCCTGGCCTCTTCGAGCACCGCTGTCGCCTGCGTGACCTGCTCCGGCGTCCCGGTGCGGCGCACCTGCGCGACCGCCTGCGCGAGCTCGATCCCGGCCTTCGGCAGCGGACCGAAGCCGCTGCCGTCCGTCGCGCCGCCCGTGGACTCCCACGGCGCGGGCCCGGCTTCCTCCGCCTCGGCGCGGCCCGCCTCGGTCAACGCATAGGTCTTGCGCCCGTTCGCCTCCTCGGCCGTGATCAGGCCCTCGTCGGCGAGCAGCTGCAGCGTCGGATAGACGGAGCCGGCGCTCGGCTTCCAGCTGCCGCCGCTGCGGTCCTCGATCTCGCGGATGATCTGGTAGCCGTGCATGGGCTTCTCGGCGAGCAGCACGAGCACGGCGGCGCGCACATCGCCGCGGCCCATCCGGCCCCCGACGCGCTTCTCGAAGGTGGAGCGCAGCTGGTCGAAGGCCTGCCAGATGCTCTCGGGTGCTGGGCCGGGCCCGAAGCCGCCGGCGGAGAATGTGCTGGCCATGATGTCCTCCTAGGAGTTCTCGACGATACTCGACGATATATCGCCGAGCGTGCCTCGGCTAGTGCCCACAGGATGTCGGAAGGTGGCCTTCAGAAACCCGTCGCGCAACCTTTCTGAAGCGGTTCTCAGAGGACACGCCCAGAAATCCCCAAGGTAAGCGCCCGTTCATGAACCATTTGGTTGACCCCCTCTCGGGGGTCACGCCAGGGTCGGGAATGCGGCCCCGACCGGCCGCAGTCACCGACCTCGAAAGGTACGTGAAATGCACGGCAAGACCCCCCGGCGCTCACCATCGGGCAAGCGCTTCCTCTCCTCCTTCTCCCCCGGCCGGCGCCTCATCGCCATCGGCGCCGGGTGCGCGCTCGCCCTGGTCGGCGGCGGCATCGCCACCGCCTCCACCCTCGCGTTCGACGACCACCAGGTGGGCAGTCAGTACGCTGGCGGGGAGCAGATCTCCTCCGACCAGATGATCAAGCCGATCGGCGACCGCCTGATGACGCCGTTCGGCAAGCTGATGGCCTCCGTCGTCAGCCCGGACGGCCGTTTCGTCGTCGGGACCAGCACCGACCGCTCGGTCGACCTGCAGGTGTTCGACCTCAGCACCTACCGCCCGGTCGCCGCGGCGGGCACGCTCGCGCCCGCCGCCTTCGCGACGGCCGCGGCGAACGCCGGGTTCGCGAACATGTCGTACCTGAAGATCGCGGACGGCACGGTCGGCCAGGAGGGCCCCGTCTTCTCACCGGACGGGAAGTACCTCTACGCCCCGGTCGCGACCGGTATCGTCCGCTACCCCTTCAACACCGACGGCTCCCTCGGCGCCGGGACGACGATCGGCATCCCGAACACGGCCGCGGGTCTCGAGGCGCTGACCGCCGGGATGACCTTCTCCCCCGACGGCTCGACGCTCTATGCGGCGGCCAACGGGCAGAACATCGTCGTGGCGATCGACCCGGCGTCCGGCACGATCACGCACACCTTCCCGGTCGGCATCGCGCCGCGCCAGCTGAAGTTCGTCGGCGGCAGACTGTACGTCTCGAACGAGGGCGGTCGTCAGGCCGCCGCGGGCGACGCCACGATGGGCTCGTACGGCACGCAGGTGCCGGCCGACACCTACCTCGGAACGTCCACCACCGGCACGGTGAGCGTCATCGACCCGGCGAAGCCGTCCGCGCCGGTCTCGTCCATCCCCGTGCAGCTACACCCGACCGCCGAGTTCGTCGACGGCACGACGCTGTACGTCGCCAACACGAACAGCGACACGGTCTCCGTGATCGACACCAAGCGCGGCTCGGTCGTGCAGACCATCGCCACGCAGCCGTGGTCGTCGTCGAAGACCGGCTACCAGCCGACCGCCATCGCGAAACAGGGCGACCACCTGCTCGTCTCGCTCGGCCGCGCGAACGCGATCGCGGTGTACCGCGTCGACGCAAAGGACCCGCGCGACCCGGCGAGCTTCATCGGCCTCCTGCCGACCGACTACTACCCGGAGAACGTCGCGACGGTCGGCGACTCGATCGTCGTCACCAACACGCGCGGCATCGACGCGCGCGGTCCCGCCCTGACGTTCAACAAGGGCCAGGGCACGACGCCGGCGACCGGCCATGGCACGCACTCCACGACCGCGTCGCTGACCCGCTTCACGCTGCCGAGCGACAAGCAGATCCAGAAGGACACCGCGACCGTGTTCGCGCAGAACGGCTGGACCGCCGACTCGGTCAAGCCGGCGCAGGGCGATCAGGGCGAGAACGGGCATCTCGTCGCCATCCCGAACCGGATCGGCGAGCCATCGGCGATCAAGCACGTGTTCCTGCTCGTGAAGGAGAACCGCAGCTACGACCAGCTGTACGGGGACATGAAGCAGGGCAACGGCGACGCGTCGCTCGCCCAGTTCGGCCAGAAGATCACGCCGAACCAGCACGCGCTCGCGACCCAGTTCGGCCTCTACGACAACACGTACGACATCGGCACCAACTCGGCGGAGGGCCACAACTGGCTCATGCAGGGCGACAACCCCGCGTACACCGAGACCAGCGCCGGCGAGTACACGCGCTCGTACGACACCGAGGAGGACGTGCTGGGCCACCAGCGCTCCGGCTTCCTGTGGACGTCCATCCAGTCCGCGGGCAAGACCGCCAAGAACTTCGGCGAGTTCGAGTACGGAGAGGGCAAGCCGGCCGGCGCGACCTGGCAGCAGTACTACTGCGCGGCGCAGGGCACGATGGCGGGCGGCGACCCGGCGCAGTTGTTCACCCCGTCGCTGCAGCTGCACGCGAGCTCGGCCATCCCGTCGCTGAACGCGATCACCGATCCGAACGCCGCCCCGTTCGACCTCGCGGTGCCGGACATCTACCGGTACTCGACCTGGAAGCAGGATTTCGAGAAGAACGGCCCCGCCAACTTCAACATGGTGTGGCTCTCGAGCGACCACACCGGCGGCACCGCCGACCCGGAGGCGCAGGTCGCCGACAACGACCTCGCCGTCGGGAAGATCGTGGACGAGATCTCGCACTCGCGCTACTGGAAGGACTCGGCGATCTTCGTCGCGGAGGACGACACCCAGGACGGCGCCGACCACGTCGACGGCCACCGCTCGCCCATCCAGGTGATCAGCCCGTACGCGGTCCACGGCACGACCGTGAGCACGTACTACTCGCAGATCAGCCTGGTGCGCACGATCGAGCAGATCCTCGGCGCGCAGCCGCTGAACCAGAAGGTCGCCGCCGCGACGCCGATGGTGGACGCGTTCACGAACACGCCGAACCTCGCCCCCTACACCGCGGTGCGCAACCAGGTGCCGCTCACGGAGGGCGTCGTGACGGAGCCGTCCTGCGGTTACGACACGCTGGGGCTCACCGGTGATGCGGCGAAGAAGGTGAACGACCAGGCGGCGGCCGCCGCGGCCGTTCCCGCGGCGGAGAAGCCCGTCGCGGCCGAGTGGCAGAAGTGGGCGGGCAAGCAGCACTTCACCGGCACCGCCGGCCACCCCGCCATCCCGGACTACGACAACCCGGAGCTGATGAACCGCTGGACCTGGTACCAGACGCAGCACTGGACGAAGCCGTACCCGGGCGACGCGAAGATCTACGGCCCGGACGACGTCCCCGGCATCCCGGCGGGCTCGACCGACCACGACGACGACGGGCAGTGAGCCCGGAGCGTCTGCACTGAGCGCAGCGGGCCCGGAGGTCGTCCTCCGGGCCCGCTGCCGCTCAGTTCAGGGTGAACGTCTGCGCCGGCGCGCCGTTGCAGTCCCAGATCCGCAGAGCCGTGCCATCGGCCGTCGCCCCGTTGGGGGCGTCCAGGCAATAGCCGGATGCGGGGTTCAGGATCGCGCCGTTCGCCTGCGGCACCCAATGCTGGCCGCCGACGCCGTTGCAGTCGTGCAGCTGCACCCCCGCGCCCATGGTCGTGACGTTGTCGATCACGTCGAGGCAGCGTCCGATCGTCCGCACGCTCTGGTCGCCGGGTACGTACGTCCACTGCTGATCGCGAGCCTCGGCGTTCCCGCCGGGCGCGCCCGTGACCACGTTCTGGCACGACCAGAGCTGCACACGCTGGTTGTTGACGTTCAGGTCGTTGCCCGCCACATCGACGCACTTCGCTGCCGCGCCGGCGACGGGGTGCAGGATCGGCGTGGTCACCTGGAACTTCTGCGCCGGCGCTCCGTTGCAGGTCCAGATCCGCAGCGGCGTCCCGTTTGCCGTGTTGCCGTTCGGGGCGTCGAGGCAGAGGCCCGAGGCGGGGTTCTTGATGGAGCCGTCCGCTTGTGGGATCCACTGCTGGCCGGGCACGCCGTTGCAGTCGTAGAGTTCGACGCCCGTTCCGAGGGTCGTCACGTTGCCGTCGACGTCGAGGCATCGGCCCAGCGTGTTGAGGGTGCCGTCGCCGAACCCGCTGCCCGTCCAGCGCTGGTCCGCCGCGAGCGTCTTGCAGTCCCAGAGCTGGACGACGGCGAGGTTGCCGCCGGTGTCGTCGCCGGAGACGTCGACGCACTTGCCGCCCGGCCCGACGATCTGCCTACCGGGGCCGCCGCCGGTGCTGACGCCGTCGTAGTGCTGCGCCACGATGTTCGCCTGGACCGCGTTCTCCGCCGCGTCGGTGGCGTAGCCGCTGGTCATCACGCCCTCGAAGAACGACTGCGTTCCGCGGTTGGAGTTGTCTCCACCGGCACCGAGGCCGATCGAACCCTCCAGCTTCATCGGCTTCCAGGTGCTGCCGAACCGGTCGGTGCCGTCAGGAAGCGCCCCGTTGTACCAGGTGGAGAGCCCTCCGGACTGGGAGTTCCCGCCCTTCAGCGCGAAGGTGTCGACGCCGTTGTTCTTCAGCACCGCGGTGACGAACTTGGAGGCGTTGCCCTGATTCGGCGTCCAGACGAACGTCTTGCCCTGGAAGACCCCCTCCTCGAGGTCCGCCTGCACCCAGGGGCCGTGTCCGGTCGCGCCCACAGCGCCGAGCGTCGACAGGTTGAGAGTGTCCATGTGACCGGCACCGGTGTCGACCGTGTCGGTCTCCACATTGCCGAAGTCGGAGCAGCACGCGCTGTTCACGTTCGTGCCGCTCGCCACCTCGTACATCGATTCCGGGCTGGCCCCGCGTGCGGTGCCGACGGTCACCTTGCTGGAGCGGCGGTAAGCGACGCCCGGCGGCAGGTAGAGGCCGTATGCCTTCGCGCCGCCGACGGTGATCGGAAGGGCGGCGGCGTCGGCGGGCGCATTGGCCGCGCCCTGTTCGCCTGCGGGAGCGGGCGTCAGGTCGTTGTGGTTCGCCGACTGGTCGTACAGGACGGGGATGACGCAGCTCGTCCCAGCGCAGAACGCGTCCTGCGCCGCCGCATCGGCGTAGCCGCCTGCGCCGAGCACTCCGATGTTCCTCGTGGCCCCGTCCGAGGCGCGCTTCACCTGATAGAGCGGGCCGTTGTAGGAGGCGTAGAGGGCTCGCGCCGGGCTATAGGCGGCGACGCACGGGGTGCCCGCGGACGCGTAGATGTCACAGGGACCGTCGGTCGCCGCCTCCGCGGGAGCCGGTCCCGCCAGCGGCGCGACGATGAGTGCGAGCACGAGGGCGATGAGGCCGACGACGGCCGCGAGGCCGCGGCGATGCAGCGGTGGGGATTGGATGTGCACGTGGTGTCCTTCCGTTCGAGCGTCATTGCATCGGGACGGGTGCTCAATCGTTACAGCATGCCAGAAGTTGCGAGTGTTCTCTCCGTGCTTTATCGATTGAGCATCCCCGTCAGCACAGACCATAGAGGACGGAAGGGCTCCAAGGGAAGGGCCGCCGCGCATTCCCCTCAGACGGGCAGGACGCCGGCCTCCGAGGCGGTCGAGTCCAGCGGGAGGCACCCGCAGGACTGGCGGAGCACGAGCTGCACGTCGACGACATGCCGCTGCCAGCCGCCGTCCTCGCCCTCCATCAGCTGGAACAGCCGCGCCGTGGCAAGCCTTGCCATCTGCTCCGCCGGGACACGGATGGTGGTCAGGCTCGGGGTGGTCACCCTGGCGAGCCCGAAGTCGTCGAACCCGGCGATCGCGATGTCGCCCGGCACCGAGACCGAGGCCGCCCGCAGTGTCGTCAGCGCGCCGAAGGCCATGTCGTCATTGGCCGCGACCAGCCCGTCGATGCCGTCGATCCTGGCGCCGAGCGCCGCGATCGCGGCCGAGCCGGACTCCTCGCTGAGGTCGCCCTCCACGATCACCGCGTCCGCCTCGATCCCGTGCGCGCGCACCGCGTCGAGAAAACCGTCCCTGCGATCGACGCCGGTCTGGTGGTCGAGCGTTCCGGAGATGTGCAGCAGCCGCGTTCGGCCGTGCTCCGTGATGAGGTGCTCGGTGATCGTCCGGGACGCCGACCGGTCGTCGACCCCGACCGCGACCGCCGACGGGAGGTAGGGGAAGCTGCCGATCATCACCACGGGCAGCCCGCTGTCGATGAGCCGCTCGACGGTGGGGTCGTCGATCGCGGCGCTGGTGAGGATCGCGCCGTCGGCGCTGTGGGAGCGCATCACGCGCTCGTAGGCGGCGAGCCCGTGCTCGTTGTCCGGGTTGGTGGACACCAGCAGCTGCACGTCGTGCTCGTTCGCGACCGAGGACGTCCCCTCGAGGACGTGCATGAAGTAGCTGTGCCCGAACACGTGCGTCGCCGTCGTCGGCACGATCAGGGCGATCGTGCCGGCGTGCTGGTTGCGCAGGGCCCGCGCGGCGGAGCTGGGGACGTAGCCGAGCTCCGCGGCTGCGGCCTGGACGGCCTTGCGCGTCTCGACGCCGATGCGGTGGTTGCCGGCGAGGGCCATCGAGACGGCGGAGGGGGTCACCCCGACCTTGTCGGCGATGTCGCGGAGGGTGACGCGCCGCACCCGTCCCCGATCTGACATGCGCCGACTCCCCTTCCGCCCGGGCGATCCCGGGTGATCCTTACCGTAGCTCATCCCCTCAGTCGCGGTCCGCGCCCTGCGGCCCACGCACGATCGCGCGGATCACCGGCACGGGCAGCTTCGGCCTCCTCTCCTCGGTGAGCAGCCCGTTCGTCTCCTGCATCGTGTCGGTGAGCTGCGTGTAGCACGTGCCGGCGAGCACCGCGCTGCCGCGCAGGGCGTCGTAGAGGGCGCCGAGGCGCTCCTCGAACTGCGCAGCCGTGCTCGCCGTCGAGTAGCCCCAGCTGTCCGCCGGCGCCTCGGACCGGCCGGCGTGGAACTCGATGCCGCCGAACTCGGTGAGCATCAGCGGGGCGTCGGAGCGCAGCGTGTCCGTGAGCACCATCCGGCGCCCGGCGGGACCGGTGCCCGCGCGCAGCGCGTCGGCCGCAGCCCGGTCGCG
This sequence comes from Leifsonia sp. NPDC080035, assembly GCF_040050925.1. Taxonomy (NCBI): domain Bacteria; kingdom Bacillati; phylum Actinomycetota; class Actinomycetes; order Micrococcales; family Microbacteriaceae; genus Leifsonia; species Leifsonia sp. NPDC080035. The sequence continues at coordinate 2,668,769 of NZ_CP157390.1, read as the reverse complement.
GTAGCGCGCGCGGACGGCCTCCGCGTCGTGATCGTAGTCGTGCACCGACAGGATGTCGGACTCGAGATGCTCCCAGCCGTCGTTGGAGATGACCGGCCTGGTCGGGTCGACCGCCCTGGTCAGCTCCACGAGGGAACGGGCGAACGCCTGCTGCGCGGGCGCAACGGCGACATCCTGGATGCCCCAGCTCTCGTTCATCGGGACCCAGGTGACGATGCAGGGATGCGACCGGTCGCGTTCCAGTGCCGCGAGCCACTCCCGGCTGAGCCGCTCCACCGCCGTGGCCGAGAACCGGTAGGTCGCCGGCGCCTCGCCCCAGAGCATCAGACCGAGCCGATCGGCCCAGTACAGGAAGCGGGGGTCCTCGATCTTCTGGTGCACCCGCGCGGAGTCGAAGCCGAGCGCCAGGATCAGCTCCACCTCCTCCCGCAGCGCGGCCTCACTCGGTGCGGCGAGATGCGACTGCGGCCAGTACCCCTGGCTGAGCACGGAGCGCAGCACGCGTGGGAACCCGTTGAGCACGAAGGCGCCGTCGCGCACCCCCGTCGTACGGAGGCCGAGATAGCTCGCGACGCTGTCGGCCGGCGCGCCCTCGTGTTCCACCGTGACGATGGCGTCGACGAGCTGCGGCGACTCCGGCGACCAGAGCAGCCTCTCCCGGTCCTGCCCGTTCAGCAGCCGGGGCACCACGACGCTCCCGGCGTGGCGCTGGGTGGTCACGACCGCCGAGGCCTCGCCGATCGTCTCCTCGCCGAGGAGCAGGCGGATGCGGCAGCGCGTTCCCGACGCCGGCGGCCTGCTCAGGGAGATCTCGTACGAGACCGCCCCGCGCTCGATCTCGGCCGTGAAGTGCACGCCTTCGACGTGCTGCTCCGGCGTTGCCTCCAGCCAGACCGGCTGCCAGATCCCAGTCGTCCGGCGATACCAGATGACGTGCGCGTCCTCCTGCCAGTCCTGTTTTCCGCGCGGCTGCTCGACGTCCGCCGCACGGTCCTCCGCGCGGACGGCGACATGCACGGGCTCTCCGGGGACGACCGCGTCCGTGATGTCGAAGCCGAACGGCACGTGGCCGCCCTCGTGCTCGCCGACGAGCCGGCCGCCGACCCAGACCCGCGCGCGGTAGTCGACGGCGCCGAAGCGCAGGTGCAGCCGCGGGCGCTCCTCGGACAGCCCGGCCTCCCGCACGGTCTCCCAGGGGATCTCGCGCTGATACCAGACCACGTCGTGGAAACGGTCGTCGGCGACGCCGGACGCCGCGCTCTCCGGAGGGAACGGCACCGTGATGGCGCCGGGCAGCCGGTGCTCCGGCCGGTACCAGCCCTCGCGCTCACCGACCTCCAGGTCGTCGTGCGCGAAGCCCCACGTCCCGTCGAGCTCCGCCCAGTGGATGCGCAGCAGCTGCGGCCGGGGCCGCGCGACGTCGAGACCGCTCGCCCGTGGCAGGGTGCGCTCGCTCATCTAGACCTCCCCCGTCGTCGGGGTCGGAACCGTGCTCGCGTCGCGCGGGAAGGCTCCCGCAGCCGCGGTCGCGGTGCGGCTGAGGGATCCGTCCGGCTCCTCGGTCAGCTCGATCAGTCCCATTCTTCGGAAGAAGGGGGTCAGGCCGCGCCCGGTGTCGGCGAACGTCTCCGCCGTCGCGTCGCTGGATGTCTCCGGATCGAGCACGAACTCCTCCACGTTCCTGCCGCCCGACGCGAACGACCAGTCCACGAAGTCGAGCAGCGGCCACCAGGTGAGGCCGCGCACGTCCATCCCGTCGGCGTGCAGCCGGCGGACCGTCGCGGTGGCGGCATCCACCCAGTCCCGGCGGACCTGCTCCGGACCTTCGATGCTCGTCTCGGTGACCAGCATCGGCATCCCGTAGCGCTCCCCCCAGGCGCGGAGCACGGCGTCGAGGCCCTCCGCCCAGCGGTTCGCCGTCACCTGCCGCACGGTGCCGCCGGCACGCTCCAGGATGCGCGGGGTGAGATCCGGGTAGTAGTTGACCCCCATCAGGTCCACCTCGGCGGCGCCGGCGGTCAGCCCCGCGAGCTGCTCGGCGGGCGCCCCGTGCTCGAGCAGCCAGCCGTGCTGCGGATGCCGTTCGTCCACGCGCCCGAGCACGAGGTCGGTGGGCAGCGTCGCGAGCGAGCGCAGCAGCTCGACCTCCGCGGCGAGCGCGTCGTCGGTCGTCTCGTAGATCGTCGACGCCTCCACGTGCACGATCACCGCGTCCGGGTTCGCTCTGCGCGCGGCGGCGATCGAGCGCTGGACGCCGTCGGCGATGCCGAGCACCACCGCCGTCCAGCCCGTCCACCCGGTGAGCGCCGGCGGCCAGACGCCGCGCAGGCCGCAGAAGGAGGCCGTCGTCAGCGGTTCGTTGAGCGGGGTGATGTGGTCGACCAGTCCGCGATAGCGTTCGGCGAAGGCGGCGGTGAACTCCTCCAGAGCCTGCGGGAAACCCGGGTCGACGAAGGAGCCGGGCAGCCAGGTCGGCGTTCCGTAGTGCACGAGATCGGCGATCACGGTGAGGCCCAGCTCCTGCACGGCGTATCCGATGCGCTCGTCGAGCCTGCTCCAGTCGAAGCGGCCGGGCGCCACGTGCACGAGCGGCCAGCTGACGCCGTAGCGCAGGCCGGTCGCGCCCAGCGCGGCCGCCGTCTGGATGTCCTCGCGCCAGTGCGCGTCGTGCGCGGTGAGCTCGAACTCGTTCAGCGGTCCCATGGTCGAGCCCGGCGCCGGGTAGACGCAGGTGTCCTCGATGCCGATCAGCCAGCGCAGGCGGTCGTGGGGGAATCCGTCGATGTGTCTGGTCACTTGAGTCCTGTCGTTGCGACGCCCGCGACGAAGTATCGCTGGGCGAGGAAGAACGCGATCGCGATGGGCAGGAGCGAGATCACCGCTCCGGCCATCAGCACCGCATGGTCGGTCACGTGCTGGCCGCCGAACAAGGCGAGCCCCGCGGGAAGCGTCCGCATCTCCGGGGTGCTCGTGACCACGAGCGGCCAGAGCAGGTCGTTCCAGAGAGCGGTGAAGTTGAGGACGGCCACCGTCGCGATCGCCGGTTTGGCCAGCGGCAGGATGATCTTCCAGTAGATGCGGAAGTGCCCGGCGCCGTCGATGCGGGCCGCCTCGTCCAGCTCCCGTGGGATCGAGACGAAGAACTGCCGGAAGAGGAAGATTCCGAACGCGCTGGTCGCCCGCGGGATGATCAGGCCCTGGTAGGTGTTCAGCCACTGCAGGTGGAACAGCTCGACGAAGACCGGGATGAGGGTCACCTGGAACGGCACCATCAGCGTGACCAGCACGAGCCAGAACGCGAGCGTTCTGCCGCGGAAGTCGATCCGGGCGAGCGCGTACGCGCACATCGAGTCGAACAGCAGCGTGAGCACCGTCGTGATGCCGGCGAACACGATCGTGTTGAACACCAGCAGAAGGAACGGCAGCTGCTCCCAGATCCCCTGATAGCCGTGCAGCGTCCACTCGGTCGGGAGGAGGCTCGCGGGGTTGCCGAACAGATCGCGCTCCGTGCGGAACGACGTCGACAGCATCCAGATGAACGGCACGAGGGCGAAGACGAGCCCGACGCCGACGAAGACCCATTTGGAGACCGTCGTGGCGGTGGACGCGCCCTCCCGTCGGGCGGCGGCCCGGCGCGTTGGCCGGCGGAGTGCGTCAGTCGACATCGTTGTACCTGAAGATTCTGAGTTGGAGGGCGGAGATCACGACGATCACCAGGAACAGCACCCAGGAGATGGCCGCCGCGTATCCGGTGTGGAAGTTCACGAATCCTTCGCGGAACAGCAGCGTGACCAGGGTGTCGGTGGAGAACAGCGGTCCTCCCCCGGTCATCACGTAGACCAGGTCGAAGAGCTGGAACGACTGGATGGTCATGATGAGCGTGCCGAACAGCAGCGTCGGCCGCAGCGCCGGCAGCGTGACGTAGCGCAGCAGCGCCCACGATCCGGCTCCGTCGAGACGCGCGGCCTCGTAGCGCTCGCCGGGGATGCCCTTGAGCCCCGCGATGAGGATGATCATGACGAAGCCGGCGTTCTTCCAGATGTTCACGAAGATGATCGTCGGCAGCGCCAGCTGCGGCGACTGCAGGAACCCGACGTTGCCGAGGCCGAGCGCCGAGGTGATCGCGCCGACGACACCGAGCTCGGGGTCGAGCAGGAACCGCCAGACCAGGCCGATGGAGGTCAGCGACACCACCGTCGGGAAGAAGAAGGCGGACCGGATCATCCGGGTGCCGAGGCCGTCCTTGGCGAGCGCGAGGGCGAGCGCCAGGCCGAGCACGACGATGCCGGCGACCGAGACCACGGTGATCAGCACCGTGTGCAGCAGCGCGCCCCAGAACTGCGGGTTCTGCGCGAGCGCGATGTAGTTGCCGAGGCCGACGAACGGCTGCACGTCGGCGCCGATCGTCCAGTCGTGGAGGCTGTACCAGAACGAGACGAGGATCGGCCAGAGGACGAACACCCCGAGGATGAGGAAGCTGGGGGCGAGGAACAGGAGTGCAGGGGTGAGCCGGAAGCGACGGCGGCGGCCGCGCTCCTGGCGCTGGACCCCGGTCCGGGAGCCGCCGTGCGGCTCCCGGACCTTCGTCAGTACGGTCATTTGGCGGAGCAGCCCGTGAGCTCGTCGATCTTCTTCGTCGCCGTGTCGGCGCCGTCGTTCAGCGAGGTGCCGCGGGTGAGGCTGCCGATCATGGGGACGTAGGCGTCCGAGTCGACCTGCGTGGCGTTGGGCACCTGGGGCAGGTAGAGCCGGGAGGTCGGCGCCTGCGACGAGAACACCGAGACCACCGGGTCGGCCTTCAGCTCGGGGTCGTCCGTCAGATCGGTCCGCAGGGACGGGAAGCCGGTGGAGAGCGAGAACTTCTTCTGCGCGGTCTTCCCTGTCCAGTAGGCGAGGAACTGCTGCGCCTCCTGCGGGTGCTTCGTCTTGGCCGAGATGGCCAGCGGCGCGGTCGAGCCGAGGGTGACGGGCTTGCCGTCGACGTCCACCGGCACGGTCACGATGCCGAGATCGATGCCCGCCTTCTTGTAGCCGGGCGCGGCCCACGGGCCGTTGATCTCCATCGCGGCCTTGCCCGCGGAGAACAGGGCGTCGGCCTCGGCGCCGGTGAGACCGACGGGCGAGATCTTGTCCTTGCTGACCAGGTCCACCCACGGCTGGAGGCTGTCCCGGCCGGCGCTGGTGGAGAGGACGCTGCAGTTCTTCTGGTCCACGATGTCGCCGCCGGAGAGCCACTGCAGCACCGGCCACATCTGGATGGTGTTGTTGTCGGCGAGGACCAGACCGTAGGTGCCGTTCTTGGTCAGCTTCTTCGCCGCGTCCTGCAGCTCGGCGACGGTCTTCGGCGGTGTCACCCCGGCCGCGGTGAACAGCTTCTTGTTGTAGTAGAGGCTGAGCGTCGCGAAGTTCGCGGGCACCGCGTAGAGCTTCTTGTCGTAGGTGAACTCGTCGACGAGGGCCGGAGCGAACTCGCTGCTGTTGATCTTCGCGTCCCCGTCGCCGGTGAGGGTGATCGGCAGCACCGACTTCGTCTTGACGTACTGCGCGATCACGTTCGGATCGGACGACGGGGCCGCGATGTCCGGCCCCTGCCCGGTCATCCACGCGGAGGGCAGCTTCTGCTGGATGGTGTCCCACGGCTCGGCCGACATGGTCACCGTGATGTGCTTCTGCGAGGCGTTGAAGTCCTTGACGATCTGCTCGTAGCCGGGGGCGTCGCCGCCGGTGAAGCCGGTCCAGACGGTCAGTTCGACCGGGCCGCTCGACGATGTGCCTCCACCCGAGCAACCGGTGGCGACGAGGCCGACCGCAGCCACGACGGCGACGGCGGCGAGCTGTTTCTTGAAATGCATGGGGACTCTCCCTTGAGCGATGACAGACGATGTTCGGATGCGATGCTTCATCGTTAAAGCAGATACTAAGCGCGAACGCGATCGGAACGCAATCGCGCGCGCCGCCCCCGTTCGCGCTACGCCCGAGACCCGGGCTATTCCGTCTCGTCGATCCGGCGACGCAGCGCGTCGTTCTCGTGCTGCAGGCGCAGCACGTGGCCGACGCCGGCGAGGTTGACGCCGTCCTCCTGCAGGCGGGCGACCTCCTGGATCGTCGCGATGTCGTCGTCGGAGTACCTGCGCGTGCCGCCGTCCGTGCGCGACGGGGTCACCAGACCCTTCTCCTCGTACAGCCGCAGCGTCGCCGGGGCGAGCCCCGCCAGCTCCGCGGCGACGGCGATGCTGTAGACGGGGGTGGCTCCGGAGCGTCGATCCATGCTGAAAAGTGTGCGGGACCGACTTGCATCCTGTCAACGTTGGGTGTACATAATCTGTAGTACGCGATGCAGATTATCTGCAGACGCATCCATCATTCGACAGGAAGGAAGTTCAGATATGGCCATGTCGTTCGATCCTTTCAGCCAGCTGGATCGCATCGCACAGAGCATCTTCGACACCAGCAACCAGCCGCGCACCATGCCGATCGACCTGATCCGGGATGGCGACCGCTACATCCTGAACGCCGACCTCCCGGGCGTCGACCCGGGATCGATCGACGTCGACGTGGACGGCCACCTGCTGACCATCCGCGCGCACCGTTCCGCGGGCGAGCGGGATGAGCGGCGCTGGCTCGTGCAGGAACGCCCGCACGGCAGCTACCTCCGGCAGTTCACGATCGGCAACGATGTCGACGCGGACGGCATCGACGCGACCTACGACGGCGGCGTGCTGAGTGTGGTCATCCCGATCGCCGAGCGGGCCAAGCCGCGCAAGATCGCGGTCGGCTCGGCGGCCGACGCGTCGCACCGGGTCGACGCGTCGCACCGCGTCGGCTCCGCGCCGGACTCGTCGCAGAAGTCCGTCACCGCCTGACCGACGCACCCACCACGGCTCCCGTGGCAGGCCGGACCGCATGATGCGGGCGGCAGCACTGCCGACGAGCCGATCGCGGCCGCCGCCAGGGCCCGGCGGCGGCCGCCGCACGTTCCTCCTCCGATCGACCCCTGACCCCACCGAGATGACAAGCTTCAGCCTTCGCCCCTCCCTCAGCACCCCCGCACGCGCCGGCATCGCCGACCGGCTCCGCCCGCACCTGCCGATGCTGCGCCTCGGTGCAGCGCTCCTCGCCTCGGGCACCGGCCTTGCGGTGCTGTTCCTCGCCTGCGGCGCGCTGCTCCTGGAGGCGGCGAGTCCGGCCATCACCACCGTCGTGGACGCCCTCGACCTGACACTCTGACCGGTAGCGACCGCCAGATCCGGGAGCGCCGTCGATTCGAACATATGTTCTAATGAAAGTGTGACGCGCCCCAAGCCCATCCGCTACGACAGGGACACCTGGCTGGTGATGCGCGACGACGCCGTCCTCCCGAAGGCGGTCATCCGCCGCTACACCGACAAACGCGGGCGCGACCAGTACCTCGTGATCCGCTGGGACCTCGACCCCGGCCAGCGCCGGCTGATGTCGGTCTGCGAGTCCCTGGAGCGCGCAGACGAGCTCGTGCTGTGGGACAACAACGCGGTGCGCGGCTACTGGGACGGCCCGCCGAACCCGCATCCCGGCGGCTGAGCGGCCCAGTGCGTCACGAGACGACGTACTGCAGCCCGACGGCACTCTCCAGCGTCGCGCCGGCGGCGTGCAGCGGGACACCCCAGGTCTGGTCGCCGACCACACCGTCCACCGCCACGTGCGCCCAGCGCTGGAACGCCTCGACGGCCGCACGGGTGTGCGGCCCGAAGATGCCGTCCACTCCCTGCGGCGTGACGCCGCCCCACTGGTCGGCGCCGTTGGTGAGGACGGTCTGGAGGCTCGACACGACCGGTCCGCGCGACCCTTCGCTCAGCACGGGCATCGGCCCACCGTCGGGCAGAGCGGCCCAGGTGTGCGGCCCGACGATCCCGTCCGGCGTCAGGCCGGCACCCTGCTGGAACGCGACGACGGCCGCGCGCGTCCGTGGCCCGAAGATCCCGTCGACGACGATGTCCGGGTCGGGCGTGCGCCGCAGCGCCCGCTGCACCCGCTTGACGACGTCTCCGTGGTCGCCCTGCTGGACGGTCGGCTGCCCAGGATTCGACATGATGGTCCCCTCTCTCCACCCCGAAACGCGTACGCGTGCGCGCACGCCCGCAGTGTCGCAGACCGCACGCTTCGCGGCAATACGCGCGGGTCACACCACTCACGTTCCGCGACGGTCACGCGTGACGGCCCGCGTTACGCGCCCGAGCCGCCGACCCACTCCGGTCGCAGCCGCTGGACGCCGTCCAGGATGAGGTCGAGACCGGTCTCGAACTCGGCGTCGTAGTCGTACCCGGCGGTCGCGAGCTCGGCGACCACCTCGATCAGGTACGGGAACCGTGCGGCGAGCTCGGCGAGCTCGGCGGGCTGCTGCTCGAGCTTCTGCTGGGCGACCTCCCCCGACTCCTCCGCGGTGTCGAACGGGAGGGTCTGCTGCTGCAGCGCGAAGCCGTAGACGTAGGCGTCCAGCACCGACGTCACGTGGACGGTGTTCCGGAAGGAGAAACCGGCCCGGCGCAGGCACCCCATCATCGCGTTGTGCTGCGCGAGGTTGGCGGGGCCCGGCCGCATCCTGGTCTCCATCAGGCCGACGGCCCAGGGATGGCGGCGCAGGGTCTCGCGCAGGGAGACGGCCCGCGCGCGCATCGCGGGGCGCCACTGCGCGGGATCGCCGGAGGCGTCGGGCGGCTCGACCTCGGCCCAGACGAGGTCGACGATCCCGTCGATCAGCTCATCCTTGTTGGCGACGTGCTTGTAGAGGGCCATCGGGACGACGCCGAGCTCGGTCGAGAGGAGCCGCATGGTGAGGCCGGCGCTGCCCTCGCGGTCGGCGATGGTCAGCGCGGAGCGCAGCACCAGGTCGCGCGAGAGCCGCTGCCGGTCGGGCTTCGATGTGGACATGCGCCTCCCTCGCTCGCGGAATCGGTCGTCGGCTCTTGACCGAGTGTATGCCGTACACCTATGCTCAGGCCAAAGGTGTACGTCGTACACCTTCCGACTCGAAGGACCCGTCATGGACACCGCCCTCCTCTCCCCCGCCGCCGCCACGGCGCACCCGCGCGAGCGCCGGCTCGCCCGCATCGCCGGCGCGCTGTTCCTCGTCACGTTCGTCTCCGCGATCGCCGGAGCGCAGCTCTACGGCGTGGCGCTGACGGACCCGCGCTTTGTCCTCGGGGGCGCCTCGGACACCGGGCCGCTGCTCGGCGCGCTGTGCGAGCTGATCCTGATCGCCGCGAACATCGGCACGGCCCTGGCGCTGTACCCGGTGCTGCGCCGGCGCTTCCCGGCCCTCTCGCTGGGCTACGTCGCGGCGCGCCTGGTGGAGTGCGGTTTCATCGCGGTCGGCATCCTCAGCGTCCTGACGGTGGTGTCGCTGCAGCGCTCCGGCACGGACGACTCGTCGGTCGCGGTCACGGCGGGGGCGTTCGTTGCCCTGCACGACTGGACGTTCCTGCTCGGCCCCGGCTTCGTGGTCGGCCTCGGCAACGGCCTCCTGCTCGGCTGGATGATGTTCCGCTCCCGCCTCGTCCCGCGCTGGATGGCGCTGTGCGGAGTGATCGGCGGCCCGCTGGTCTCCCTCTCGGGAATCGCGGTGCTGTTCGGCGCCTACGGCCAGGCCTCCCCCGTCTCGGCCGTGCTCACGCTGCCGGAGATCGTGTGGGAGGCGTCGCTCGGGGTATGGCTGCTGGTGAAGGGCTTCCGGGCGGGGGCGGTGCCCGCGAGGATGCCGTAGAACGACGGGCGTGACCACACGGCCATCCATTGCCGCCACCTGAGCACGGGAGCGATCCCTTCGTGGCGGCGGCTGGCGCGTGGGGACTCGAGAAGGCCGCGACGGTCGCGAGACGTCTCGCACCCGCGGCTCCGAGGACGTGGGAACCGGAGAGGGCTTGCCGGACATCCCTTGTAGAGACCTCCTCCTGGAGGTCTCTATTCGTTGCGTAGTGGGAGGGATTACAGGTATGAAATCACTGAAGATCCGAGCGGGGGTGCTCGTGATCGCGGTCATCGGATTGCTTGGGATTGGGGTTGCGCCCAGCGGGGCCGCAACAGCCGGCGTGGCGGGCGACCAGCCCTCTCAACCATTGCCCCCCATCACGCTCACCGAACAGCAAGAGGCCAGCATCACCGCCGAACTTGACAAGTTCGGGGTCGCGCCCGCGACACGGGATGAGCTTCTGGACAAGTTGACCGAAGGTGGCGGTTGGGACAACATGACCGATGCCGCCCCTGCCTCCGTCGACATCGAAACGATCGATGGGATCAGCTACACCATCAGTCGATTTGAGGACGGGTCGTTCATTGCGGCCGGCATCGAACAACCCGCGCCAGCCGATCCCAAGGCCCGCGCCATCCAGAATTGCTCCTCATCCGGGACGAGCGCTGGAGTGTCCTACCGAACCAATTGCACCATCATCGTCACCAACGGTGCCACGTCCGGTCAATTCAAGGCGAGCTACTCCCTGTGGTCGAGCGGAACCAGCATCTACAACGTCGGCAACGGCACCGTCAACACCGATATCGGTGTGGCCACCGCTGGCGGATTCTCGTCCTCCACAGCGCCCGGAACGTCCCGGTGGACGCAGTTCAACTGGACCACCGTGATCGACGGCTGGTACCAGGCGTCCCGTTATGTCCGTTTGAGCGTCACGACCAGTGGCGCTTCTTCTTCCGCCAACTACTAAGGAGCTGATCATGAACCACTCACGTCGACGGGTCGCGGCTGCGGCGCTGGCCGCCGCCCTCGCAGTGCTGGCTCCGTTCGCAGGCGCTTCAGCCGCGGTCGCCACATCAGCGACTGTCACTCTCTCCGAGGAGGACTTGGCGTATTTTCATGAAACGGCCGACCGATTCGGCGTCGATGCCGCCACCCAGGAAGCACTGCTCACCAAGGTCGAGGCGGGTATTCCGTTGGATTCATCCACTGGCGCCTCACCCGTGTCAGTGGTGACGGCAGACGTTGACGGCTTCCACCGCACCGTCGAGACGTTCGCGGATGGCTCGATCATCGGGACCGACCTGGAAATCCCCGTCGAGCTGCCAGAAGGAGTGAGCGCACGAGGCGTCAGCGGATGCGTCCTCGGAACCAGCGCCGGCGTCAGTTACGGACAAGACTGCTGGATCTACAGCTCCTCGCTGACGATGGGCGCGTCGTTCTATTCGAGTTACTCCCGCTGGTCCGGTGGTTCTAGCGTGTGGAACTGGCATTCCCCCGCAATCAACATCGTCGGCGGTTCCGTCACCTCGCAGTCATGGGTCCACACCCCTGGTGGGACCACGAGCTCCATTCAACTGCAGTGGAATTCCCAGACCGGCGGCGTATTCACCTCCAACACCTGGTTGCGCTTCAACGTCTCATCGACGGGCGGCGTTTCACAGACCCGCGGTGGGGCTTGGTGAATCCCATAGCGTGAACCCATGATTCACTTCGTTATCGTTCTGACCGTCCTCGCGGTCGGCGGGATCATCCTCGCCGGAGCCGTGTGGGGGATCATCTATCTCAGCCGACGGAAGTAGCCCAGCGGCATCCGGTGCGGCATCGCGCCTACGGCCTCCGATCGCACTCGCATGGTCGGAGGCCGCAGGCATCGACGTCGCGGGCGCAACTGTCCGCCTCGTCGGGGCGTTATCCATCGCGAGAATCGCGGCCGGAGCCCACCCGGCTGATCGAACGCCGTCCACCAAAGATACCCAAAACGTGGGATATCGAATCCCTCCCCGCGGCTGTTAGCGTCGATCCGGTGGATTTGAGCCCCGAGACCTGTACCGCCATCGCCGCCGCCGTGCCCGCGCTTCTCATCGCGATCCTGTTCGAGCGGGTGCGCAAGATGAAGCACCCGTTTCTGTCCCCGGAGACCCGCAGAGAGGAACTCCTCTTGAGCGTCCTCCGCAGTTTCGGTGTCCTCGTGGTCGCCCTCGTCGCGATCATTGTCGAGGGCGTCGCGGTGGTAACTGCAGGCAACGGTTTGTCCGGCGGCGCTGGATTCGTCGAGTTCGTCGCGTTCCTCGCCTTGCTCATCTTCGTGGCATCTAGGTGGGCCTTCGCGAGTCGGGGATTCGCAGACCTGGGTTCGCTGGTCAGAGGATCCAAGTGGTACCGCGCTGCCGCCCAACGCCTCCTGGACTGGTCGCGCACTCCCGAGCTCGTGAAGCGCGGACTACGCGAGGATCTCGACACCCAGGTTCCTAGCGAAGCTCCGGAAGGAGACTGAGAATCGCGAGTTCTCGTGACCTGCGTCAGTAAGGCTGAAGTCCTGAACAACCTGAGGCATGGCCAGCCAGATCGCGAGAACGACGGGAGACGCGATCAGCCATGCGGTGGCGAAGAAGTGGGGCCCAGACTACCTCATCGCACGTCATGGACTGCATCGTCCGCATGATCGTAGTCCTCTCCTCGTACCCCGTCCTCATCGTTGGCGCCGCCTCAGCGAGGCGTTCGTAGCCACGTCGGAGCCGTTCCCGGTCAAGCGCTTGAACACCTTCTCGACGTCCGGTCGCGCCGGGGGCGGAGGCGGGTTCTCGTCGCTCATGGTTGCGCCTTTGATGCCAAGTCGGTCAGAGACAGCAACCAACGACGATTCCATGCAGGGAGGCAGCTCGCCGTGGACGCTTCTCCACGCCCGTCACCAGGCTGCGCCCCACCGCTCCCCCAGACGCCGGCCCTTCGCTGCGCTCGGGGCGGCGCCCGGGGCCCCTCGCGGCGGGGACCCCGATAGACAGCAGCGAGTTCTGTCAACAGATAAGGCCGGTCATGCTCGCTGAGCGAGCGTGACCGGCCTTATCTGTTGACAGAACGTCGGGCTGACAGGATTTGAACCTGCGACCCCTTGACCCCCAGTCAAGTGCGCTACCAAACTGCGCCACAGCCCGTTGCTGCCCCGCCCAGGCGTGAGAGCACCAAGCAAGGCAACTCCCCTATCCTAGCGTGTCGGCGGGACCGGTCGTGACCAACCCGAAAGTCACTGGGGGTCCCGCCGACACAGCGCCGCGGGCGCCGCTCCCGACGAGCGCGCCCACACGCGGCGGCCTGGACTCTCCGCCCCGCAGCGGGTGTCCAGGTGTGGTCGGCGACGAGGTGCGCGGGGAGGCTGCACCCCGCCGCCGAGCTTCTACTGGCCGGTCGAACCGCCCAGGATCTGATCGATCTCGTCCTGCGTCAGCGGGGTCCACGGGGACGAGTCGGGGTTGGACGAAGCGGCCTCAGGGCTGTCGCCCTGCGTCCACCACTTCGCCTCGAACGGGACGCCGTCGAACAGCACGCGCTTGCCCTTGTCGTAGGCGGTCGTGCCGGTCCAGTTCGGGTAGGTCTCCGGCGGGACGGTCGGCTGCGGGATGGGCGTCTCGCCCGGCAGCACCGGGCCGACGAGCTCCCACGGCGTCTCCCACTGGTTCAGGACGGGGTTGTCGGGCACGTCGCCCTTCGTCCACCACTTCGCCTGGTACACGTTGTGGTGCCAGGTGACCTTCGTGCCCTTCAGGTACGAGTTGGTCGCGGTCCAGATCGAGTACGGCGAGTGGGCCGGGTCGTCCTTGGTGGTGGTCGTGGTCGGCTCCGGGGTGGTGACGGCGCCCTCACCGAGGGCGATCCGGCCATCGAAGCCCTTCGCCAGCACACCCGCGAAGGTCTGCTTGCCCTGGTTCACGCCGCTGCACGCGTCCGAGACGACGGTCGTGTCCACATAGTTGGAGCCGCAGGTCTTGTCACGGTTCGCCGACCACATCGACATCCTGCCGATGCCGGTGGAGACGGCCCAGGCGTTCAGCGTCTTCGCGTCGGCGAGCGAGAACACCTGATCCTCGTCGTCGTTCTGGCCGATCATCGGGGTCGCGCCGATCTTCGCCCACAGGCTCGGGTCGCTCTGGTGCAGCTTGGCCCGGTCGTAGAGCACGCCCAGCTGCTTCTGCGCCGCGGTCAGCGCGGACTCGGCGGTCTGCGCCATCGACTTCTTGGCATCCTTGGCGGAGCCGAAGTCCATGGTCATCACGTTCACGCCGGCGATGTCCACCTTCGCCTTCAGCATGGCGGCGATCGCGTTCGTGCCGTCCTCGGTCATCCCGGTCGGCGAGACGGGCAGCGTCAGCCACACGGCGAGGCTCTTGCCCGCCGCGCGGCGCTCCTGCTGCAGCTCGGCGACGGCGGTCGCGCGCCGGGCGGCGGCGTCCGCATCCACCAGTCCGTCGCCCTCGAGGTCGAGGTCGATGGTGCCGATCTTGTAGCGGTCGACGACCGACGCGTACGCCTTCTTCAGGGCGGAGGCGTCGGTGCAGCCGACGGCCAGCTCCTCGTTCGCCTGCCCGCCGAACGACACCGCGACGGTGCCGCCCTGCTGCTGCAGACGCGCGATGCGCCGGTCCAGGTCGAGGGGTCCGCGCGCCTGATCCAGCGTGTATGCGCCGCCCCACGACGGCGTGCACGGGTCGGACTTGTCGGAGACGACGAACGACAGGATGGCGTCCTTCGTCGTGGTGCCGCCCAGGTTCTCGAACGCGAACTTGGGGGTGGCGGTCACATCCACGTACGCGGCGAACCACGGCTTCACGTCCACCGCGGCCCTGGCGCTCCACCACTGCAGGCCGACGACGCCGGCGGCGACCACGACGATCGCGACCAGGGCAGCACCGATCACCCGCAGCGGGGAGAGGCGGCGGCCGGAGCCGGACTCGGGCGCCTGGAGGCGCTCGGTGTCATCCTTCTTCGCCATCACGCGGCCTGCTTCTCGCCGTCACCGACGGGAACGTCGCCGACGGGCACGTCGGCGGGCGCGCCGCCGATCCGGACGTCGCCGCGCTCCACGTGCGGGACCTCGCCACCGGCGTGACCGTGGTACAGCACGGAGCGCCAGTCGATGGATGCGGTCACGGCGGCGGGCTCGGACGCGGCGCGCGTGCGCGACTTGTCCACGTACAGCGGCTTGGTGAGGCCCAGCCAGATGTCCACGATCGTGTTGCCGATGCCGATGTAGGAGACGATCGCCCAGATCGCGAGCGTGGCGTTGAAGGCGGCGAACGCGGCGTTGCCCCAGTTCTGCGCGTTGAGGTCGCGCCAGAGCGTGAACAGCGAGAACCCGACGATCGCGAGCGGGGCGATCACGTACAGCAGCGGCGACGCGGTGCGGTTCTTCACCTTCGGCGTACGCGCGAACGGGATCTTCTTGCCGGTCAGCGACTGCTGGATGGACTTCAGCACGCCCGCCAGATTCACCGGCAGCAGGATCAGGTTGAAGCCGTAGATCCGCAGGATGTCGGTGGCCTTGTAGCCGGAGTAGCGGAGGTCGCTGGCCTGGCTGATGAAGTACGGGAGCGCGGCGAGCAGCACCATGGGGCTGAGCAGCCGGCCGTCGTACGGGTAGGCCAGCAGGAAGATCAGGCCGAAGCTCGCCCAGCAGATCGAGGCCATGTAGTTCACGCGCAGCAGCAGCTCGATGCGGGAGACGTGCTCGCCGCGGCGCTTGCGCTCGCGCACCTGACGCCACAGCTTCGGCAGGATCAGCAGGCCGCCGTTCGCCCAGCGGCGGCGCTGCACGATCAGCGAGCCGAAGTCCGGCGGGGTCGCCGAGTAGCTGAGCCGCTCGGGGTAGTTCACGAGCGTCCAGCCGTGGGTGCCGAGGTCGATGCTCGACTCGGTGTCCTCGATGACCGTGCGGTCCTGGATGTAGCGGCGCACCTCGAACCCGCCGACCCACTCGGTCTCGACGATGTCCTCCAGGGCACGCTTGCGGATGACCGCGTTCGCGCCCACCCAGAAGGTGGCTCCGTAGTAGCTCTTGCCCTGGTGCAGGATGTGCTGGATGTCCGTGGTCGCACCGGCCAGGCGCTCGATGCGGGTGCCGGCGCCGCGGAACGACGAGTACGGCGTCTGCGTCACGGCGACGCGGGCGTTGTCCGGCTGCTGCAGGAAGTACGTCAGGCGAAGGCAGTACTCGCGGAGCAGGATCGAGTCGGCGTCGAGGGTCAGCAGGAAGTCGCTGTCCGGGATCTCGATGTCGCCCGGGCGGCGGGAGCCGGCGGCGATCGGCGTGAGGATCGGGCCCTCCGGCGTCTCCTCGGCGCGGTACACCCCGCCCATCAGGCCGATGTACGCGTTCAGGTTCATCGCCTTGTTCGCCTCGTGCGACAGGGATGCCCACTGCTTGCGCTCGAAGATCGCGAGCTCGGCATCGAACGTCCACGCCAGGCGGCGGTACAGCTGCGCGACGCGGTCGGTGGAGAGCGCAGCGCCCTCCGCGACGGCGGCGGCGACCGCCTCGCCGGTCAGGGCCAGGTCGTCGCCGAGGCCCCGCAGCACCTGGTCGGCGAAGAAGACGTCCACGTGGTCGTCGAGACCGTGGGCCTCCGCCTGGGCGTAGAGCCACTCGGCCGCCCAGCGGTAGTGCTCGGCGAGCTCGAGGGAGTCGGCCTCGGCCGCGAACGCGCGGTCGTCGCCCAGCTCGAAGCGCAGCAGCGCGTCGGTGAAGCGGAACCGCGGCTCCGACAGCTGCTCGGTGATGTCAGCGGCGAGGGCGCGGGTGGCCTCCAGCCGCTCCGCGACGGCCGGGTCGGTCGGGTTCGGGTTGTCGTCGACCAGCAGCACGACCCGCATGGACGGGAACTCCTGCAGCGCGGCGGAGAGCAGCGTCATCCGCACGACCTCGGGCTCCTCCGCGTAGGAGGGCACGAGCACGGTGATCGACGGCTGGTGCTCGGCGAAGTGCCGGTCCAGCTCGGCGCGCGGGACGCGGACGTGCTTCTGGAAGCGCTGCAGGGCGCCCTGGCGGGCGACCAGGTACATCAGCGCGGAGAACGTCAGGAAGGTGACGACCACGGTGTAGCCGATGGCCTCCATCGTGAACCGGAAGTCCTGCGTGCCGAGCACGAGGAACTGGCGGATGATCGTGGTCACGACGTAGATCGCCCAGAACACGATGGTCGCGACGATGGCGACGCGGCTCCAGGTGATCTTGCGGTCCGACGGCCTCGGGTGGACCGTCGGCAGCGGCTCGGTGCGGCGCTCGGCGCCCCACTGGCGCTTTCGGGCAGGCGTGTAGGAAGGTGTAGAACTCATTTTCGGGTATGCGTCCTCGATGACGAGAGCCCGCATCTTCGGGTAATGCGGTCGGGTAGCTCTCTTATGTCCACAATAATGAGGACAAGCCGGGGTACAAATACCCCCGTTGTGGTCGCCCCTCCTTTGGGGGCGGCACCGACGCGATCCCGCTGGCCCAGCGGCGTGTCGCGCTTGACACGCGCCGTCGCCCGCATTCATGCATACGCATGGATGAGGACACCGCCGCAGGCGATCCTAGTGCGGGCCGGGCCGCGCGTCCACGACAGTGTCGTACCGCCCGAACCTCAGGCACGCTGCGGCGGCGGATAGACTGCCCGCATGGTGTGCTCGATCACCGCGTCGGCGCGTCGCCTCCCGCTCTACGGGAGCGACGAATCGCGCCGCGAGATGCATCCCTGACGCCTCACTCGTTCCCCTCCCCACCGCCGCGACCGCAGACGCGCGCGGCCCGAACGATTGAGAGCACCCGTGACGACACCATCCACCACTCGGCGCGTCCCGCACCCCGAGACCGCCTGGGCCGCCAGGCACATGCCCCTGCTCGCCGACACCTTCGACGAGGTCGGCCACGTCTTCGCCGGACTCCGGCTCGGCCTCACCATCCACATCGAACCGAAGACGGCGGTGCTCTGCGAGTACCTGGCGCGCGCCGGGGCCGACGTCGTGATCACGGGCAACCTCGGCACGACGCAGGAGGCGACGGCCGCGGCCCTTCGCGACGCGGGGGTGGATGTGCTCGGCTCCCGCGCCGACACCGCGGCCGAGCGGGACGCCCACCTCGACGAGATCCTCCGGCGCGAGCCCGACCTGGTCCTGGACAACGGCGGCGACCTCGTGTTGAGGCTCCTCTCGGGCGCGCCTCGGTCGCCTCGCTTCCGCGGCGCAACGGAGGAGACCACGACGGGAGGCCTGCGGATCCGGGCGGCGGCGTCCGCACCGGACTTCCCGGTGATCGTCATCAACGACAGCCGGCTGAAGCTGCTGGTCGAGAACGAGTTCGGCGTCGGCCAGAGCATCGTGCAGGGCTTCATGAACGCGACGAATCTCATGCTCCCCGGTTCCCGGGTCGGCGTCGTCGGCTACGGGCCGTGCGGCAAGGGCGTCGCCGACACCCTCCGCCAGCTCGGCGCGACGGTGTCGGTGGCGGACCTCGACCCGTTCCGCCGGCTGGATGCGGTCATGCGCGGCCATCGCGTGCAGGACCTGCACGGCCTGCTCGCCGGCAACGACATCGTGTTCCTCGCCACCGGCGCGCGCGGTGTCGTGGACGAGGCGGGGATCGCCGCGCTGCGCGACGGGGCGATGATCGCCGGCGTCGGGCACGAGGGTCAGGAACTCGACCATGCGGCCCTCGCCCGCGCGACCAGCGAGGCGGTGTCGCTGTCGCCGGAGTCCGGAGACTACGACGCACGGGTGCTGCACCGGCTGCACGACGGCCGCGAGATCGTGGTGCTGCACGCGACCAGGATGATCAACCTGACGGCCGCGGGCGGCAACCCCATCCAGGCGATGGACCTCGGCCTCGCCCTCCAGGCGCGAAGCCTCGCCGCGATCGCGGCCGGCGACGCGCGCTTCACGGGCGCGGAGCCGGTTCCTGCCGCCATCGACCGCGCCCTCGCCGAGGCCCTGGTCGCCCTCCTCGCCTGACCCGGCCCTCGCGCAGGCCGCCGAGCACAGGGGAAAGGTCGCGAATCGAGCGGATTCGCGACCTTTTTCCTGTGCTCGGCGGCTCGGCGGGCAGGCGGCGGGGGCGAGGCCGGGACCGGGGCGCTAGCGCTTGCGCTTCTCGCGGACGCGCATGTTGAGCACGATCGGGGTGCCCTCGAAGCCGTACACCTCGCGCAGCCGGCGGATGATGTAGCGCCGGTAGCCCGGGTCCAGGAACCCGGTGGTGAACACCACGAATGTCGGCGGCCGGCTGGAGGCCTGCGTGCCGAACAGGATGCGCGGCTGCTTGCCGCCGCGCACCGGGTGCGGGTGCGCCGCGGTGAGTTCGGCCAGGAACGCGTTGAACTTACCGGTGGGGATGCGGGTGTCCCACGACTCGAGCGCCAGCTCCAGCGCGGGCACCAGCTTCTCCAGGTGACGGCCGGTGCGCGCCGAGATGTTGACGCGCGGCGCCCACGACACGTGCGCCAGGTCCTGCTCGATCTCGCGCTCCAGGTAGCGGCGGCGCTCGTCGTCCAGCAGGTCCCACTTGTTGAAGGCCAGCACGAGCGCGCGGCCCGACTCGAGCACGAGGTCGATGATGCGCACGTCCTGCTCGCTGATCGGCTCGCTCACGTCGAGCACGACGACCGCGACCTCCGCCTTCTCCAGCGCCGTGGAGGTGCGCAGCGACGCGTAGAAGTCCGCGCCCTGCTGCAGGTGCACACGTCGGCGGATGCCGGCGGTGTCGACGAAGCGCCACACCTTGCCGCCCAGCTCGACCTGCTCGTCCACGGGGTCGCGGGTGGTGCCGGCGAGCTCGTTGACCACAACGCGCTCCTCCCCCGCCGCCTTGTTCAGCAGCGAGGACTTGCCGACGTTCGGCCGCCCGACGATCGCGACACGGCGCGGACCGCCGACCTCCTGCTTGGCGACAGCGGAGACCTCCGGCAGCACCTTCAGGATCTCGTCGAGCAGGTCGGCGACGCCGCGGCCGTGCAGGGCGGAGACGGGATGCGGCTCGCCGAGCCCCAGCGACCACAGCTCGGTCGCGTACGGCTCCTGGCGGGCGTCGTCCACCTTGTTGGCGGCGAGGAACACCGGCTTCCTGGTCTTGCGCAGCAGCCGGACGACGTGCTCGTCGGTCGAGGTCGCGCCGACGGTCGCATCCACGACGAAGAGGACGGCGTCGGCCAGGTCGATGGCGACCTCGGCCTGCGCGGCGACGGACGCGTCGATCCCGCGGGCGTCCGGCTCCCAGCCGCCGGTGTCGACCACCGTGAACCGGCGGCCGTTCCACTCGGCCTGGTACGAGACGCGGTCACGGGTGACACCGGGAGTGTCCTCCACGACGGCCTCGCGGCGGCCGAGGATGCGGTTGACGAGCGCGGACTTGCCGACGTTCGGCCGGCCCACGATCGCGAGCACCGGGAGTGCGGGCAGGTAGGTGATGGCGTCGACGTCCTCACCGGCGACGCCGAGGATGTCGAGGTCGGCCTCGTCGAGCTCGTACTCCTCCAGCCCGCTGCGCAGGGCGTTCGCGCGCTGGACGGCGAGATCCTCGTCGAGGGACGCGAGGCGTTCGACGAGGTCGTCGGAGCCCTGGGGCTCGTTTTCGATGTCAGACATGAGTCTCTTTCTGCACGACGGCGACGACCGCGTCGACGGTCTGCTCGAAGTCGAGATCGGTGGAGTCGACGGTGGTCACACCGTCTGCGGCGTTCATGAAGTCCACGACCCGGGAGTCGGCCGCATCGCGCCGCCGGAGGGCCTCGCCGACGTGAGCGGCGGAATGCCCGGTCAGCTCGGCGGAACGTCTGGCCATTCTAACCTCTTCGTCGGCGGTGAGCAGGATGCGCACGGGCGCATCCGGGCAGACGACGGTCGTGATGTCCCTGCCCTCCACCACGATGCCCTCCCGATCGCTGCGGGCCACGATGTCGCGGAACAGCCGCGTGAGGAAGGAACGGACCTCAGGAACCCGCGCGATCGCCGACACCACGGCGGTCACCTCCGGCTCCCGGATCGCGTCGGTGACGTCGTGGTCGCCAACGAACACGTGGTAGGTGTCCGGGTCGGTGCCGATCCGGTAGTCGAAGTCGGGCAGCGCATCCACCACGGCCGCGGAGTCCGTCGGGTCGATGCGCCGCTGCATCACGTACCAGCTGAGCGCGCGGTACGCGGCCCCGGTGTCGAGGTACGCCCAGCCGAGCCTTCGGGCCGCCGCCTTGCTGACGGAGGACTTCCCGCTTCCAGCGGGGCCGTCCATGGCGAGCACGAGTTCGGTCATCCGGCGATCCTCCAGCCACGATCGGTCAGGTCGTTCACGGTGCGGCCGAGCACCTCGGGCAGCACCGCGATCTCGGCGAGGCCGAACGCGGCCCCGGGCGAGTGCTCCAGCCTCAGGTCTTCGAGGTTCACGTCCAGCTCGCCGAGCTCCGCGAGCAGCCGCGCGAGCTCGCCCGGCCGGTCGTCCACCATCACGACGAGGCTCGCGTAGCGCTTGTCCTGGCCGTGCTTGCCGGGCAGCCGGGCGACGCCGGTGTTGCCCCCGGCGATCTCCTCGGCGATCGCGCGGCGGGCGCCCGCCGCGTCCACGTCGCCGAGCGCCGCGAGCACGCGGTCCAGGTCGTCGCGGTAGGCGCGCAGGATCTCCACGATCGCCGGAGCGTTCGCGCCGAGGATCTGCACCCACAGCTCCGGCTCGCTCGCCGCGATCCGCGTCACATCGCGCACGCCCTGCCCGGCGAGGCCGAGCGCCGCGTCGGTGGAGTCTGTGAGCCGCTTGGCCATCAGCGACGAGATGATCTGCGGAGCGTGCGAGACGAGCGCGACGGCGGCGTCGTGGTCGGGCGCCGCCATCTCCACCGGGGTCGCGCCGAGGTCGAGGATGAGCGCCTCCACCAGGTTCACGGCCGCGCGGGCGTTCTCCGGCCGCGCGGCGACCACCCATGGGCGCCCGACGAACAGGTCTGCGCGCGCGGCGCTGGGACCGCCGCGCTCGCGGCCGGCGAGCGGGTGCGAGCCGACGTACCGCGCGAGGTCCACTCCGGCGTCCTCCAGCTCCGCGAGCGGAGCGACCTTGACGCTGGCGACGTCCGTGACCACGGCGGCGGGATGCGCGGCCAGCTCGTCGGCGACCACGCGGGAGACGAGGTCCGGCGGCACCGCGACCACGATCAGCACCGGCTCGATGGCACCGTCGTCCGGCCGTCCGGCCCCGTAGTCCGCGGCGAGCCGCAGGTGGGAGGGCGAGGAGTCGGCGAGCAGCACATCCACGCCGCGGGCACGCAGCCCGAGGCCGACGGAGGCGCCCAGCAGCCCGGTCCCCACGACGCGGACGGGTCCGGCGAGCCGGGAGGCGGAATCAGTCACCCGTCCACTTTAGCCAGCGGCCGGGCGGCGTCCGTCACGGGGCGTCAGGCGTGGGCGGACGGCGAGCACCGAGGTGGGCGCGTCGGAACTCGTGGCGCCGGGAGGGTGCGCTCCGATTCGTCACGAATACGAGCCGTTCGTGACGAGTCCCGCGCGTTCGTGACGAATCGCCGCCGGCCTCGCGCGTCAGCGCCGGTCGCCCTGGCGGCGATCCCCGCGCGGCTTCGCGGGCCTCCGCGCCGCGCCCGCGGGCTTCCCGCCGGGCGCCGGCTTCCCCGCCGCCGCCTGCGGTCGCTCCCCGCCCTCGCGGGAGATCGTCAGCAGTTTGCCGAGCTCATCCTTGGTCAGCTCGCGCATCCGCCCCACCTGCAGCGTGCCGAGGTGCAGCGGCCCGAACTGACGGCGCACCAGCTCGATGACGGGATGCCCAACCTCGGCCATCATCCGCCGCACGATCCGGTTGCGGCCGGAGTGCAGCGTCAGCTCCACCATGCTGTCGCCGCCGCCCTGGCTCACCTGCATGAGCCGCGCCTTGTCCGCCGCGATCGGCCCGTCCTCCAGCTCGACGCCCTTCGTCAGCCGGGCGATGGTCTGCGGCGTCACCGTGCCGCGCACGCGGGCGATGTACGTCTTCGTCACGCCGAAGCTGGGGTGCGCGAGCACGTGCGCGAGCTCGCCGTCGTTGGTGAGGATGAGCAGCCCCGAGGTCTCCTGGTCCAGCCGGCCGACGTTGAACAGCCGCTCGGGGTAGTCGGCGGTGAACCGGGACAGGTCCGGCCTGCCCTGCTCGTCGCGCATGGAGCTGACGACCCCGACGGGCTTGTTGAGCATCACGTAGCGACGGCTCGAGTCCAGCTGCACCGCCGTCCCGTCCACCGCGACCCGGTCGTGCTCCGGGTCGACCCGGCGGCCGAGCTCCGTGACGACCTCGCCGTTGACGGTCACCCGTCCGGCCACGATCATCTCCTCGGAGACCCGGCGGGAGGCGACCCCCGCCGCCGCCATCACTTTCTGCAGCCGCTCCCCCTGCTGCTTCTCGCCGTCAGCGGACATCGTCGAACCCGTCCGCTCCGTCGGCGAGCAGCGGCGAGATCTTGGGCAGCTCGTCCACGGAGTTGATGCCGAGCTGGGTGAGCAGCAGGTCCGTCGTTCCGTAGTTGATGGCGCCGGTCTCGCTGTCGGTGAAGAGCTCGGTGATGAGGCCGCGGCCGAGCAGCGTGCGCACGACCGAATCCACGTTGACCGCGCGGATGGAGGCGATCGCGCCGCGGCTGATCGGCTGCTTGTACGCGATCACGGCCAGCGTCTCCAGCGCGGCCTGCGACAGCCTCGTCGGGTTCTGCTGCAGCACGTATCCGGAGACGACCTCGTCGAACTCGGGGCGGACGTAGATCCGCCAGCCGCCGCCCACCTCGCGCAGCTCGAAGCCGCGGCGAACGCCGGGGACGCCGGGCGTCCCGTCGTCGCCCGCGGGGCCGGGCGTCCCGTCGTAGTCGGCGACCAGCGCATCCACCGCCTGACGCACGCGCTTCACCGGCGCCCCCACCGCCGTCGCCAGGGTCACCAGGCTCATCGGCTCGTCCGCGACCATCAGGATCGCCTCGAGCGCGCGCTCGATGCGCGCATCGTCGACCGCGACGGGCTGCATCTCGGTCTCGGTGCCGTCAACCGTCATAGTCCGCTCCCAGGTTCGACAGGTTCTCCTCCGACCAGTGCTCCGCCGTCCAGCGCAGCGTCAGCTCGCCGAGCGGCTCCAGCTGCTCGAACGCGATCGCCGCGTGCCGGTACAGCTCGAGCACCGCGAGGAAGCGCGCGATCACCACGCCCTTCTGCTCGGCACCGGCCACGAGCTGCCGGAACGACAGCGGCTCGCCGCTGCGCAGCATCCCGACCACGACCGCCGCCTGCTCGCGGATGCTGACCAGCGGCGCGTGCAGGTGGTCGAGTCCGACCACGGGGATCTCCCGCGGGGTCAGCGCGAGGGTGGCGATCGCGGCGAAGTCGTCGAGGCCGAGGGTCCAGACCAGTTCCGGCGTGCGCTGCCGGTACTTGTCCTCCAGCCGCACGGTGCGCGCGTGCCGGGCGTTCTCGGCGTCGAGCCGCTCGGCGAACCAGGCGGACGCCTGCTTGAACGCGCGGTATTGCAGCAGCCGGGCGAAGAGCAGGTCGCGCGCCTCCAGCAGCGCGACGTCCTCGGCGTCCACGAGCTCGCCCTGCGGCAGCAGCCCGGCGACCTTCAGGTCGAGCAGGGTGGCGGCCACGAGCAGGAACTCGCTGGCCTCGTCCAGGCTGTCCTCGGCGTCCAGCTGCCGCAGGTAGGCGATGAACTCGTCCGTGACGCGGCTCAGCGAGATCTCGGTGATGTCGAGCTCGTGCTTGGTGATCAGCGAGAGCAGCAGGTCGAACGGCCCCTCGAACGGGCCGACGGCCACCCGGAACCCCGCCTCCGCCTCCACCTGCTCCTGCGCCTCCACGGCATCCTGCTCGCCGAGGGGCACGTCGCTGTCGCTTTCGGCGCCCGAAAGCGACAACGACGTGCCCTTCGACGTCACGGGATCGGCGTGGTCGTCAGGCGACGGCGCCACGGAAGATCAGTTCCCTCGCCAGCTGGCGGTACGCCTCGGCGGCGGCGTGCTCCGGCGCGAACTGCGTGATCGGGGTGGCAGCCACCGAGGCATCCGGGAACTTGACCGTGCGGGAGATCACCGTCTCCAGCACGCGGTCGCCGAACGCGTCGACGACGCGCTCCAGCACCTCACGCGAGTGCAGCGTCCGCGAGTCGTACATGGTCGCCAGGATGCCGTCGAGCTCGATCGCGGGGTTCAGCCGCTCGCGCACCTTGTCGATGGTCTCGATCAGCAGCGCGACGCCGCGCAGCGCGAAGTACTCGCACTCGAGCGGGATCAGCACGCCGTGCGACGCCGTCAGCGCGTTCACGGTCAGGATGCCGAGCGAGGGCTGGCAGTCGATCAGGATCACGTCGTACTCGCCCGCCACCTTGCGGAGCACGCTCGCGAGGATCTGCTCGCGCGCGACCTCGTTGACGAGGTGCACCTCGGCCGCGGACAGGTCGATGTTCGCCGGGATGATGTCGAGCCCCGGCACCGACGTGCTCTGGATCGCCTCGTGGATGTCCGCATTGCGGTTCAGCAGCAGGTCGTAGATCGTGGTGACGTCGTGGGTCTGCGCGCCGAGTCCGGCGGAGAGCGCACCCTGCGGGTCGAAGTCGATGGCGAGAACCCTGCGGCCGTAGCCGGCGAGCGTCGCACCCAGGTTGATGCTCGTGGTGGTCTTGCCGACGCCGCCCTTCTGGTTGCAGAGGGCGACGATCTTCGCCGGACCGTGCTGCGTCAGCGTCGCGGGCTCGGGGAACGCGCGCAGCGGACGCCCGGTGGGTCCGAGCTTGGCGGCGAGGGATGCGTCATCCATGCCCGGCAGCTCGGTCCTGACCTCGTCGTTGCGCGTCACCAAAGGTGTTCCTCGTCTCCTCGTCCGGTGGCCTCGTTCAAAGGCACAGTCTATCCGCGGGTTCCCCCGTTCGCGGGGCGGCCCCGCGGCGGGTTGTCTGGCGTACTCTGAGTTCCGTGCCGCCGATGCCACCCGAACTGACGACGCCGCGCCTGCGTCTGCGCCTGAGGGACGGCCGCGACGCGGAGTGGAACAGGGAGCTGCTGGCCGAGGACCCGGCGGCACCCGAGCGCTCCCTGGAGGAGGAGCGGGCGCGACTGGATGCGCAGCACCAGGCGGCGGAGCAGGCGGGCTTCGGCCTCTACACGATCGAGCTCGCCGAGACCGGTGAGGCACTCGGCTACTGCGGCCTGATCGTCGGCCGCGCGAGCGCCCGGCAGCCCGAGCTCGCCTACGAGCTGATGCGCCGCCACGTCGGCAACGGCTACGCGAGCGAGGCGGCCGCCGCCGTCGTCGATGCCGCGTTCACCGCCGGCTTCCCTGTGCTCTGGGCGACCGTCGCGTCCTGGAACGCCCCGTCGTTCGGCGTCCTCCGCAAGCTCGGCTTCGGCCCGACGCGCCGGGCCGGCTACGACGGCGGGTCCGTCTTCGTCTGGCTGCGCCGCCGCGCCCCGCGCCCCCGGCACCGAACCCTCCCCTAGCGCTTCGTCACGAATCCCGCCCGTTCGTCACGAATCCCGGCCGTTCGTCGTGAGTCGCGGCGTGGTCAACGGGCCCGCGGGTGCGCTGACGTGTACACGTCGCGCAGCGTGTCCGCCGTGACGAGGGTGTAGATCTGCGTCGTCGCCACCGACGAGTGGCCCAGTAGCTCCTGCACCACCCGGACGTCCGCGCCGCCCGCCAGCAGATGCGTCGCGAACGAGTGCCGGAGCGTGTGCGGCGAGACCTCGATGCCGAGGTTCGCCCGCTCCGCGGCCGCACGGATGATCAGCCAGACGTTCTGTCGCGACAGCCGCGCGCCGCGCATCCCGAGGAACAGCGCCGGCGTGGCGCGGCCGCGCGAGGACAGCAGCGGCCGGGCGCGCACGAGGTAGGACGACACCGCCGCCTGGGCGTAGCTGCCGAGCGGCACGATGCGCTGCTTCGAACCCTTGCCGGTGAGCCGGACGACGTCGGTGTCGATGACGTCGTCGACGTTCAGGCCGACCGCCTCGCTCACGCGGGCGCCCGTCGCGTACATCAGCTCGAGCAGCGCCTTGTCGCGCAGGTGCGCCGGTTCGTCGCCGTCGGTGGCGGCGAGCAGCGACGACACCTGGTCGACGCTGATCGCCTTCGGCAGCCGGCTCGGCAGCTTGGGCGGGCGGATGTCGCGGGCCACATCCACGGTCACCCTGCCCTCGTCGAGCAGGAAGCGGTGGAACCCGCGGACCGTCGAGAGCATCCGCGCGAGCGAGGATGCGGTGAGCGGCGACTCCGGCCGGGAGCCCAGGTGCAGCAGGTACGCCGACACCGTCGCCGGGGTGACGACGCGCAGGTCGTCCGCCCCCTCGGCGGCGAGCCAGTCCGCGTAGACCGCGAGGTCGCGCCGGTACGCGGCGACCGTGTTCGCCGAGAGGCCGCGCTCGATCGCCACGTGCCTCAGGTAGGCGTCCACGTCCGCCGCGACGGTCATCCCGCGGTGCTCTGCCTGTTCAGCTTGGGGTGGCTCGGCCACGGCTCGTCGGCCTCGCCCAGCGTGCTCCAGCCGGCCGCCCGTGCGGCGACCGCGCCGAGCACGGCGATGCTGAGCGGCGCGTTGTGCAGCCGCCTGCCCAGCACGCCCGCCACCGCCTCCTCCAGCGGCACCCAGGAGACCTCGATGTCGGCCTCCTCCGCCTCGCGGGCGAACGCCTCACCGGTGGGACGCACGGAGCGCGCCAGGTAGATCCGGATCGCCTCGTCGTTTCCGCCGGGGCTCGTGAACACGTCCGCGAGCACGTTCCAGGTGTCCGCCTGCAGGTCCGCCTCCTCGGCGAGCTCGCGCTTCGCCGCCGCCAGCGGGTCCTCGCCGGTGATGTCGAGCAGGCCGGCCGGGATCTCCCAGTCGCGGTGCCGGACGGGATGCCGGTACTGCCGGATCAGCAGCACGCGGCCCTCGTCGTCCAGCGCCAGGACCGCCACGGCACCGGTGTGGTCGACATACTCCCGGGTGATCTCGTCGCCGTTGTAGCGGAACCGGTCGCGACGCACGTCCCAGATCGCGCCGTGGAACACCGCCTCGCTGTCGACGATCTCCGGCTCGAACGGCTCGTCGGCGAGTGCCTGCGCCATGCCCTACGCCTCCGCTGCGACTTCGAAGAGCAGGCTTGCCTTCTGTCGCTCCAGTGCCGCGCCGACCAGGCCGGCGAACAGCGGGTGCGCACGGTTGGGCCGCGACCGCAGCTCGGGGTGCGCCTGCGTGCCGACGTAGAACGGGTGGACGTCCCGCGGCAGCTCGACGTACTCCACGAGGTGCCCGTCCGGGGAGGTCCCGGAGAACCACAGGCCGGCGTCCGCGATCTGCTCGCGGTAGTTGTTGTTCACCTCGTAGCGGTGGCGGTGGCGCTCGCTGGCCTCGCTCGCGCCGTACAGCTCGGCGACGATCGAGCCCTCGGCGAGGGCCGCCGGGTACAGGCCGAGGCGCATGGTGCCGCCCAGGTCGCCGCCGGCGATGATCTCCACCTGCTCCGCCATCGTCGCGATCACCGGGAACTCGGTGTCGGGGTCGAACTCCGACGAGGACGCCCCGGCGAGGTCGGCCTTGTTGCGCGCGTACTCGATGACCATGCACTGCAGGCCGAGGCACAGGCCGAGCGCGGGGATGCCGTTCTCGCGGGCGAAGCGCAGCGCGCCGAGCTTGCCCTCGATGCCGCGCACTCCGAAGCCGCCGGGTACGCAGATGGCGTCGACCTCGGCGAGCTGCGCGGCCGCGCCCTCGGGGCTCTGGCACTCGTCGGACGGAATCCACTTCAGCTTCACCTTGGTGCGGTGGGCGAAACCACCCGCGCGCAGCGCCTCGGTGACCGAGAGGTAGGCATCCGGCAGGTCGATGTACTTGCCGACCAGGCCGATGGTGACCTCGTGCTTGGGGTCGTGCACCGCCTCCAGCAGGCGCGCCCAGCCGTCCCAGTCGACGTCCGCGGCCTTGTCGAGGCCGAGCTGGTCGATGATGTAGGCGTCGAGGCCCTGGTCGTGCAGCATCGTCGGGATGTCGTAGATGCTCGGGACGTCGACGGCGTTGACCACGGCGGCCTCGTCCACGTCGCACATGAGCGCGATCTTGCGCTTGTTCGACTCGGAGACCGGGCGATCGCTGCGCAGCACGAGCGCGTCCGGCTGGATGCCGATGGAGCGGAGGGCCGCGACGGAGTGCTGGGTCGGCTTGGTCTTCTGCTCGCCGGACGCGTTCATGAACGGGACGAGCGAGACGTGCACGAAGAAGCAGTTCTTGCGGCCGAGTTCGTGGCGCACCTGGCGGGCGGACTCGATGAACGGCTGCGACTCGATGTCGCCGACGGTGCCGCCGATCTCGGTGATGATGACGTCGGGCGCGGGCTCGCCGTCCGGACCCGGCTGGGCCTGGAGGCGCATCCTGCGCTTGATCTCGTCGGTGATGTGCGGGATGACCTGCACGGTGTCGCCGAGGTATTCGCCGCGGCGCTCCTTGGCGATCACGTTCGAGTAGATCTGGCCGGTGGTGACGTTCGCGGACTGGCCGAGGTTGATGTCGAGGAAGCGCTCGTAGTGCCCGATGTCCAGGTCGGTCTCCGCGCCGTCGTCGGTCACGAAGACCTCGCCGTGCTGGAACGGGTTCATCGTCCCCGGATCCACGTTGAGGTAGGGGTCGAGTTTCTGCATGACGACGCGCAGTCCGCGCGCCGTCAGAAGGTTGCCGAGGGAAGCGGCCGTGAGACCCTTCCCCAACGAAGAAACGACACCACCAGTGACGAAGATGTGCTTGGTAATGCCGTTTGAAATGACCGCGTCTGAATTATCCACCACGGGCTTGCAGCTTATCACGGGCACGGGGTCGCTCCGCGCCGGCCACGCGCGCTCGACCGGCCGCGGCTGCCGCGATCAGCGCGTCGCGGCGGCCATCTCGACGAGCTCGCGGGCGTGTGCAAGGCCGCTGTCGGAGTCGGGCAGGCCGGAGAGGAGGCGCGCCATCTCGGCGATGCGCTCGTCGCCGTCGAGACGGCGGACGCTGGACTCCGTGACCGCGCCGTCGTTGCCCTTCACCACTGTGAGGTGGTTCGTCGCGAACGCGGCGACCTGGGCGAGGTGGGTGACCACGATCACCTGGGCGCTCTCGGCCAGGCGCGCGAGCCTGCGACCGATCTCGATGGCCGATGCACCCCCGACGCCGGCGTCGATCTCGTCGAAGATGAAGGTCGGCACCGGGTCCGTTCCCGCGATGACGACCTCGATCGCCAGCATCACCCGCGAGAGCTCGCCGCCGGAGGCGCCCTTGCCGAGCGGCCGGGGTTCGGCGCCGGGATGCGGGCGGAGCAGGATGGCGACCTGGTCGCGTCCGCTCGCCGTGTACTCGTCGCGTTCGGTCACCTCGACGACGATCCGCGCATCGGGCATGGCGAGCGCGGCGAGCTCGTCGGAGACGGCGTCGGCGAGGCGCGCGGCCGCCTCCCGGCGACGGGCGCCGAGGTCGGCGGCCAGCTCGGCCACGAGGGCCTCGTCCGCCTCGACCTCGCGGGCGAGCTCCTGGATGCGGTCGGCGTCGCCGTCGAGCTCGAGCAGCCGCAGGCTCCCGGTCTCCAGTGTCGCGATCACGTCCTCGAGGGTGGGGCCGTACTTGCGCACCAGCGTGGCGAGCTCGGCACGGCGCTCCTGCACGATCTCCAGCTCCCGTGCGCCGTCGGTGTCGAGCGTGGCGAGGTAAGTGGAGAGCTGGGCCGCGATGTCGGAGACGAGGTAGTTGGCGTTGGCGACGGCCTCCGCGAGGGGCGTCAGCTCGGCGTCGTGCGGGGCGACGCGCTCCAGCTGGCGGCGCGCGTTGTCGAGCAGGCCGAGCGCGTCGGCGCCCTCGGACTCCTCCGCCGAGAGCAGCTCGCGCGCACCGGCGGCGGCGAGCCGCAGCTCTTCCAGGTTCGTGAGACGCTCGGCGCGTTCTGCGAGCTCGGTCTCCTCGCCCGCCTGCGGTGCGACGGTCTCGATCTCCGCCATGGCCACGCGCAGGTCCTCCGCCTCGCGGGCCCGTCGCTCCTGATCGGAGACGAGCTCGTCCAGTTCGGCCCGGTTGTCGCGCCAGCGGTGGTAGACCTGCGCGTATGTTTCGACGGACGCGGCGAAGTCGGGGCCGGCGAAGCGGTCGAGCGCCTCGCGCTGCGCCACGGCCGACCGCAACCGGATCTGATCGGACTGGCCGTGCACGACCACGAGCTGACCGCCGAGCTCTGTGAGGACGCTCACGGGGGCGCTGCGGCCGCCGACGACGGCGCGCGAGCGGCCCTCGGCCGACACGGAGCGGGTGAGCACCAGCTCCGCCTCGCCGCCGCCGAGCTCGTCGACGTCGCCGCCCGCATCGCGCACGCGCTCCACGACGTCGCCGTTCTGCGGAACACGCCAGCGACCCTCCACCCAGGCCTGCGGGCTGCCGAGCCGGACGGCGCCGGTGTCGGCGCGCTCTCCGAGCAGCAGGCCGAGCGCCGAGACCACCATCGTCTTGCCCGCGCCGGTCTCGCCGGTGATCGCGGTGAAGCCGGGTCCGAGCGGCAGCGCAGCGTCCGCGATGACGCCCAGGTCTCTGATCGAGATCTCCTCGATGCCTCCACGCACGTCAGTCACGGCCCGCCGGCCCCCTCCACCCCGTCACGGGCAGATCGAACTTGTGCACGAGCCGGTCGGTGAACGCACCGGTGTGCAGCCGCGCGAGCCGCACCGGGATCGGCGACCGACGCACCACGACGCGCGCCCCCCGCGGCAGGTCGAAGGCACGACGGCCGTCGCACCAGAGGATGCCCTCCCCGCCCGCGCGGTCGAGGAGCTCGACCGCGAGCGAGGAGTCGGCGTCGACGACGAGCGGGCGGGAGAACAGCGCGTGCGCGCTGAGCGGTACCAGCAGCAGTGCGGCGACGCCCGGCCACACGACCGGTCCGCCCGCCGAGAACGAGTACGCCGTCGACCCCGTCGGCGTGGACATCACGACGCCGTCGCAGCCGAAGCTCGACATCGGACGCCCGTCGACCTCGATGACGACCTCGAGCATCCGCTCCCGGCTCGCCTTCTCCACCGTCGCCTCATTGAGAGCCCAGCTCTCGTAGACGACCTCCTTGCCGACCTTCACACGCGCGGAGAGCGTCATGCGCTCCTCCACCTCGTAGTCCTTGGAGAGCCCGCGGGCCACCGCGATCTCGAGGTCGTCGCGCTCGCTCTCGGCGAGGAAGCCGACGTGCCCCAGATTCACGCCGAGCAGCGGGGCCGTGCAGCCGCGGACCAGCTCGGCCGCGCGCAGGATGGTGCCGTCGCCCCCGAGCACGATGACGAGCTCCAGCTCGTTGGGCTGCACCTCGTCGCCCAGCACGGCGACCGCGTCGAGGTCCGGCTCCGCCGTGAGCAGGTCGCGACGCTCGTCCTCGCTCAGCACAGGGACGACGCCCGCGTCGATGAGCTGACGGCACACGCGCACTCCCGCGAGCAGGGAGTCCTGACGGCCGGTGTGCGCGACGACGAGGATGTACCGCGGCGCTGCACCCGTTTCCGTCACGTTGCCTCCCTTTTGCTCCGTCTTCCCATTCTGTCGGAGATTCCGCCGCTGCTGGGCGGATCGCTCGCGTCTGGGGAAAATTCACATCCCGGACACCCTCCGTGGAGGACTATCCGGCGACCTCCTGGATGCGGTCGAGCCACTCCGTCGGATTGCTGCCGCCGGCGCTCAACCAGACCAGGAACTCCCGGTTGCCGTGCGAGCCGGCGATCGGCGACGGGATCAGGCCGCCGGTGCCGAGACCGGTGTCGAAGGCCGCCCAGAGCACCCCGCCGACCGCGTCAGCGCGCAGGCCGGCGTCGCGCACGATGCCCTCCCGGATGCCGCCGCGGCCCACCTCGAACTGCGGCTTGATCAGCAGCACGAAGTCGGCGTCCTCGGCGGCGGTCGCCCGGAGGGCGGGCAGCACCTGGCCGAGCGAGATGAAGGACAGGTCGGCCACCACGAGATCGGGACGCACGGGCGAGCCGGTCAGGCCGGCGAGCAGCTCGGGCGTGAGCGAGCGGACGTTGACGCCCTCGTACGACTCCAGCCGCGCCTCCCCCGCCAGTGCGGGTGCGAGCTGGCCGTGCCCGACGTCCACGGCGATCACGCGGCCGGCGCCGCGCTCGAGCAGCACCTGGCTGAAGCCGCCCGTCGACGCCCCTGCGTCGAGGGCGACGCGGTCGGCGACGGGGATGTCGAAGGCGTCGAGCGCGGCGATCAGCTTGTGCGCGCCCCGGCTCACGTAGTGGTCGGCGCCCGCGACCTCGATGACCGCGTCCTCCGCGACCTTCGCCGACGCGCGCACGACCGGACGGCCGTCGACCGTCACGAGTCCCTCCGCGATCAGCGTCGCCGCGTGCGACCGCGAGCGTGCGAGCCCGCGCGCCGCGAGCGCGACGTCGAGCCGCTCAGGCATGCCGCGGCGTGTCCGCGCCCTCGAGGCGCGCGGAGAGCTCGGCGTGCAGCTGCGCGTACGCCTCGGCGCGCGCGGCCAGCGGCTGCTCCTCGATCACCTCGAGACGCGGCAGCAGGCCCTCGTCAACGCCCCCGGCGCGCTCGGCGCCCTCGGCGCGCTCCTCGCCGACGGCATCCTCGTCGCGATCCATGCCGGCCACCCTACTCGACGAACACGCCGGCGAGGGTCTTCTTCCCGCGCCGCAGCACGACCATGCCGCCGGGCAGCAGCGCGTCGCCGACCGCGGACTCGCCGTCCTCGACCTTCGCGTTGTTCACGTACACGCCGCCCTGGCTCACGGCCCGGCGTGCCTCGCTCAGGCTCTTGGTCAGGCCGGTGTCCACCAGCGCCTGGGCGATGGTCGTCGACGCGGCCGTCGTCGTGTTCGGGAGCTCGCGCAGCGCGGCCTCCAGCGTCGCCTTGTCCTGGCCGGCCAGGTCGCCCTGCCCGAAGAGGGCCTCGGATGCGGCGATGACCGCCTCCGTCGCCTCCGCACCGTGGACGAGCGCTGTCACGTCGTACGCCAGCCGGCGCTGCGCTTCGCGCTTGAACGGCTCCTCCTTCACCTTCCGCTCGTACTCGCCGATCTCGTCGCGGGTGAGGAAGGTGAAGACCTTCAGCCGGTCGACGACGTCGGAGTCGTCGGTGTTGAGCCAGAACTGGTAGAAGGCGTACGGGCTCGTGAGCGCCGCGTCGATCCAGATCGCGTTGCCCTCGCTCTTGCCGAACTTGGTGCCGTCGCTGTTGGTGATCAGCGGCGTTCCGATGGCGTGCACGTGCACGCCCTCGACCTTGCGGATGAGCTCGGTGCCGCTGGTCAGGTTGCCCCACTGGTCGCTGCCGCCGCTCTGCAGCACGCAGCCGTACTGCCGGTACAGCTCGAGGAAGTCGAGACCCTGCAGGATCTGGTAGCTGAACTCGGTGTACGAGATGCCCTCGTCGGAGTTCAGGCGCGCCGAGACGGCGTCCTTCTTCAGCATCGTGCCGACGCGGAAGTGCTTGCCGATCTCGCGGAGGAAGTCGATGGCGGACAGCGGTGCCGTCCAGTCGAGGTTGTTGACCAGGCGCGCGGCGTTCTCGCCCTCGAACGACAGGTAGGTGGACACCTGCTCCTGCAGCGACCGCACCCATCCCGCCACGGTCTCGCGGGTGTTCAGCGTGCGTTCGGCCGTGGGGCGCGGGTCGCCGATGAGCCCGGTGGAACCGCCGACGAGGCCGAGCGGCTTGTGACCGGCGAGCTGGAGGCGACGCATCGTCAGCAGCTGCACCAGGTGACCGAGGTGCAGGCTCGCCGCGGTCGGGTCGAAGCCGCAGTAATACGTGATCGGGTCCCCGGCCAGGAGCTGCTTGAGCTCGGCCTCATCCGTGGAGACGTGGATGAGCCCGCGCCACTTCAGCTCATCCCAGACGTCCTCGAAAGACGGGTCGTTGGTCTGCGCAGTGAGACGCTGTTCGTTGGAGACGGCCGATTCAGACACCCCCACAGAGTATCAGCGGGGTTCCGCGCCCCCGGGACCGAAGGTCAGGCCCGACAGCCTGATTGGCATTGCATCAGGCCTGCACGCCTGATAACATGCAGATCAGGTTTGGAGTCCTGATAGCGAGAGGTGGCGAACATGTACGTGATCACCGCGGACCAGGTCGGAAGCCGCACTCGGCCCGACATCGTCGGCGCCGTCCAATCGGCGCTCGGCGAGCGCTTCGGCGACCACCTGGCGCTGCCGGTCGACCGGAACGCCGGGGACGAGCTGCAGGCCCTCACCGGGCACGCCGCGACGGCCCTCGACATCGTCCTCGATCTCACCAGGAGCGGCGAGTGGAGCGTGGGGCTAGGGATCGGAACGGTGCGCCTCCCCCTGCCCCGGAACACCAGGGAGGCCACGGGGGACGCGTTCGTCGCCGCCCGCTCCGCCGTCACGCGCGCCAAGCGCAGCGCCACCCGGTTCGCGAGCGAGAGCGTCGCCGAGCCCCGATCCGCCGAGGACGTGGAAGCGCTGCTCGGCCTCCTGCTCACCATCCGCTCCACGCGCAGCGCCGCCGGCTGGGAGCTCTACGACCTGGTCACCTCCGGGCTCACCCAGGCCGAGGCCGGAGCGCGCCTCGGCATCACCCCGCAGTCGGCCAGCGACCGGGCACGGGCCGCCGGCCTGCGCGCCGAGCTGGCGGCCCGCCCGGCCCTGACTAGGCTGTTGGAGAGCGCCGACGCCGCCCAGGCCGCCGGCGACGAGGATGCCGACCGACCCACGGAGGACGGATGACCGTGCTGCCCCTTCCCTCGATCTTCGCGGAGATCGCGCCGTTCGCCATCTGGGGAGTCACGCTCATCCTGACGATCGCCTCGGTCTGCTGCATCGTGGCGACGCTGCGCAGCCCGCGCCGTCCGTTGGTCTACGTCGCCGTCGCCCTGCTCGCTCTCGCGTTCGTGCTCGCGGCGATTCCGCAGCATCCGGCTCCGCTGGTCTACCGCCTCCTCATCGGCATCGTCGCCCTCACCCTCAGTGTCCTCGGCGGCGGCCCCGCCGCCCAGCTGGTGCTGGCCCTCGCCACGAGGAGCACCACGGTGCCCGGGTCTCACGGCGGGATCGTCGTGCACGACCGGGTGAGCGGCGTCGAGGCCACCCGGGAGGTGCTGCGCGGCGGGACGACGATCGGCTACCTCGAGCGGTTCGCGACCACGGGCGCCATCATGGCGGGCTTCCCTGAGGCACTCGGCGTGCTGATCGCGATCAAGGGCGTCGGCCGCTTCACCGAACTCGAGGCCGCTGAGGCCAGGGAGCGGTTCATCATCGGCACCCTGGTGAGCATCGTCTGGGCGTGCGTCTGCGCCGGTCTCTTCCGCTTCGCGGCGAGCTGAGCGGCGGCCCGAGCGGCCCGTGAGCGGCGGCCCGAGGGATGGCCGAGCCGCTCAGCCCGAATCGAGGATCGGCACCCGCAGGACAGGTGCGGCCACGATCGCGAGCCACGCGCCCGCCAGCATCCATGGCCCGAACGGGATGCCGCTGTCGCCCGTCGCGCGCCGCGCCCCCAGCAGCAGCATCGCGTAGCCGCCGCCGAGCACGAACGCGGCGACGGCGCCGACCACGAGGGGTGTCCAGCCGAGATAGCCGAGGAAGAGCCCGAGAACACCCGCGAGCTTCACATCCCCGAACCCCATGCCTCCCGGGCCCGCCAGCACCAGGTACAGCACGAACATCCCGACGGCGCCCGCCCCCGCGACGGCCAGCCGGGCCGGAGCGCCGGCGAGTACGGCGGAAGCGGACAGGCCGACCGCCCCGACGAGGAACGCAGGGACGACGATCGCGTTCGGCAGGACGTGCCGGCGCAGGTCGGCCCGTGCCAGCCGGACACTGGCGACGGCAAGGTACGCGAACGTCAGGACGGCGACGACGGCACCCGCCTGAACGGTGGACGACGCTCCCCCGATCGACTCCATGCGGCTCGCTCCTCTCGGTCGAGAGTCGACGGTAACGCCGTGGACATCCCGCCCACGGCCCGATCCGAGATCTGTGGAGAGCGTCCGCCGTACACAGCGCGTCGGGGAGGGAGGATCCTCAGCGCACCTCGCCGCGGAATGCGGGAAAGGGAGGACCCCGACCGCCGAATCGGCGGGGATGTCCTCCCTTCCCGCGGCGGTCCGGCGAGGACTCAGTCGTGGGACTTCGGGTGCCGCTTGTACGGCGAGACCGTCGGGTCCCCCGGCAGCCAGTAGCGCCAGGGGAACGCCCCGCCGCCGCCCGGGCCGGACACGCCGGTGCGCGGCCCCGTCGCGTACTCGGCCTGGACCGCGGGGAGCAGCAGCTCGAAGGGAGCGGCGAAGAGGTCGGCGCCATCGTCGGCGAGGCTCAGCCCGGCGGCGACCACCAGCCGCGCGGGACCGCGCGCGAGGTCCCGGTGCGGGATCGCCCGGCCGGTCACGCCCGCGCGCCGGTGCGCGGCGAGCTCCTCCCCCTCGACCACCTCGCCCGCGCGCAGCAGCACCGCGGACGCCTCGCCCTCCGGCGAGCAGACCACGTTGGCGCACACGTGCATGCCGTAGGTGAAGTACGCGTAGAGGTGACCGGGCTCGCCGTACATCACCGCGTTGCGCTTGGTGCGCCCCCGGAACGCGTGCGAACCGGGGTCGAGGCCGTCGCCGATGTACGCCTCCACCTCGGTGATGCGCACGGCGACGGCGCCCTCGGGAGACTCGTGCCGGAGCACCGCCCCGAGCAGCCTCGGGGCGACCTCGATCGACGACGCCAGGAAGGCGTCGCGCTCGGGGCGGTAGAGCGTCACGTCGGATCCGGGGTCGTCAGACGAGGTCCCGGCGCGCGGCGGCGAACCCGCCCGCGACCGCCCGCACCCGCTCGGTGAGCGCCGCGAGCTGCTCCTGCACGCGCTCGGGCGCCGTCCCACCGGCCCCGGCACGGCTCGCCACCGAGCCCTCGACGGTGAGCACACTGCGCACCTCCGGCGTCAGCAGCGGGTCGATCGCGGCGAGCTGCTCGTCCGAGACCTCGTGCAGCTCCAGCCCGTTGTCCTCGGCGAAGCGCACCAGGCTGCCCGTGATCTCGTGGGCGTTGCGGAACGGGACGTGCTGCTTCACCAGCCACTCGGCGACGTCCGTCGCGAGCGAGAAGCCCTGCGGGGCGAGCTCGGCCATCCGGTCGGTGTGGAAGCGCAGGGTGGCGACCATCCCGGTGAACGCGGGGAGCAGGACCTCCAGCGTCCGGACCGAGTCGAACACCGGCTCCTTGTCCTCCTGCAGGTCGCGGTTGTACGCGAGGGGCAGGCCCTTCAGCGTCGTGAGGAGGCCGGTGAGGTTGCCGATCAGGCGGCCGGACTTGCCGCGGGCGAGCTCCGCGATGTCCGGGTTCTTCTTCTGCGGCATGATCGAGGACCCCGTGGAGTAGGAGTCGTCGAGCGTGACGAAGCCGAACTCGCGGGTGTTCCAGAGGATGATCTCCTCGGCGAAGCGCGACAGGTCGACGCCGATCTGAGCGGTGACGAACGCGAACTCCGCGACGACGTCGCGGGCGGCCGTCCCGTCGATCGAGTTCTCCGAGCTGGCGGCGAAGCCGAGCTCGCGGGCGACGAGCAGGGGGTCGAGCCCGAGCGTGGAGCCGGCGAGCGCTCCCGCACCGTACGGCGAGACATCGGCACGTCGATCCCAGTCCACCAGCCGCTCCAGGTCGCGAACGAGCGGCCAGCAGTGTGCGAGCAGGTGGTGCGCCAGCAGCACCGGCTGCGCGTGCTGCAGGTGGGTGCGCCCCGGCAGGATGGCGGCGGGATGCGCGTCCGCCTGCGCCGCGATCGCGTCCACCAGCGCGATGAGCTGCTCGGCGATCACGCCGGAGTGGTCGCGCAGGTACATCCGCACCAGGGTCGCGATCTGGTCGTTGCGGGACCGGCCGGCGCGCAGCTTGCCGCCGAGCTCCGCGCCCGCACGCTCGATGAGGCCGCGCTCCAGCGCGCCGTGCACGTCCTCATCCGTCTCGGCCGCGACGAACACGCCGGAGGCCACATCGTCGTCGAGGCGGTCGAGTGCGTCGAGCATCCCCGCCAGTTCCTCGTCGGTCAGGTAGCCGGCGGAGGCGAGCGCCTTCGCGTGGGCGCGCGAGCCCGCGATGTCGTAGGCGGCGAGCGCCCAGTCGAAGTGCGTGGACCTGCTCAGCAGGGCGAGCTCCGGCGACGGGCCGCCGGCGAACCGCGCTCCCCAGAGCTTGCCCTCGTCCGTCTTGCCGACGCCGTTCTCCGCGCTCATGCCGCGCTCCCCTCGTTCGAGACGGTCTCGTTCTTCGCCAGCAGCCACGCCAGCACGGCCTTCTGGGCGTGCAGCCGGTTCTCCGCCTCGTCCCAGATCACCGACTGCGGACCGTCCAGCACCTCGGCGGTGACCTCCAGCCCGCGGTAGGCCGGCAGGCAGTGCAGGAAGACGGCGTCCGGCTTCGCGAGGCCCATGAGCGCGGCATCCACGGTGTAGCCGCCGAAGACGGCCACGCGCTCGGCCTTCTCGTCCTCCTTGCCCATCGACACCCAGGTGTCGGTGATCATCACGTCCGCACCGCGTGCGGCCTCCGCCGCGTCCTCCGTGATCAGCACCGAGCCGCCGGTCGCCGCGGCGACGGCCTCGGCGTCCGCGACGATCTGCGGGTCGGGGCGGTACCCGGCCGGCGCGGCGACGCGCACGTGCATCCCGGCGGTGACGCCGCCGAGCAGGTACGAGTGCGCCATGTTGCTCGCGCCGTCGCCGAAGAAGCTCAGCGTCAGCCCCTCCGTGCCGCCCTTGTGCTCGCGCACCGTGAGCAGGTCGGCGAGGATCTGGCACGGGTGGAACTCGTCCGTCAGCGCGTTCACCACCGGCACGCCCGCGTACTCCGCCATCGTCTCCAGGTCGGCCTGGGCGAACGTCCGCCAGACGATCGCCGCGACCTGGCGGCCGATGATGCGGGCGACGTCCGGTACGGACTCGCGGGTGCCGATCTGCGCCTTCGTTCCGTCGACGAGGAACGGCGAGCCCTGCAGCTCGGCGACACCGACCGAGAACGAGGTCTGCGTGCGCAACGTCGGCTTGTCCATGATCAGCGCCACGGTCTGCGGACCCTGCAGCGGGCTGAGTGCGAAGCGGTCGCGCTTGAGCCGCGCCGCGAGGTCGAGGACCTCGGCCTGCTCGGCGGGATTCAGGTCGTCATCGCGGAGGAAGTGCCTGGTCATGGGGGCCTTTCGAATGGAAGCGGGAGGTCAGAGGGCGGCGAGGGCGCGGCCGAATCGCTCGCGGAACTCCGCAAGCTCCGCGTCGCCGACGATGAGCGGCGGCGCGAGCCGGATGCTGGACTCGTTGGGGGCGTTGATGATCAGCCCCTCGGCGAGCGCCGCGTCCGAGAGCCGGTGCGCCTCGCCGTCGGTGAGGCCGATGCCGAGCAGCAGGCCGGCACCGCGGATGTCACCGATCAGCGGGGAGTCGAAGGAGCGGACGATCGCGCGCAGCTCCTCGCCACGGCGTGCAGCATTCTCGACGAGCCCGGCGCGCTCGATCTCGGCGAGCACGGCGTTGCCGGCGGCGGTGGCCAGCGGGTTGCCGCCGAACGTCGAGCCGTGCTGGCCCTGGGTGAAGAGGTCGGACGCCCAGCCGAACGTCACGAGGGCGCCGATCGGCACGCCACCGGCGATGCCCTTCGCGACCGTGACCGCATCCGGCTGGATGCCCTCGTGCTGGTACGCGAACCAGCGTCCCGTCCGGCCGACGCCGGTCTGGATCTCGTCGATGATGAGCAGCGCACCGTGCTGTTCGGTGAGCTCGCGCGCCCGGCGGAGGAAGCCGGCGGGCAGGTCGAGCACGCCGGCCTCGCCCTTGATCGGCTCGATGAACAGGGCGGCGACCCGATCGTCGATCGCCGCCTCCAGGGCCGCGATCGTGGAGTCGATGTGCTCGACCCCGCCGGGGAGCGGCTCGAACGCCTCCCGCATCGGCGGCTTTCCGGTGAGGGCGAGCGACCCCATGGTCCGGCCGTGGAACGCGTTGTGCAGGGCGAGCACGCGGGTGCGCTTGCCGGTCTTGCCGCGATTCAGTCTGGCGAGCTTGAACGCGGCCTCGTTCGCCTCGGCGCCGGAGTTGCCGAACAGGATCCGACCCTTCTCCCCCGCGCCGGTGATCGCGCGCAGGCGCTCGGCGAGCTCGAGCTGGGGAGCGGTGGAGAAGTAGTTGGAGACGTGGGCGAGGGTCGCGACCTGCGCGCTCACCGCATCCACCAGGGCGGGATGGGCGTGCCCGAGCGAGTTGACGGCGATGCCGGCGAGGAAGTCGAGGTACTCGTTCCCGTCGACATCCCACACCCGGCAGCCCTCGCCGCGGGCGAGCATGAGCTTCGGGGTCGCCAGCGTGCGCATCATCGCCTCGCCGAAGCGCGGCTTCCATTCGCCGCCGGTGTTCCGCGTGTTCTCGATGTTCGATTGCGCGCTCATGCCCGCGCCACCTCCGTTCCGATCCCCGACTGTGTGAAGACTTCGAGCAGGATCGAGTGCGGCACACGGCCGTCGATGATCGCCGCCTTCGGCACGCCGCCGTCGACGGCGTCCAGGCATGCGGACATCTTCGGGATCATCCCGGACTCGAGGCTCGGCAGCAGCTCGCGCAGTTCCTCCGCCGCGATCTTCGAGAGCAGCGAGTCGCGGTTCGGCCAGTCGCTGTAGAGCCCGGCGACGTCGGTCAGGATGACCAGCTTCGCCGCGCCGAGGGCCACGGCGAGCGCTGCGGCGGCCGCGTCCGCGTTCACGTTGAGCGTCTGCCCCGGCTCGTCGAGATCGGGTGCGATCGAGGAGACCACGGGGATGCGGCCCGCGTCGATCTGCGCGAGGACGGCCTCGGGGCTCACCCCGACGACGTCGCCGACGAGGCCGAGGTCCACCTCGACACCGTCGACGACGGCTCCGCGCTTCCGGCCCTGGAAGAGGCCGGCGTCCTCGCCGGACAGCCCGGCCGCGAGCGGGCCGTGCTTGTTGATGCTGCCGACGATGTCCCGGTTGATCTGGCCGGTCAGCACCATCCGGACGACATCCATCGCCTCGGGGGTGGTGACCCGGTAGCCGCCGCGGAACTCGCTTTCGATGCCGAGCCGGTCGAGCATCGCCGAGATCTGCGGTCCGCCGCCGTGCACGACGACGGGACGCAGCCCCGCATACCGCAGGTACACCATGTCCTCCGCGAACGTGCGCTGCAGCTCCTCGCTGACCATGGCGTTGCCGCCGAACTTGACGACGATGATGCGGTCGTGGAAGGTCTTCAGCCACGGCAGCGACTCGATCAGCGTCGCGGCCTTGGCGGCGGCGGAGTCGCGCTCCGTCTCCTCGGTCTCGTCGGTCTCGGAGGCGGAGGCGGGAGCGGGAGCCGGCTGCCGGGTGGGCGGATTCATCTCGTGCGTCATCTCAGCTGGAGTAGGCACTGTTCTCGTGCACGTAGTCGTGGGTGAGGTCGTTGGTGAGGATGGCGGCGGTCGCATCCCCCGCGTGCAGGTCGATGAGCACGTGGACGGCGCGCGGCGTCAGGTCGACGAGGTCGCGCGGCTGGTCGGGCTCGCCCGCGGTGCAGACCTGGACGCCGTTGATCGCGACGTCGATGCCGTACGGGTCGAACTCCGCGTCGGTCGTGCCGACGGCGGCGAGCACCCGGCCCCAGTTGGGGTCGTTGCCGAAGATCGCGGCCTTGAACAGGTTCGAGCGGGCCACCGCGCGCCCGACGACAACCGCGTCGTCTTCGCTGTGCGCGTTCACGACCTCGATCGTCACGTCGTGCGATGCGCCCTCGGCGTCCTCCTGCAGCTGCTTGGCGAGGCTGCGGCAGACCTCCGTCAGCGCGAGGGTGAACTCGTCGAGGCCCGGGGTGACGCCGCTGGCGCCGGAGCCGAGCAGGGCGACAGTGTCGTTGGTCGACATGCAGCCGTCGGAGTCGACGCGGTCGAAGGTGACCCTGGTCGCGGCCCGCAGCGCCGTGTCCAGCTGCGCGGAGTCGAGCACGGCGTCGGTGGTGATGACCACGAGCATCGTGGCGAGGCCGGGGGCCAGCATCCCTGCACCCTTCGCCATGCCGCCGATCGTCCAGCCCGCCCCGGAGCGATGCTCCGCCTGCTTCGGGCGGGTGTCGGTCGTCATGATCGCCTCGGCCGCACCGAGACCCGCGTCCGACGCGAGAGCGCCCGCGGCCGCGGTGACGCCGGAGGTCAGCTTGCCGAGATCGAGCTGGTCGCCGATCAGGCCGGTGGAGCAGACGAGCACGTCGCCCGCGGAGACGCCGAGCGCCTCGCCGACGGCTTCGGCCGTGGCGTGCGTCGTCTGGAAGCCCTGCGCTCCGGTGTAGCAGTTGGCGCCGCCGGAGTTGAGGACGATCGCCGAGACGACGCCGTCGGCGATGACCTGCTCGCTCCAGAGCACCGGGTTGGCCTTGCAGCGGTTGGTCGTGAAGACGGCGGCAGCGGCGGTCAGCGGGCCGCGGTTCTGCACGAGCGCAAGATCGCGCTTCCCGCTCGTCTTCAGGCCGGCGACGACGCCGGCAGCGGCGAATCCCTTGGCGGCGGTGACGCTCACGGTGCGACTCCATTCACGGAAAGGCCCGCGGTCTCGTCCAGACCCAGGGCGATGTTGGTG
The DNA here is from genome assembly GCF_040050925.1 of Leifsonia sp. NPDC080035. Classification (NCBI taxonomy): domain Bacteria; kingdom Bacillati; phylum Actinomycetota; class Actinomycetes; order Micrococcales; family Microbacteriaceae; genus Leifsonia; species Leifsonia sp. NPDC080035. The sequence goes on along the minus strand of NZ_CP157390.1, from coordinate 2,625,497 downwards.
GACTGGATGGCGGCGCCCGCCGTCCCCTTGTAGAGGTTGTCGATCGCGAGGACGGTCACGACCCGCCCCGCCGCCGCGTCGAGCGCGACGCCTATCAGGACGGTGTTCGCGCCGAGCACGTCCGCGGAGCGCGGGACGACACCGGCGGGCAGCACCTGCACGAATGGCTCCCCCGCGTACGCCTCCTCCCAGACCGCCTGCACCTGTTCCGCCGTCACTCCCGGCTTCACGCGTGCGGTGGAGGTGGCGAGGATGCCGCGCGACATCGGCACGAGGACCGGCGTGAACGACAGCGTCGGAGCCTCCGCCCCGACCTTGCGCAGGTTCTGCTGGATCTCCGGGATGTGCCGGTGCGTCCCGCCGACGGCGTACGGGTTCGCCGACCCGAGGATCTCGCTCGCGAGGTACATGGTCTTCAACGACTTTCCCGCGCCGGACGGGCCGACGGCGAGCACCGCGACGATGTCCTGCTCGTCCACGATGCCGGCGTGGATGCCCGGGGCGAGCGCGAGCGAGACTGCGCTGGCGTTGCATCCCGGCGCGGCGATCCTCCTCGCGCCCACCAGCTGCTCGCGCTGCTTGTCATCGCCGACGAGCAGCTCCGGGACGCCGTACGCCCACGAGCCGTGGTGCTCGCCGCCGTAGAAGGCGGCCCAGTCGGCGGGGTCCTCGAGGCGGTGGTCGGCGCCGCAGTCGACGACGAGCGTGTCCTCGGGCAGCTGCGCGGCGATCGCGCCGGACGCGCCGTGCGGGAGCGCCAGGAAGACGACGTCGTGTCCGGCGAGGTTCTCCGGCGTGCTCTCGACGAGCGTGAGGTGCGCCAGCGAGCGCAGGTGCGGCTGGTGCGCGATGAGGGGATGCCCCGCGTTCTGGTGCGCGGTGACGGTGCGGACCTCGAAGTCGGGATGATCGGCGAGGATGCGCAGAAGCTCCCCGCCCGCGTACCCGGAGGCGCCGGCGACGGCTACCGAGAAAGTCATGCTTGTTCCTTGATGTGTGGGCGACAGGGGACCGGCGACGGCGGCGCCCACGTCCGGCCCACGAGGGGTCGCCCGAGCGCCGCCTAGATTCGGCGGTCGCGCAGGCGTCGGCGCAGAACGGTGCGGCCGACGATAAGCATGCAGCAACCCTACCGCCCCGCGGCGGTCCCCCGCCAAATCCGCGGACTCCGGGCGCCGCCGAGCACAGGAAAAGGGCTGCGAATCAGCGTGATTCGCAGCCCTTCTCCTGTGCTCGGCGGCCCCGGGATGCGGGCGTGGCCGAGGCTATTCGCGGATGGCGGCGCCGAAGCGGTCGGCGGCGATGGCAGCGCCGGCGAGCTTGGCCTCGCTCGCCTCGGCGGCGGTCAGCGTGCGGTCGTCGGCGCGGAAGCGCAACGCGAACGTCAGGCTCTTGTGCGCCGCGGGGATGCCGGCGCCACGGTAGTCGTCGACCAAGCGGATGTCCTCGAGGAGCGGACCGGCGCCCTCACGGATCGCCCGCAGCACGTCTCCCGCGTGCGTCTCCTCCGGCACGACGAGGGACAGGTCCTGCGTCGCGGCCGGGAACCCGGCGATCGTGCCCGCGATGATGTCGGACGGCGCGACCGCGATGAGCGCATCCAGGTCGAGCTCGAACACCGCGACGACCCGCGGCAGGTCCAGCTCCTCCGCCAGCGCGGGGAGCAGTTCGCCGGCGTAGCCGACGACCGTGCGCGCACCGTCGCCGCCGAGGGCGACGAGCTGAGCAGTCCTACCCGGGTGCAGGGCCTGGTGGCGGCTCTGCACGAACTCCACCTCCAACCCGACGGCGGCGGCGGTCTGGCGGACCATCGTCAGCGCGTCCGCGAGGCCCGCGGCCACCGGGGCCTGCCCCGGCTCCTTGAGCACGGCGTTGCCCACGACCAGGCCGGCGAGATACCGCGGCTGCGCGGGGATGCCCGCGTTCAGCCCGGCGAGCACGTCGTCACTCGGGAGCACGGCTCCCGGCGGCAGCGTCTCGCTGCCGAGGGCGGCACCCGACGGGCGGAACACCGTGCCGATCTCGTAGACGTTCAGGTCGACGAGGCCGCGCGCCAGGTTGCGCTTGGCGATCTCCAGCAGACCGGGCAGCAGCGAGGTGCGGAGGTACGGCGCGGTCGCATCCAGCGCGTTCGCGAGCCGGACGGCGGGGACACTGCCCTCCTCCGGCGAGCCGAACAGGTCGTTCTCGTGCTCGCTCACGAACGGGAACGCGAGCACCTCGGTCGAGCCGTTGTCCGCGAGCATCTGCGCGACGGCGCGGCGCAGCTTCTGCTCACGGCTCAGGCCGCTACCGGGAGGCGCGACGGGCAGCACCGACGGGATGCGGTCGAAGCCGACGATGCGGGCGACTTCCTCCGCGAGGTCCGACTTGTCGGTCAGGTCAGGGCGCCAGCTCGGCGGGACGACGAGCAGGGCGCCGTCGCCGTCGGTGACCGTGCCGCCGATCTCGGCGAGCGCACCGCGCACCTCGTCGTCGGTGAAGTCGACGCCGACCAGGCCCTGGATGTACCCGTCCGGCAGCCGGATGGCCTCTGCCTGTTCCGCGGCGTCGTGCAGCGAGCCGAGCTCGTCGGCATGACCGCCGGCCAGCTGCTCCAGCAGCTGGACGACGCGCGCGGCCGCGGCGACGGCGACGCGCGGGTCGACGCCGCGCTCGAAACGCTTCGACGCCTCGCTCGGCAGCTTGTGCCTGCGAGCGGTGCGCGCGATCGACACCGGGTCGAAGTTCGCGGCCTCGATGAGCACGTTGCGGGTCTGCGCGCTGATCTCGGTCGACGCACCTCCCATCACCCCGGCGAGTCCGATCGCGCCGGACTCGTCGGTGATCAGCAGGTCCTCGACGTGCAGCGCGCGGGTCTGGTCGTCCAGCGTCACGAGGGTCTCGCCCTCGTGCGCGCGGCGGACCACGATCCCGCCGGTCAGCGCGTCCAGGTCGTAGCCGTGGATCGGCTGGCCGAGCTCCAGCATCACGTAGTTGGTGATGTCGACGACGAGCGAGATCGAGCGGATGCCGGCGAGCTTGAGCCGGGACACCATCCACGGCGGCGTCGGGCGCGTGCCGTCGACGTCCCGGACGACGCGGGTGACGAACACGCTGGCCCCGACCCGGTCACGGATCGGCGCGCGGTCGTCGATCGTGACGCTGAAGCCGTGGGCGTGCGCGCCGGCGGCGTGCACGGTGACGGCGTCGGCCGGGTCGCGGAACGCGGCGCCGGTGGCGTGCGAGTACTCGCGGGCGATGCCGCGGATCGAGAACGCGTAGCCGCGGTCCGGCGTCACGTTCACCTCGACGGCCGTGTCGTCCAGCCCCAGCAGCGCGATCGCGTCCGTGCCGACCTCCGGGTCGAGCCCGAGCGTGGTCAGGCGCAGGATGCCCTCGTGGTCGTCACCGAGGCCGAGCTCGCGAGCGGAGGCGATCATGCCGTCGGACACGTGCCCGTAGGTCTTGCGCGCGGCGATCGGGAACGGACCGGGCAGCACAGCTCCGGGCAGGGTGACGACGACCTTGTCCCCGCGCAGGAAGTTGCGGGCGCCGCAGACGATTCCGCGCACGTCCGGACCGCCGTCGGCGGCCTTCTGTCCCTCCGGCGCGACCCGCACCTGACACCAGCGGATGGTCTTGCCGTTGGTCTGCGGCTCCTCCTCGAACTCCAGCACCTGGCCGACCACGACCGGGCCGGAGATCTCGAACGTGTGGACGTCCTCCTCCTCGAGACCGACGGAGACGAGGGCGGCGTGCACCTCCTCGGCGGTGGTGCCGGGCTCGAGGTCGACGTACTCGCCGAGCCAACTCAGGGGGACGCGCATCAGACCACCATTCCGAACTGCTGGGAGAACCGGACATCGCCCTCGGCCATGTCACGCATGTCTTTGACGTCGTTGCGGAACATCAGCGCCCGGTCGACGCCCATCCCGAACGCGAACCCGGAGTAGACGTCCGGGTCGATGCCCGCGGAGCGGAGCACGTTCGGGTTCACCATGCCGCAGCCGCCCCACTCGATCCAGCGGGCGCCGCCCTTGAAGGTCGGGTGCCAGAGGTCGAGCTCGGCGCTCGGCTCGGTGAACGGGAAGTAGTTGGGGCGCAGGCGCACGCGGGCGCCCTCGCCGAACAGGGTCTTCGCGAAGTGGTCCAGGGTGCCGCGCAGGTGCGCCATCGTGAGGCCCTTGTCCACGGCGATGCCCTCGGTCTGGTGGAACACCGGCAGGTGGGTCGCGTCGAACTCGTCGGTGCGGAACACCCGTCCGGGGGCGATGCGGTAGACCGGCAGCTCGTCGCCGAGGAGCGCGCGCAACTGCACCGGAGAGGTGTGGGTGCGCAGCACGAGGTGCGAGTTCGTCGGCTCGACGAAGAACGTGTCCTGCATGGCGCGCGCCGGGTGGTCCTCGTCGAAGTTCAGCGCGTCGAAGTTGTACCACTCGCTCTCGAGCTCCGGGCCCTCTGCGACCTGCCAGCCCATCCCGACGAAGATGTCGGCGATGCGCTCCTGCAGGAGGCTGATGGGGTGCCGGGCTCCGGGCGTCCAGCGGCTGGGCAGAGCGGTGACGTCGATCGTCTCCGCGGCCAGCTGCGCCGCCTCTTCCGCCGCCGCGATGTCGGCCTCCTTGGCCGCGAACGCCTGGGCCACCCGGCCGCGCGCGCCGCCGACGAGCTTGCCGGCAGCGGCCTTCTGGTCTCCGGGAAGCGAGCGGATGCTCGCGTTCAGCCGTGCGAGCGGGGAGCCCTCCGCGGTGTGCTCGTGACGGACGGCCTTCAGGGCCGCCGAGTCGCCCGCGGCGTCGATGGCGGCCAGTGCCGCCGCGACCGCCGCCTCGACCGAGCTTTCGGTGATTTCGGTGGATTCTGACACGGTTCCTCAGTCTAGTCGGCGTGGGTGGGCGGCAGGCCCTCGCTGTACGCGAGGTACGCGGCCTCCCACAGGCGGTCGGGCTCGGGAACGGTCAGGCCGGAGAGCAGCAGGGTCAGCTGATCCAGCAGGGTGTGCCATCCCGCCGCGAAGTCAGGCGCCGAGCGCAGCCGCCCGGCGCCGAACACACTTTCGATCGGGTCTTGGACCAGCGTCAGGAGCGTTCCGCCCTCGTCGTCGTCGAGCCGGATGGACACCGCGGCGTCGCCCCAGGAGAACCGCAGGTGCCGCTCGGGTTCGAGCGCCAGCACCTTCAGGTCGTGGACTCCGCCCTCGATGTTCGCATCGCCCAGCCGCATCACGTCGCCCAGACGCACCCTGCGCTCGCGCACCGGGTCGTCCGGCCACTCGACCACCGGCCACAGCCAGCGGCCGACGCGGTCGGGCAGCGTGAGCGCATCCCACACCTCTCCCGGGCGGGCGTCGAGCAGCCGCTGGATGCGCACGCCGCTGCGCTCGCCCTCTCGCTGCATCGAACCGGCGACCAGCACGGCCTCGCGGCTGCGGTACTCCCCCAGCGCCGCGTCGAAGGCGGCGGGGTCGGCCGCTCCACCGGCGTACCCGTCGGTCTCCTCGGGGCTCGGCTCGGCGCCCAGCGCGCGGGCGAGGTGGGTCAGCACGTCCTGCCAGCCCGCCCCGTAGACGGACGCGGTGACGGCCTGCACCCTGCGGTGCGTGAGGGTCAGCAGCACGTGGCCCTCGCCCGCGTCGGCGAGGGTCGCCTCCAGCTCGGTCTCGGCCTCGGTCTCACCGGCTCCGCTGAAGAGCCAGCTGATCAGGATGCGACGCTGCGGTTCGCACGCGAGCACGCGGCCGGTGACGACCGCATCCACGTCGGGGCCGCCCATTTCCAGCCGGAAGCCGCCGTCCGTCTCGGTGTACCGGCCGATCCAGCGCTCCAAGCGGCGAGGCTCGGTGAGGGCGGACCACAGCTCGGCGCGGGTCGCCGGGTACTCGCGTTCGACGGTCACGACGCGCCGGGCGCCGTCGAGAGCGATCTCTCCCCAGAGGCTCACGATGCCACCTTCTTCCCGGCACTCGCCGCGTCGCGCGTCGCGCGGCGGCCGCGCACGAGCTCGGTACCCAGCGCGTCCAGCCGCTGCTCCCAGAACGTCCCGAGGCCGTCGAACCACGCCGCGGCCGCGGAGAGAGCGTCTGCGTCCAGCGCGTAGACGCGTGACGGGCCGTCCACCCTCGACGCGACCAGACCCACCTCACGCAGCACGCGCAGGTGCCGGGATGCGGCGGGCTGGGAGATGCCGAACTCGGCGGCGGCGAGTCCGGCCAGCTCCCCCGCCGTGCACTCGCGCTCCGCGAGCGCTTCCACGAATCGCCGGCGGACCGGGTCCCCGACTGCCTCCAAAGCGTCCATGCGGGCAAACATATCAGCGCAGGGTTATATAAACAACTCTTTATGTTGTCGGGTGCGAGACCGAGCGCTGAGCGAAGGCGGATTCATAGAGGCAGACCGACGCGGCGGTCGCGAGGTTCATGGACTCTGCGCGGCCGTAGATCGGGACGGTGACGACACGATCCACCAGCTCGAGCCGGTCGTCGTCGAGGCCGTGCGCCTCATTGCCGAAGACCCACGCCGTCGGCCGCGCCAGCAGGCCCTCCTGGCGCGCGGTCAGCAGGTCCTCGCCCTTGATGTCCGCGGCGAGCACCTCGAGCCCGGCCGCGTGCGCGCGACCGATCACGTCGGCGAGGTCGGCCCCGACCGCGACGGGGACGTGGAACAGCGAGCCCGTGGTGGATCGCACGACCTTCGGGTTGTAGAGGTCGACCGTCCGGCCGCTCAGGATGACCGCGTCGGCGCCCGCGGAATCGGCGGCGCGGATGATGGTGCCCGCGTTGCCGGGATCCCGCACCTCCTCGAGCACGGCGACCAGCTTCGGACCGTCCGCGAAGATGTCCTTGATCGAGGTCGGGAACTGCCGGCACACCGAGACGAAGCCCTGTGGGGTGACGGTGTCGGCCATCGCCTCCAGCACGTGCTCTGTGACGAACTCGACGTCCACACCGGCCTCGACGGCCGTCTGCGCGATGTCCTGGTAGCGCTCGAGGGCGGTCGGCGTCGCGTACAGCTCCACCACCAGCTCGGGACGGAACATCAGCGCTTCGGCGACGGCCTGCGGCCCCTCGAGGAGGAACAGCCCGGTCTCGGCGCGGGCGGAGCGCTTGGCGAGCTTCGCAACGGCGCGGACGCGCGGGGAGCGCGGGTTGTCAAGCATGGCATCAGCATATCGGCGGGGTGCTCGCCGAACGCGGATGATCCTTTCGACGTCGTGCTGCGTGTTAACGGGCAGAGCGAAGGAGCGTGAGCATGAGGACACCGATCCGAGCAGCACTGATCGCGGGAGCCGCCGTGGTGGGCCTGAGCGTAGGGACGGCCGGCGCGATGGCCGCGACCGCCGAGCGCCCGGGAGATGACGGTCCGCGCGTCGTCCAGCAGGGGGTGGGGTCGCCTCCAGCGGTTCGTCCGGTCCCCGCGTCCACGCCGGCGCCGGTGCCGGTTTCGGTGCCGGGCACGGACGGCCACGGGGGTCAGGGGGGTCAGGGGGCCGACGATCCCACCGGCCGTGACACCGGCGACGATCACAGGCGCCACGGGGCCGACGATCCCGCCGCCCATGACTCCGGCGACGATCACAGGCGCCACGACGGTCGCGGCGCCGACGACTGAGGACGGCAACTCCGGAGGTTCTGAGCAACACGCCGACGAATGTTCTGCTACTCCGGACAGTGCGGCGGATGCGTCGGAATCTCCGGATGTACCTGCACGCCGGCCGAACCCGGACACGACGAAGCGGCCCGGACGACACGAGGTCGTCCGGGCCGCTTCGCAGAACGGCGGTGCCTTACGCGGCGGCAGCCTTCGGGGCCGACGTGTCGGCCGGGAGGGCCTTCTTCGCGGTCTCGACGAGCGCGGCGAAGGTCGCGGGCTCGTTCACGGCCAGCTCGGCCAGGATGCGACGGTCCACCTCGACGCCCGCCAGGCCCAGGCCCTGGATGAAGCGGTTGTAGGTGAGGCCGTTGGCACGGCTCGCGGCGTTGATGCGCTGGATCCACAGACGACGGAAGTCGCCCTTGCGCTGGCGGCGGTCACGGTAGGAGTAGACCAGCGAGTGGGTGACCTGCTCCTTGGCCTTGCGGTAGAGACGCGAACGCTGGCCGCGGTAACCCTCGGCGCGCTCGAGGATGACCCGACGCTTCTTGTGGGCGTTGACCGCCCTCTTCACTCTTGCCATTACTCAAACTTCCTTACGTGTGCGGGTCTCTACTTGCCGAGCATCCGGCGGATGACCTTGGCGTCCACCTCGGGGACGACCTGGTCCTGGTTCAGCCGGCGGGTGCGGCGGCTGGACTTCAGCTCCAGGTTGTGGCGCATGCCGGCCTGCTGCTTCATGACCTTGCCGCTGCCGGTGACCTTGAAGCGCTTCTTGGCGCCGGAGTGGGACTTCTGCTTGGGCATTACTTCTCCTCGTTCGTCGCCTGGGCGGGCGAACTCGTGTCGGACTGAGCAGCGTCGGCTGTCTCAGCAACCGCGTCCTGGTCGCGCCCCTGGGCGCGTGCCTTGGAAGCGGCACGTTGTGCGTTGGCCTCGGCCTTCGCCTCGGACTTGTTCTTCAGCGGGCTGATGATCATCACCATGTTGCGGCCGTCGATGGTCGGGTTGGACTCGACCTGGCCGAGCTCGGCGACGTCCTCAGCGAAGCGCTGCAGCAGGCGGACGCCCTGCTCCGGACGGGACTGCTCACGACCCCGGAAGAGGATCATGGCCTTCACCTTGTCGCCGGCCTTCAGGAAGCCTTCTGCCCGCTTGCGCTTGGTCTCGTAGTCGTGCTTGTCGATCTTGAGGCGGAACCGGACCTCTTTGAGGATGGTGTTCGCCTGGTTGCGCCTGGCCTCCTTGGCCTTCTGCGCAGCCTCGTACTTGAACTTGCCGTAGTCCATGATCTTGGCGACGGGCGGCTTGGAGTTCGGCGCGACCTCGACGAGGTCCAGATCCGCCTCCTGCGCGAGTCGGAGTGCGACCTCGATCTTGACGACACCGACCTGCTCTCCGCTGGGGCCGACGAGTCGAACTTCGGGGACGCGGATACGGTCATTCGTACGGGGTTCGCTGATGTTTGTCTCCTCTGATCGAGCGATGCTTCGCGAGCCACGGGCCGTCGGATGACGGCGCCGGCGAAAGAGAGGATTCCACGCACCAGCGCAGCCCTGCCCCTGATTTCCGAAGAACTCAGGCCGCAGGCCTGGTACAAACACCCTGACTACCCCTGTGCTTTCACACAGTGGCGGAGTGCAACAACCCGGTAACCTAGTGAAGCGGTCAAGCGCGGGTGGGAGGAATCTCCACTTTCGTGCCCGGACGGATGCCCGGGAGCCCGAACGATTCTAACAGAGGAATGCAGTGAGCGACACATCCCACCAGGACGAGGCACTGTCGGAGGCCACGCGCGACATCGCGGAGGTGCCGGCGGTCGAGGTCATCACCACGACGGCGGTGCACCTGATGAGCGCCGCGGCGGTCAAATGCGGCCTCGCCGACGACCCGGAGCACCAGACGGACCTCGACGAGGCGCGCAAGCTGATCGACGCCCTGGCCGGCCTCGTGACCGCCTCGGCGGCGCACCTCGGCGACCAGCACGCCCGGAGTCTGCGCGACGGGCTCCGCTCCCTGCAGCTCGCCTTCCGCGAGGCGTCCCCCATCCCCGACGAGATCGGCAAGGGGCCGGGCGAGAAGTACACCGGCCCGGTCAGCTGATGGATGCCGCCGCCGTGCGCGCCCTCGCCCTCGGGCTACCCGAGACCGAGGTGTATGACCACGGCGGCCTGCCGGCGTTCCGCGTCCGCGGCACCCGGTTCGCGACGATGCTCGACGCGGAGGCGTCCACCGTCAATCTCATGCTCGGCGAGATCGGCATCCGCGAGGCGACGGCCGCGTGGCCGGAGCACTGCTCCGAGCAGTGGTTCGCCGGCCGGCTCTCCTCCGCTCGCGTCGACTTCGGGACCATCGAGCCGGGGCTGATGCGCGAGCTGGTCACCGACGCCTGGCGCAACCGCGCGCCCGCGACCCTGCGGCGCCTGCTCGACTAGTCGGCGGACGTGGCGTCGCAGGAGCAGACTGGCGGCATGACCTTCACCCCCCCGTCGACGTTCACGACCCGTCCGACCCTCGAGGGGACGTTCGGGATGTCCGCGTCGACGCACTGGCTCGCGACCGGATCCGCGCAGGCCGTTCTGGAGCGCGGCGGGAACGCTTTCGACGCCGCAGTGGCCGCCGGCTTCGTGCTGCACATCGTCGAACCGCACCTGAACGGCCCCGGCGGAGACCTGGTCGGGATCTTCACCACGGCGGATGACAAGCACCCGACCGTGTTGGTCGGTCAGGGACCGGCCCCGCTCGGGGCGACGCCCGAGCACTTCCGGGGCGAGGGGCTGGAGCTGGTCCCCGGCTCCGGTGCACTCGCCGCGGCCGTGCCGGGCGCCGTCGACGCCTGGCTGCTGCTGCTGAGGGACCACGGCACGTGGGAGCTCGCCGACGTGCTCGCCTTCGCGATCGGGTACGCCGAGCACGGCCATCCCGTCCTGCCGCGCGTGTGCGCGACGATCGCTGCCGTCTCCGCGCTGTTCACCGAGCACTGGCCGTCGTCGGCGGAGCTGTGGATGCCGGGAGGGCGCGCTCCGGAGGCCGGTGAGCTGATCGTGAACCCGGCGTACGCGCGGGTTCTGCGCGGCCTGATCGCCGCGGGCGACGGCGCGACGGGCAGGGAGGGGCGCATCGAGGCCGCGCGCACCGAGTGGGCGACCGGGAGGGTCGCACGCGAGGTGGCGGCGTTCGTACGGACGGCGCACCGCCACTCCCCCGGCACCGACCACGCCGGCGTGATCGCCGAAGCGGACTTCGCCGCCTTCCGCGCGAGCTACGAACCGGCGACGACGATGGAGTTCCGCGGGCACACGATCGCGAAGACCGGCGCCTGGGGCCAGGGGCCAGCGCTGCTGGCGACGCTCGCGATCCTCGACGGCTTCGACGTCGACCGGCTGGATCCGTCCACCGAGCTCGGCGCCCACACGATCCTGGAGGCGCAGAAGCTCGCCTACGCGGACCGCGACGCGTATTTCGGCGACGCCGAGGTGGAGCTGGAGCGGCTGCTGTCCCCGGAGTACGCGGCCGAGCGCCGGGCGCTGATCGGCGACCACGCCTCCGCGGAGTTCCGGCCGGGGCACCTCCCCGGCGTCCGGCCGTTCCTTCCGCCATTGCGCACGGAGTACACGCCGGCCACCGGCCCCGCCGATCGGTCCGCCGGGAGCGCCGGGAGCGCCGGCAGCGTCGGCGAGCCGACCGTCTCGCGCACGGGCGCGCTGCGCGGCAACACCTGCCACATCGACGTCGTCGACCGCTGGGGCAACCTCGTCTCTGTCACCCCGTCCGGCGGCTGGCTGCAGTCGTCCCCGACCATCCCCTCGCTCGGCTTCTGCCTGGGGACGCGCCTGCAGATGACCTGGCTGGAGCCGGGTTCCGCCGCCACGCTGACCCCGGGCAAGCGGCCGCGCACCACGCTGACGCCGACCATCGTCCTGCGCGACGGCGAGCCGGTCGTCGCGCTCGGTTCGCCCGGAGGCGACCAGCAGGATCAGTGGCAGCTGCTCTACCTGCTGCGCACGATCGTCGGCGGCTACACCGCGCAGCAGGCGATCGACGCGCCGGCGCTGCACACCACCTCCGTCGCCGGCTCGTTCTGGCCGCGCATCTGGGAGCCGGCGGGAGCGGTCGTCGAGGACCGGCTCGGGGACGACGTGATCGCGGGCCTGGAGTCGCGCGGGCACGTGGTCACCCGCGCGGGCGACTGGTCGCTCGGGAGGCTGTCGTCGGTGGCGCGGGATCCGCGGACCGGCGTGCTCTCGGCTGCCGCGAACCCGCGCGGGGCGCAGGGCTACGCCGCCGGACGCTGAGGGCCCACCTCAGCCGAGGGAGTCGACCGCCGCTCGCACCGCCGCCACCGTGCGGGCCGCCTCCTCGGTGTCCGTCAGCCAGTTGCTCACCGAGAACCGCAGCACGGCCCGGCCGTGCCAGGTCGACGGGGACGCCAGCGCAGCGCCGCCGTCGCGCAGCGCCGCTCCGACCGCGCGCGTGCGCTCGTCGTCGCCGAAGGTCGCGCACACCTGCGTGTAGACGACCTCGTTCAGCACCATCGCGCCGGGGATGTCGCGGAGGCCGTCCGCGATCGCGATCGCCGCGTCCGCCATCCCCTGCACGAGGTCGGCGACCCCCGCGCGTCCCAGCTGGGCCAGCGCCGCATAGACGGGCACGCCGCGCGCCCGTCGGCTCAGCTCGGGCACGCGGTCCCCGGGGTCGGCGATATCCGCCGACGACGCGAGGTAGGCCGCGTGCTGCGCGAACGAGGCGTGCAGCGCATCGGGATGCGCGACGACGGCGATGCCGGAGTCGTACGGGACGTTGAGGGTCTTGTGCGCGTCCGTCGCCCACGAATCCGCCCCCGCCATCCCCTCGGTCAGCCGCCGGAGAGCCGGCGCCGCGGCCGCCCACAGCCCGAACGCGCCGTCGACGTGGACCCAGGCGCCCGCTTCGTGCGCGACCGCGACGGCGTCGGCCAGCGGATCGAAGGCGCCCGAGTGGATGTTGCCCGCCTGCAGGCAGACCACCGCCGGGCCCTCCGCCTCGGCGAGCGCGGCGCGCAGCGCATCCGCGCGCATCCTGCCGTCGTCGTCGACCGCGATCAGCCGTGCGGCACCGAGGCCGGCGATCACGCCCGCGCTGTCGACGGATCCATGCCGCTCCTCCCCCGCCAGGAACCGCACGCGTGGCGCGCCGGCGAGCCCATCGGCTCGCGCATCCCAGCCCGCGCGACGCAGCACATCGTCCCGGCCGCAGACCAGCCCGACCAGGTTGGCTACCGTCGCGCCGGTGACGAAGCCGACCTCGGCGGTCGCGGGGAGTCCGAGCAGGTCGAGCATCCACGCGCCGGCGATCTCCTCCGCCGCGACGACGCCCGGGGTCACGGAACGCAGCGCCGAGTTCTGGTCCCAGGCCGACACCAGCCAGTCGGCGCCGAGCGAGACGGGTTGCGCACCGCCGATCACCCAGCCGTGGAAGCGCGGCGAGTGCATCCGCATGAGCCCGGGCTCGACGGCGTCCGCCATCCGCCGGAGCACCTCGGCCGGCTCCGGCCCGCGGTCGGGCAGTTCGCGCCCGAGCGCATCCTTCACGGCCTCGATGTCCGCCGACGGCGGGATGCTGCCGTCGCGGACCCCGTCGAGCCAGCGCTCGGCCAGCCCAGCGGCCTCGCCGAGCACGGGACGGAAGGCCTCCCGATCGCTCACACGGGCATGCTAGCGGGCCGCGCCGCCCCTGGCATCACCGGACGCGTCACCAGACGGGCGGGCGGCGCAGGTCCCAGCGGACGCGGCGCTCGAGCTGCGCCGCCAGTGACAGCAGTGTCCGCTCGCCGCCGGGCCGGCCGATGAGCTGGACGCCCATCGGGAGGCCGTCCGCGGTCTGCGCGATCGGCAGCACGATCGCGGGCAGACCCGTGACGTTCAGCATCGAGGTGAACGGCGTGTACTGCACCTGCTGCTCGAAGTTGTGCTCGCCGTCCTCCTGGTCGTACCAGCCGACCGGCCGCGGGGTCATCGCGAGAGCGGGGGTGAGCACGGCGTCGAAGGACGCCAGCTGCCGGATGAAGGAGCGCTCGTACGCGGTGAGCGCGGCGAGCGCATCCCCGAGCTCGCGCGCTCCGATCTCGCGGCCGCGCGCGATCAGCCACGAGGTCAGCGGCTCGACGAGTTCGAGCGCGTCGCCCTCGACGGGGATGCGCGCCGCGCCCGCCTGCCAGAGGATCCGGAACGCGGGCGCGTAGGTCTCGTCCGGTGTGAGCGCCGTCTCCTCCATCCCGTGTCCCATCGCTGTGAACGCCTCGACCGCGGCATCCAGCGCCGCCCGCGCCTCCGGGGCGATCACGATCTCGTACGCGTCGTCCCACGCCGAGGTCGTCATGACGCCGAGCTGGAAGCGCCCCTCTCCGCGCACCGCCGTGCCGAGGAAGGGACCGTCGTCGTCGTAGGGCGCGCGAAGCGTGTAGTGGTGGTCGATGCGGCCGCCGACGCGGGCGATCATGCCGTCGAGGAGCAGGGCGGCGTCGGCGGTGGTGCGGGCGAGCGGCCCGTCGACGACGAGGCCGCCGAGAGACGCGATCCCGCTGCCGGCCGGGACGAGCCCCCGCGACGGCTTCAGCCCGACCAGACCGCAGGCCGCGGCGGGGATGCGCACCGAGCCGCCGCCGTCGGAGCCGGGCGCGAAGGGCAGCATCCCGCTCGCGACGGCGACCGCTGCTCCCCCGCTGGACCCGCCGGACCCGAGCTCCTGGTTCCACGGGTTGCGGGCGGGCGGGGCGGCCAGCGACTCCGTGTAGGCGGGCAGGCCGAACTCCGGCGCGTTGGTCTTGCCGAGGCTCACGGCACCGGCGGCGTCGAGCGTCTCGACGATCTCGTCGGACGCGTCCGGCACGAACCCGGTCATCGCGCGCGAGCCGAATCCCGTCGGGACGCCGGCGCGCATCCACAGGTCCTTGTCGCCCGACGGCAGACCCCAGAGCGTCGCCGTGCGCGGCACCGTCGCGGCGACCTCGTCCGCCCGCTCGAGCGCGCGTTCCGGGGTCACGGTGACGAAGGCGCCGAGCTGCGGGTTCAGCCGCTCGATGCGCTCCAGGTAGTGCGAGGCCAGCTCGCGGGGTGAGACGCGTCCGCTCTGCAGTTCCTGCCAGAGGGCGAGCGCGGTGAGCTCGTGGAGGTCCGCCATACCGCCAGGCTATCGCCGCCGCTGCGCCGGCGCGGACGGGCACTGAGCGGTCGACGGCTCTTGACAAAGTGCGACCAGCCTGGTTGGTTAGTTACATGAGTAATGAACCCACGAGGCTTGGATGATCGACGAAGGCAAACCGATCTTCGTCCAGATCGCCGAGCAGATCGAGAACGACATCATCGACGGGGTCTACCCCGCCGAGGGCCAGGTGCCGTCCACGAACGAGTTCGCGGCGTTCTACCGCATCAACCCGGCGACGGCCGGCAAAGGCGTCAATCTTCTCGTCGACGACGGGATCCTCTACAAGAAACGAGGCATCGGAATGTTCGTCTCCGACGGCGCACGCGAGCGACTGGTCGCCAAGCGGCGCGAGGCGTTCCGCGACGAGTACCTCAAGCCCCTGCTCGCCGAAGCGGCGAAGCTCGGGATCGACCCCGACCAACTGACCCAGATGATCCACACGGAAGGAGTGAGCGCATGAGCGCCGCCCCCGCCCCCACCTCCATCGCACCCGCGGTGCAGGTCACGGGCCTGACCAAGCGGTTCGGATCGTTCACCGCGATCGACGACGTCACCGTCACCATCAAGCCGGGACGCATCCACGGCCTGCTCGGCCGCAACGGCGCGGGCAAGACCACGCTGATGCAGCTGATCACCGGCCAGGACTTCCCGTCCGGCGGCGACATCCGCGTCTTCGGCGAGAAGCCCACCGAGAACGCGCGGGTCCTCCAGAACATCTGCTTCATCAAGGAGAGCCAGCGCTACCCGGAGGACTTCCAGCCCAAGCACGTCTTCCGCAGCGCGCCCTGGTTCTTCGAGAACTGGGATGCGGAGTTCGCCGAGCAGCTCATCGACGACTTCCGGGTGCCGCTGAACCGGCGCATGAAGAAGCTGTCGCGCGGCCAGCTCTCCGCGGTCGGCGTGATCGTCGGGCTGGCGTCCCGCGCCCCGCTCACCTTCTTCGACGAGCCGTACCTCGGGCTGGACGCCGTCGCGCGCCAGCTGTTCTACGACCGGCTGCTGGAGGACTTCGCCGAGCACCCGCGCACGGTCGTCCTCTCCACGCACCTGATCGACGAGGTCGCGAACCTGCTGGAGCACGTGATCGTGATCGACCAGGGCCGCATCCTCATCGACGACGACGCCGAGGAGCTGCGCACGTCCGCCACCACCGTGGTGGGGCCGCGCGGAGCCGTCGACGCGTTCGTCGCCCACCGCGACGTGCTGCACAGGGAGGGGATCGGCGGCCTCGCCTCCGTGACCGTCTCCGGCCTCGGCCCGTCCGGCCGCGCCGAGGCGGCCGCGGCCGGGCTCGAGCTCGCACCGGTCTCGCTGCAGCAGCTCATCGTCCGCAAGACCAACGTCCGAGAGACAGAATTCGAGCAGAGCGCATGACGACCGCATCCCCCACCCTCATCGCCGAACCCGCCGGCGCCCAGCGCGTCTGGCGCGTGGTCAGACTGAACCTCGTCAACAAGTACACGACCATCTGGGTGCCGATCTCGATCATGGCGTTCATCTGGCTGGTGAACTGGCTGATCTGGTGGATCATCTGGGGCGCGACCGAACCGGCCGATCGGGCCGACGCCATGGACGGCACCCAGTGGAGCGGTGGCGGGTTCTACATCTTCGTGTACATGCTGGTGGTCGGCATCCAGGTGATCACCGCGACCTTCCCGTTCGCCCTCGGCTACAGCGTGACCCGCAGGGACTTCTCGCTCGGCTCCGGGCTCACCTTCCTGCTGCTCTCCGCGGGCTACGCCATCGGCTTCGCGGCGCTCTCGGTCGTCGAGGAGTGGACGAACGGCTGGGGGCTCGGCGGCCACCTGTTCACGTCGGTGTACTTCGCCGGCGAGAACTTCTTCGGGCGGCTGTTCATCGTGTTCGCCGGGATGCTGTTATTCTTCCTCGTCGGCTCCTTCTCCGCCTCCCTCTACATGCGCTGGCGGATGAACGGCATCCTCGTGGCGGGCGCCGCGCTCGTGCTGCTGATCGTGGGGGCCGTCGCGCTCATCACCTTCACCGGCGGCTGGCCGGCGGTCGGCGAGTGGTTCGCGTCGAGCGGCCCGGTCGGAGTGGCCGCGTGGCTGCTGCTCCCGGGGGTGCTTGCGGGGCTGGCCGGCTACGCGGTGCTCGGACGGGCGACGCCGCGCAACTGAACAGCGGGCCGACGACGGCCGGCATGGACGTGGCCGGGGGCGCTCCGCTCCCGGCCACGATTGGTCATCGGCCTCACTCGGCCGGCGCGGTCCCCGCCCCGTCCGACGATGTCGTGCCCTCAGGCTAGGCCGCGGCGACACCTCCGGGCGGGATCCGCAGCGAACTCATAGGGGCGCTTCATCCAGCTCCTGGAACACCGTCACCTGGAGTTCACCGGGTGCCTGGAGCCGCGCGTTGAGAGAGTTCCACGGGGTGACGGTGGGAGGCGCGATCAGCTCGGCTCCCGCATCCACCAGCCGCGCGGTGACGGACCTGCTGTCGCCCACCTCGAATGCGAGCCGGATGCGCGGGGCGACCGGGCGGCCGACCTCCACCTCGTCGATCATCGCTTTCTGCTGCGGGTTCGCGATCTCGAGCGTCGCCCGGCCTGCGTCGAGGATCGCCACCCTCGCCCCGCCGTCGCCGGAGTAGCTCTCCTGCTCCGGCATCCCGAGCGCGTCGCGGAAGAACGCTAGCGCCTCGTCGTAGTCCTCCGCCTCCACCACGATGCGCAGCTGGCGCACCCGTGCCGTGTCGTCCATCCCCTGTTTCCTTCCGCTCGCTAGCGTTGTGCTGTGGTGGGCTACCTGTTCCTCGCCGTCGCCATCGCGACCGAGGTCGTCGCGACCACGTTCCTCAAGTTCACCTCGGGCGAGAACCCGAAGTGGTGGGCCTTCGTCATCGTCGTCGTCGGCTATCTGGCGTCGTTCTTCGCGCTGTCGCAGTCGCTCTCCCGCGGGGTGCCGCTCGGCGTCGCCTACGCGATCTGGTCGGCGGTCGGCGTCGCCGTGATCGCCGTCATCTCCTGGATCTTCTTCAAGGAGTCGCTCACCTGGGTCCAGATCCTGGGGCTGGTGCTGCTGATCGGCGGCGTCGGGCTGCTGGAGCTCGGCGGCCGGCACCCGGCCTGAGTCCGGCGCACCGGCGCACCGGCGCACCGGAACGCGCCGCAGCAGGCGTCAGGCCGAGCCGACGAACGCGGCGACGGCGTCGTCGATCGTCAGCGCCGGCGACGGGTGCTCGTACACGGCCCCGAAGCCGGAGGGGACGTACTCGTCTCCCTGCTTCACGATCTCGCCGAGCTTGCGTCCCCGCCCCGGTTCCTCCTCGAACGAGTGGTCGTAGACCGAGAAGACGTCGCCGTCCTCGTACACGGTCAGATCCTCGAGCAGCGGCATGTCAGAACCTCCTGGTGAAGGGCATGGGCTTTCGCATCCGGATGAGCAGGAGCAACGGCACCAGCACATACGGCCCGTTGTAGAGCAGGAAGACCAGCGGGTTCGGGGTGCGCTCCCCCACCGGTCCGAAGAACTCGACGCCGAAGATCGGGATGGCCGTCAGGCTGATGATCATGGTGGCGTAGATCACCGAGAACAGCTGGATCCAGTTGAAGCCCTTCGCCAGGCACACGATCAGCAGGATGTAGAACGGCAGGTAGACGAACGCGCTCGTGCCGGTGATGAACCGCAGCCAGAGCGGCTCGTGCATGTACAGCGGGTCGTACTGCGACGAGTACGTGTAGTTCCACTGGGCGAGGATGTTCGTCGTCGTCGCGGTCTGCGGGATGCCGAGCGTGGGGATGGCGTCGCTGATGATGCAGGTGAGGCTGAACAGCGAGAACATCACGATGAAGAAGATGTCGATCGGGCGCTTGCGCAGCGGCAGGTTCGCCGCGCGCCCGGCCGCCGTCGGTGCATCGGCGACCCGGCCCTCCTTGGAAGTCACGGTGGTCACGGAGCGAGCCTAGACCCGCCCCGCCGCCGATCGCGGCTGCGACGCTACTTGAGCGACTTCTGCATCAGCACCGTGCCGAGCCAGCGCTCGAACTTGTAGCCGACGCGGCCCATCCTGCCGATCTCGGTGAAGCCGAAGTTCTCGTGCATCTTGATCGACGCCTCCGCGCCCTTGTCGGCGATGACCGCGATCATCTCCTTGAGCCCCGCGGCCTTCGACCGGTCGATCAGCTCTTGCATCAGCACCGGGCCGAGGCCCTTCCCCGTGGAGGCGGCGCCGAGGTAGATCGAGTTCTCGACGGTGAACCGGTAGGCCTTCTTCTGCTTCCACGGCGAGACGAGCGCGTAGCCGAGGATCTGTCCGCTCGGCGAGACGGCGACGATGAACGGCATCCCGAGCTTGTGCAGGTAGGCGAACTTGCTCTTCCACTCGCGCAGGGTCATCGCGTCCTCGTCGAAGGTCACGGTGCTGTTGGCGACGTAGTGGTTGTAGATCTCGCGGATGTCGGGCAGATCCTGCAGCGTGGCATCCCGGATGCTGTACTCGAACGCGGCCTCCTCCGGCGCCTGCTTGCGCAGGTGGCGCGGCAGGACGCGGCGCGTCTCGTATTCCTCTTCCAGCACGGCACAAGCCTACGTCGCCCGTGTTGCGACGGCGTTACGGAGCCAGCGACCAGTCGACCGGTTCCTGGCCGGTCTGCTGCAGCATGGCGTTCGCCCGCGAGAACGGCCGGGAGCCGAAGAACCCGCGCGAGGCCGACAACGGACTCGGATGCGCGGACTCGATCACCGGGTTGCCGCCGAGCAGCGGCTTCAGAGTGGAGGCGTCGCGGCCCCAGAGGATGGACACGAAGGGACGGTCGCGCGCGACGAGCGCGCGGATGGCGTGCTCGGTGATCGGCTCCCAGCCCTTGCCGCGATGCGACGCCGGCGCGCCGGGCTGCACGGTGAGCACCCTGTTCAGCAGCATGACGCCGTGGTCCGACCAGGCGCTCAGGTCGCCGTGCGGCGGCGGGACGTGCCCGAGGTCGTCGCGCAGCTCTCGGTAGATGTTCTGCAGGCTCCTCGGCAGCGGCCGCACATCCCGTTCGACGGCGAACGAGAGGCCGATCGGATGGCCCGGGGTCGGATACGGGTCCTGGCCGACGATGAGCACCCGGACGTCGGCGAGCGGCGCCCGGAACGCCCGCAGCACGTTCGGTCCCGCCGGCAGGTACGGCCGACCTGCGGCGACCTCGGCGCGCAGGAAGTCGCCCATCCCGGCGATCCGGTCGGCGACGGGTGCGAGCGCATCCGCCCATCCCGGGTCCATCGACCCGTCGGCGGAGAGCTCGGCCAGGGACTTCGGCACGGCGTTCAGCGGGACGTCGCCGTCACCGGCGGCAGCGCCGACCAGGGGAAGGTGATCCAGCGGTCGGTGCGGCGCCAGACGAAGTCCGGCTCGAGCACGGTGCGCGGCTTCGAGTAGAGGCACACGGTGCGCACGTCGGCGCCGGATGCACCGATCAGGTCGACCACCATCGCGAGAGTCCGGCCGGAGTCGGAGACGTCGTCGACGAGGAGCACGCGCTTGGCCTGCAAGGCGGCCGCGTCGAGCATCGGCGGGAGCACGACCGGCTCCGGGAGGCGGGTGTCGACGCCGGTGTAGAACTCGACATTCAGCGCCCCGCACGCCTTGATCCCGAGCGCGTAGGAGATGGCGCCGGCCAGCAGCAGGCCACCGCGGGCGATGGCGACGACCATGTCGGGTTCGAACCCGGACTCGACCACCTCTCCCGCGAGATGACGGGCCGCATCGCCGAACTCGAGCCAGCCCAGGACCTCCCGCTCCGTCTCCGCGAGAACGCCTGAACCTGAATCGTCGATTTCGCTGGCCACGCATCTACCGTACAAGGGCGTGGCTGGTGTTAGCATCCGCGCATGACTTCGAAAGAGGCGGTCGCCCAGCGCCGGACGACGACAGCCATCGGCGCGACGGCCGCACTCATCGGGTGGTTGGCCCTCGTCGAGCTGACCAGCGGGATCCTGCAGGGCTACTACGTGCCGCTGATCTCGGACATCGTGAAGCACCTGGGCATCCACGACGCGGACTACAACTGGTTCGAGGCCGCTCAGCTGCTGCTCTCCGCACTGGTCGTGCCCGTGCTCGCCAAGCTCGGCGACATGTTCGGCCACAAGCGCATCCTGCTTCTCGCCACGCTGCTCACCGCGCTGTCGACGTGGGCGCTCGCGTTCTCGCAGGACTTCACGACGTACCTCGTCGCGTTCGCGCTGCAGGGCTTCTACGTGGTCTGGCTGCCGCTGGAGGTGGCGCTCATCTTCGACCGCGGCCGCCGCACCGGCACCGCCGCCTCCCGCACCCGCCGCGCCGCCGGTCTGCTCGTCGTCGCGCTCGAGTTCGGCGCGATCCTCGGGGCGGTGGGCGCCGGGATGCTGTTCACCGCGTTCGCGGAGAATGTGGCGCTCACGCTGATGGTGCCGGCGGTGGCCGTGACGCTCGTCTTCTTCGCGATCCTGTTCGGGGTGCCCGAGTCGGAGCCGGTGCCCGGCCGCCGCCTGGACGGCATCGGCTTCATCCTGCTCACCTTCGGGCTGCTGCTGATCACCTCGGGGCTGACGTTCCTGCGCATCAACGGCGTCGGCACCTGGTGGGTGTGGGCGCTGATCGTGCTGGGCGTGCTGGCGTTCATCCCGTTCGCCCGCTGGGAGCTGCGGCAGGAGGATCCCGCGATCGACCTGCGGGTGCTGCGCAAGCCGAACATGTGGCCGGTGCAGCTGACCGCCGGCCTCGTCGGCATCAGCCTGCTCGGCGCACAGGCGCCGCTCAGCACCTACGCCGGGACCGACCCGGTCAACGGCTACGGCCTCGGCCTCTCGGCCGGGCAGCGCAGCATCCTGATCGGCGCCTACCTGATCTCGATGATCGTCGGGGCGGTGCTGTTCCCGCTGGTGTCGTCGTGGCTGAACCCGCGGGTCACGCTGATCGGCGCGTCCTTCCTGGTGGCGATCGGCTACCTGCTGTTCCTGCCGTTCCACCTGGACACCTGGCAGGTCTTCACCAACATGGCCATCGCGGGCATCGGCTCCGGCGCCCTCGTCGGCGCGCTGCCGGCCGCGGCGGCGGCCGCAGCACCGCGCGGGCAGACCGGCGTCGCGACCGCGATGACGAACACGACCAAGACCATCGGCGGCTCCTTCGCCTCGGCGGTCTTCGGCGTCGTGCTGCTGACCGGCGCCGCGACGGTCACCGCCACGGCGGCGAGCCTGTTCGGCTACATGCTGGTCTGGACGATCTGCGGACTCGGAGCCCTCGTCGCCGCGGTGCTCCTCTTCTTCGTGCCGAAGCTGGCATTCGCGGACGCGGAGGTGCCCGCGATCTGACGGAAGGGGATCCCATGGATGCACAGCTGCCGAAGGCGGTGGACGACGCGCTCACGCGCTTCCTCCTCGAGCAGAGACGCCTCGCCCCCGGGCTGGTGAGCCGTGCGATCGTGACGGGTTCCGCCGTCGCCGGGGACTGGCACCACGGCGTCAGCGACATCGATGTGGTGTTCGTCGTCACCCGCGACCCGAAGGACGACCTGGAGGCGCTCGCGGGTCTGCACGCCGCGTCCGACCCGCACATCGACGGCGTCTACCTGACGGAGTCGGAGATCGCGCGCGGCCCGGACGCGGTCCAGACGGCGCCGCAGGTGGTGGAGGGCGTGCTCGTCTCGGCGCTGGAGGGCGGCCAGCTCAGCTGGGTCACCTGGCGGGAGCTGGAGGACGGCGTGCAGGGCGTGGTCGACGGCGGCGACGTCATCTGGTCCCCCACCGCCGACCGGCACCCGGACGTCGCGGAGGGCGTGGTGACGTTCTCGCGCGAGAACCTCATCGAGTACTGGGGGCCGCTCGGCGACGGCGCGGAGGCGGAGATCGCCGACCGCCCCGACGACGGCCCTGTGCGATCGGAGACGGTGCGCTGGCTGGCCCTGGGGCCCATCCGGCTGGTCGCCACGCTGGAGACCGGCCGCATCCTCTCGAAGACGGCGGCGGCCCGGTTCGCCCAGGAGCGCTGGCCGGAGCACGCCGACCTCCTCGACCGCGTGGTCCGCGACCGCGCCGGCGACCGCCAGACCTTCACCGCCGGCGACGCCCGTGAGGCCATCGCCCTCCTCCGCGCCTGCGTCGCGGAGGCGCGGGCGTAGGCCGCCTCGGCCCGCGCCCCCGGCCGAGCGGTCGCGACACGCCGCCTCCGCGCGCCCAAGGCGGCGTGTCGCGACCGTTGGCGGCGCCGGAGGTTACGGCAGGAAGGTAGGTCGCAGCCACACGGACGTGATCCCCGTCTCGTCCGTCCCGATCACGGTGTCCGTCGCCACGCGCGTCGCCACGGCGTCGCGGCGCCCGTTGGTCACGTTGCACCACCCGGACTCGGGGTCGTACTGCGTCCACCACACGTCGCTCTCGTCCTTCTGGAGGCTGAACCCCACACCGGGCACGATTCCCTCCGGGTCGATCATGACGACGCCGTCGACCACGTCGACGGGAGCGCCGGGAACAGTGAGCCAGGCCTGCCACGGCGAGTAGCCCCAGGCGTAGAGGATGATTCCCTGCGGCAAGCCGACCTCCACGGAGAGCGTTTCGGCCACCAGGGTGCCGACTTCGAAGCGCCGCCGCCGAAGGTCTGCAAGGTCGGACGGCTCGAAGTCGAAGGCGAGGTCGCCCTCCCGGTAGACGACCCGGCCTTGCAGGGGACTGCTGAGACTTTCGGCGTACATCGCTGCTTCTCCTCCGATCAGCTCTGGCTCGGACCCAGCGAGGTGTCGCCACCCGGGGCGGGCGGGCGGTCCGTCGGTCGAGACTATCGCCGACGGGACCGCAACGCGGAAGGCCCGGCGAGCACTCGCTCGCCGGGCCTCCCGAGACCGCAGGACGCGTCAGGCGCGCGCGGCCTCCACGACGGAGCGGGCCGCGGCGAGGCCCGCGGTGAGGTCGGCCTTCAGGTCGTCGATGTTCTCGAGGCCGACCGACAGGCGCACCAGGCCCGGCGTGACGCCGGCGGTGAGCTGCTGCTCCGGGGTCAGCTGGGAGTGGGTGGTGGACGCGGGGTGGATGACAAGGCTGCGCACGTCGCCGATGTTGGCGAGGTGGCTGAACAGCGAGAGGTTGTCGACCAGCGCGCGGCCGGCGTCGACGCCGCCCTTCAGCTCGAACGACAGCACGGCGCCGACGCCCTTCGGCGCGTACTTGTTGGCGGTGGCGTACCACGGGCTCGTGGGCAGGCCCGAGTAGTTCACCGTCGCGACGTCCGGGTGGTTCTCGAGGAACTCCGCAATGTCCTGCGCGTTCTGGGTGTGGCGCTCCACGCGGAGCGAGAGGGTCTCGATGCCCTGGATGAGCTGCCAGGCGCTCGCCGGGGCGATGGCCGCGCCGAGGTCGCGGAGCAGCTGCACGCGCGCCTTGATGATGTAGGCGAGCGCGTCGCCGACCGCGTCCGTGTAGACGGCGCCGTGGTACGAGGGGTCAGGCTGGGTGAGGCCGGGGAAGCGCTCCGGGTTCTTCGACCACTCGAACTTTCCGCCGTCCACGACCACGCCGCCGATCACGGTGCCGTGTCCGCCGAGGAACTTGGTGGCCGAGTGCACGATGATGTCGGCACCGTGCTCCAGCGGGCGGATGAGGTACGGGGTCGCGATCGTGTTGTCCACGATCAGCGGGACGCCGGCCTCGTGCGCGACGTCGGCGACGAGCGCGATGTCGAGCACGTTGATCTTCGGGTTGCCGATGGTCTCCGCGAAGAACAGCTTGGTGTTCGGGCGGACCGCGCGGCGCCACTCCTCGGCGTCGTCCTGGTTCTCGACGAACGTGGTCTCGATGCCGAGCTTGGCGAGCGTGTACTTGAAGAGGTTGTAGGTGCCGCCGTAGATCGAGCTGGAGGAGACGATGTGGTCGCCCGCCTGCGCGATGTTCAGGATGGCGAAGGTCGACGCGGCCTGGCCCGAGGCGACGAGGAGGGCTCCGGTGCCGCCCTCGAGCGCGGCGACGCGCTCCTCCACCACGGCCTGCGTCGGGTTCTGGATGCGGGTGTAGATGTTCCCGAACTCGGCGAGCGCGAACAGGTTCTTCGCGTGCTCCGCGTTGTTGAAGACGTAGGACGTCGTCTGGTAGATCGGGGTCGCACGGGCGTTGGTCACCGGGTCCGGCGCGGCGCCGCTGTGGATCTGCTTGGTCTCGAACTGCCAGTCGGCGGCGTCGGTCATGGCACTACTCCTCGTTCTCGGGTGGTTCCTAGCAGGCTAGACGGCGTGCTCCACCGGGGCAACGCACCCGAAACATGCCGTAACCCGTGAGAATGGGCAGATGAGCAACAGACGAGTGGTCGTGACGGGAGCGAGTTCGGGCATCGGCGAGGCGACGGTCCGCCTGTTCCGCGAGAAGGGCTGGGACGTCGTTGGCGTCGCCCGCCGCGAGGACCGCCTCCGTGCGCTCGCGGAGGAGACCGGCGCTGACGTGTTCGTCGCCGACCTCACCAAGCAGGACGAGGTGGACGCGCTCCGCGACCACCTGGCCGCGACCGGCGGCATCCACGCGCTCGTCAACAACGCCGGCGGGGCGCACGGGCTCGACTCGGTCGAGGCCTCCAGCATCGACGACTGGGTGTGGATGTACGAGATCAACGTCATCGCCACCAAGCGCGTGATCAGCGCGCTGCTGCCGCTGCTGCGCGACGGCGCCAGGGCCAGCGGCCACGCGGACATCGTCACCGTGACCTCCATCGCCGGCCACACCGCGTACGTCGGCGGCGGCGGATACAACGCGGCCAAGTTCGCGGAGCACGCGCTCACCGAGGTGCTCCGGCTGGAGCTGAACGGCGAGCCCATCCGCGTGATCGAGGTCGCGCCGGGGATGGTCGCGACCGAGGAGTTCTCGCTGGTGCGCTTCGACGGCGACAAGGCGAGGCGCGACGCGGTCTACGAGGATGTGCCGGAGCCGCTCGTCGCCGAGGACGTCGCTGAGACGATCGTGCACGCCCTCACGCTCCCCCGGCACGTGGATCTCGACCTCATCGTGGTGAAGCCGGTCGCCCAGGCCGCATCCCACCGCTTCCACAAGGGCCCGCTCACGGTCAAGAATTAGCGTGTGAGCGACGACGCGAAGCGCAAACGCTGGGAGCAGGCGACCGCCTGGCCCGGCATCGGCGCGAGCGTCGTCTTCCTCATCGCCTACTCCTGGACGATCCTGCAGCCAGGGATGCCGCACGCGGTGTACCTCGCGCTGATCGGCGTCCTCGGCCTGATCTGGGTGCTCTTCCTGCTCGACTACACCGTCCGGCTCGTCTACGCGGAGGACAAACGGCGATTCGTGCGGCGCAACGCCGTGGACCTGCTGTCCGTGCTGCTGCCGCTCGCCCGGCCCTTCCGCCTGCTCGGCGACCTCGGCCGGGTGCCGCTGCTGCGCGGGAACACGGCATCGCACCTGCGACGCAGGGTCCTCATCGTCGCCGGCTCGTTCGTCCTGATGTTCGTCTACGTCATCTCGCTCGCCGTGTACCAGGTGGAGCGCTACGCGCACGGCTCGAACATCCGCTCGTTCGGCGACGCCCTCTGGTGGGCCTGCGTCACGATGGCGACGGTCGGCTACGGCGACTACTACCCGGTGACCGTCACCGGGAGGCTGCTCGCCGTCGTGCTGATGATCGGCGGCATCGCGATCGTCGGCACCTCCAGCGCCACCATCGTCAGCTACCTCAACGAGCGCACCCAGCACCTCCGCCAGCGCCACCAGCACGAGACGGGACAGCAGCGGGCCGACGAGGGCTCCGACGACGGCTGACCGGGGCCCGGCGTAACACGTCAGCGTGCTCTGTGCCGCTCCGCAAGAATGGGACGCATGGAGTGGCAGACGTCGGCCGACACGGCCCCCTCGAGTTTCATCACCGAGGAGCAGGCGCGTTCGCTGCTCGGAAAGCCGCACGCCAGCGGGGCGTGGAAGGAGTCCGACCCGGTCGGCGGCCGGCGGTTCGCCGGCATCGGCGAGTTCCGCTTCGAGAGCGGGGAGACGCTCCCGTTCGTGCGGGTCGCCTACGAGACCTGGGGCGAGCTGAGCCCGGAGCGCGACAACGCCGTGCTGGTGCTGCACGCGCTCACCGGCGACAGCCACGCGGTCGGCGCCCCCGGTCCCGGTCACCCTACGGCGGGCTGGTGGCAGGGAATCATCGGGCCGGGCAAGGCCATCGACACCGACCGCTGGTTCGTCGTCGTGCCCAACATGCTCGGCGGCTGCCAGGGCACCACGGGACCCGCCTCCATCGCCCCGGACGGCGCCGAGTGGGGGCCGCGCTTCCCGTTCACGACCATCCGCGACCAGGTGAACGCGCAGGCCGCCTTCGCCGAGACGATCGGGATCGGCCGCTGGGCCGCCGTGATCGGCGGCTCGATGGGCGGGATGCAGGCGCTGGAGTGGGCCGTCAGCTTCCCCGAGCGGGTCGAGCGGCTCGCCGTCCTCGCCGCTCCGCCGTTCTCGACCGCGGACCAGATCGCCCTCAACTCGGTGCAGATCGAGGCGGTGCGCACCGACCCGCTGTTCCACGGCGGCTACTACTACGACGAGAAGGACGGCGAAGGCCCGCACCGCGGGCTCGCCCTCGCCCGGCGGATGGCGCTGCTGAACTATCGCAGCCCGTCCGAGCTGAACGCGCGGTTCGAACGCGCGTGGCAGAGCGGTATCAGCCCGCTCGGCGGCGGCGGCCGCTTCGCGGTGGAGTCCTACCTCGACTTCCACGGCAACAAGTTCACCCGCCGGTTCGACGCCAACAGCTACCTCACCCTGGTCGAGGCGATGAACTCGCACGACGTCGGCCGGGGACGCGGCGGACTCGCCGCTGCGCTGTCCCTGGTCACCGCGCGGACGCTCGTGCTCGGCATCGACAGCGACCGGCTCTTCCCCGTGGAGGGACAGGAACTCATCGCCTCCCATCTGCGGGACACGATCGACGGTAGGATTCCCGTGGTGATCCGTTCCGACTTCGGCCACGACGGATTCCTGATCGAGGACGACGCCGTCAGCGCCCACCTGAGGCGGCTGCTCGCGGAGTGAGGGAACGGAGGGGCATGTCGCGCATCCAGAAGGAGCGTGATCGGCTCCTCGCCACCACCGCGCGGACGGTCGGACTCACCGCCACGGTGACCGCGCTGCTGTGCCTGAGCGTGCCGGGCACCCTGCCGCTCCCCCTGTACTTCGCCTCCCTCGTCCTGCTGGTCTGCATGGGCTACGCCCAGTTCCAGCTCCCGGCCCTGCTGCGGATGCGGCTGTGGCTCTGGGTGATCGTGGTCGCCGGCGTCGCGCTGATCCTCATCCATCTGCTCCCGCAGCACGCCCTGGCTCCCTCGGCGGTGAGTGCGGTCGGCGTCATCGCCGCGGCGGCCATCCCCAGCGTGAGCGTGCTCGGCAGCACCTCTCGGGCGAGCATCGCGCAGCTGGTCGTCGCCGCCGTCGCGACCGTGCTCGCCACGGTCTCGACGCTGATGGTCACCGGCTCGCGGATGACCGAGGCCCTGGTCTTCGTCGTCGCCGGCTGGGTGGCGCTCACCGCGACCGGCATCTGGCTCTCGCGCACCGTGCCGCGGACGCTGAAGCGCATCTCCACCATGAGCAGGGCGTACCGCGTCGAGCGGCAGGCGAGCGAGACGGAGGCCAGGCGCAGACAGGGCGCGCGGCTGCTCCACGACACGGTCCTGGCGACGCTGACCCTGCTCGCGCACTCGGGCGTCGGCGTCAGCGTCGGGGCGCTGCGGGAGCAGGCGGCCGAGGATGCCGCGCTGCTGCGCCAGCTGCGCCTCGGCTTCACGCCGGACCCGAGCCGGTCCGGCGACTACCGGCTGAAGCCCGTGGAGGAGTCGACGCTCGGGAACACGCTCGAGTCGGTCAAGCAGCGGTTCCGCCGGATGGGCCTCGAGGTCAACTGGCACGGCTCCGGCCAGGTGCTGCTGCCGAGCGACATCCTCGACGCGTTCCTGCTCGCCCTCGCCGAGTGTCTGGAGAACGTGCGCAGGCACTCCGGCGTGAACGAGGCGCACGTGACGATCACCGACGACGAGACCACGGTGCGTGCGATGGTCACCGACTCCGGTGTCGGGTTCGACGTCGCGAGCATCCAGGAGGGCAGACTCGGCTTCACGGAGTCGATCGTGGCCCGGCTGCGCGACGTCGGCGGCAACGCCCGTCTGTTCTCGTCCCCCGGCAGCGGGACGACCGTGGTGCTGGAGGTGCCGAAGTGAGCAGGGTCGACGAGCGCACCATCCCGCACCGGCAGCTCGGGCGCTCCGGCTCCGGCGGCCAGGAGCGGGATGTGCTGAGTCGCGCGCGCCTCGACCTCGGCTTCAACGTCGCCTCCGTCGCGCTCATCGCCTTCCTGTTCGTCGTCGCGGCGCTGACGATCGGCTACGACCCGCAGCCGGCGCTGACCGGCGCGGCGTGGGGCCTGCTGATCGCGACCCTGGTGGTCGCGCTGGTGCTACGGTTCCGGCTCCCCGACGTGCTGCCGACGTGGGTGTTCGCCGGCGCTCTCGTCGTCTGGGCGATCGTGGTTGCGCTGGATGTGCTCGGCACGACCGGCGCGGGCACGTGGCTGCCGCTCACCGCCGCGGCCGCGGTCGGACCTGCCCTGCTGCTCTGCGCTCCCGTCCGCCCGGCGCGGGACATCGTGCTGGCGACGATCGTGCTCGGCGCGGCCGTGGCGACCGTGCTGGTCATCCGCTCGCTGCCGGACATGCAGATGCTCGGACCCGGCTTCGCGACCATCGCGGTCGCCGTCGCGCCCCCGCTCGTCGGGGTGCAGATCGTGCGCTCGCTCAGCACCCTCGTTCAGCTGGAGCTCGACCTGGTGCAGGTGCAGAGCACCGTCTCCTCCCCGGGCTACGCGGTGGGCATGATGGCGTCCGAGGAGCTGGCTCGCCTCGACCTCGCCGCCGAGCGACTGCTCGACGGTGTCGCCACCGGCCGCACCGCACTGCCCCTGGACGAGGAGACGGCGGGCACCGCGGCGAGCATCGCCACCGAGCTGCGCCTCCACCTGATCCAGGGCCGCAAGGAGACCTGGCTGTACCACGCGGTGACCGAGTCTGCGCTGCTCGGCCCCGCGGTCACGCTGAGCGACCCGGACGGCCTCGCCGCCGGCCTCAGCCGCGAGCAGCGCGACGGCCTGCTCACCGCGGTGTGGCTGCTCATCAGCGACCCGGTGCGCACCGGGGCGGGCCAGTCGCGCAGCCTCGATCTCGACATCGGGCGGGTCGAGGGGCCCGGAACGACCATGTCGATTGTGATCACTGCCACCGGTGTGCCGCGAAACGGGGTAGACCCTGCGGCGTGGCAAGCTATCCGTAAGGTGGGCCGCCACGTCGAGTCCTTCTCCGGCTCGACGCTCCGGCTCGAGATCACCACCGTGAGCGACACCACCGCCGAGCTGAGCTGACCCAGACGGCGCCCACAGGAAGAAAGGCTTGCTCGTGAGCGAGGCTCCCCCCATCAGAATCGCGATCGTCGACGATCACAAGATGCTGCTCGGCGCCCTCACCGAATGGATCCGCAATGCCGCGGACGACATCCGGATGGTCGCGGCGGTAGCCACCTGGCCCGAACTGCTCACCCACCCGGAGTTCCCGGTGGACGTCGTGCTGCTCGACCTCGACCTCAAGGACAACATCCCGGTCTCCCTCAAACTGTCGACGCTGAAGACGACGGGCGTGCGCACCGTGCTGATGAGCACGTACTCGGAGCCCGCCGTCGTGCGTGAGGCGCTCGCGGCCGGGGCGATGGGCTACCTCGTCAAGAGCGAGGACGCGGAGATGATCGTCGAGGCGATCCGCGCGGCCAGCAAGGGCGAGTCGTTCATCTCGGCCGAGCTCGACCTGGCGCTGAACGCGGGCGAGGTCGGCGGGGCGCCGAAGCTGAGCGCGCAGGAGCGCCGGGTGATGGCACTGTACGGGGCAGGCGAGCCGGTGAAGGCGGTGGCCTTCCAGCTCGGCATCTCCGACGAGACGGCCAAGAGCTACCTCAAGCGCATCCGTGAGAAGTACCGCGTGGCCGGCTACGACGTCGGCACCAAGGTCGCCCTGCGCAAGCGCGCGATCCAGGACGGCATCCTGCTCCAGAACGACTGACGCCCGGCACCACCCGCCGCCGCCCCCGGGCGTGCGGGTCGACGGTCGATCGAAACGATTCGATATATGCTTGGCGGGTGAACCCCGTCATCGCCGGGCCGACGCAGTTGTCGTCGGCCCGTATTCGTCTTGCCCTGCTCGCCCTCGCGCTCGGGGGCTTCGGCATCGGCTCCACCGAATTCGTCGCGATGGGGCTCCTCCCGAACATCGCCCACGACCTGCTCCCGCAGGTCTACGCGCAGTCGCCGGACGCGGCGAACGCGCAGGCCGGCTGGATCATCTCGGCCTACGCGCTCGGCGTCGTCGTCGGCGCGCCCACCATCGCCGCCCTTGCCGCCCGCTGGCCGCGCAAGAAGCTGCTGCTGTGGCTGCTCGTCGCCTTCACGGTCGGCACCATCGCCTCCGCGCTCGCGCCGACCTTCGGCCTGGTGCTCGTGGCCCGCTTCCTCTCCGCGCTTCCGCACGGCGCGTACTTCGGCATCGCCTCGCTCGTCGCCGCCTCCCTGATGGGGCCGGGCAAGCGCGGCCAGGGCGTCGCGTTCGTGCTCTCGGGGCTCACGATCGCCAACGTGATCGGAGTCCCGTTCATCACCTGGGTCGGCCAGGCCCACGGCTGGCGGATCGCCTACCTGGTGGTGGCGGCGATCTTCGCGGCCACCTTCGCCGCCGTCGCCCTCCTCGTCCCGTGGCAGGCGGGCAACCCGCTGGCCACGATGCGCAACGAGCTGAGGGCGTTCGGCCGGCTGCAGGTGTGGCTGGCGCTGCTGATCGGCGCCATCGGCTTCGGCGGGTTCTTCGCCGTCTACACCTATATCGCGCCGATGGTCACCTCCGTCACCGGGCTGCCCGCGTCGACCGTGCCGCTGGTGCTCATCCTCGTGGGCATCGGCATGACCGTCGGCAACATCCTCGGCGGCCGCATGGCCGACCGCAGCGTGCCGCGCTCGATGATGCTCTTCTTCGTCGTTCTGCTCGTGGGCCTCGCCGCGCTGTTCCTCACCGCGTGGAGCATCGTCGGCCTCCTGATCTCGGTCTTCGTGATCGCGGGCGCATCCTCCGCGCTGTCGCCGACCATCCAGACCCGTCTGATGGATGTCGCGCACGACAGCCAGTCGATCGCCGCCGCCCTCAACCACTCCGCGCTGAACATCGCGAACGCGGCCGGCGCCTTCCTCGGCGGGCTGACCGTGGCCGCCGGTTTCGGCTACCTCTCGCCCGTCGCGGTCGGCGCGGTCCTCTGCGTGGCGGGGATCGCGCTGGCGCTGGTGTCGTTCGGGATCGACCGCTCCCGCGTCCGCCGCGGCGTCGACACCGGCGTGGTGCACGCGCAGCACGCGGACCCGGTCCCGATCGACTGAGACCCGGCGCTCACACGCTCCAGCCGCGGCGCAGGTTGGCGAAGATCACGGCGAGCGCCTCGCCGGGCGACTCCTCGCGCGCGGCGATGTCAGGGCTCTCGAGGACGAAGCGCGCGAGCGCCCGCAGGTCGATGCGCCCGCGATCGCTCCATTCCTCCGCCAGGACCGCGGTGAGGGCGTCCTCGCAGTCGGTCCAGTTCTTGCGCACGTAGGCGCGCAGCGCCGGCGTTCCGAAGATGAGGTCGAGGAGCCGTTCCGTGTGCTCGTCCTCGGCATCGAACGGCAACCGGGAGGCCATGAACTCCTGGACGGCCGCAAGCGGATCCGTGCCTCCTGGCCGTTCGCGGACCGCCCGGATGAGGGCGTCCTGGCGGTCCTCCTCCTGCGGGAAGACCAGCGCGACCTTCCCCTCCGGGTAGTAGGTGAAGAGCGTGGTGAGTGCCACGTTCGCCTCGTCCGCGATCTCTGCAACGGTCACGTCGTCGAAGCCGCGCTCGAGAAACAGCCGGAGGGCCGCCTCGTGCAGTGCGAGGCGCGTCTGCGCGCGTTTGCGCTCCCTGAGTCCCGTTCCTGCGGCCATACCCCGAGTCTAGAGACTTTCTCGGATCCTATCCATTTTCGGAGTGATACTTTTTCTGTAGTGACTACAGAATTCTGTTATGGTCGATCCGATCCCACGGAGGAAGGAACCCGATATGAGCACGACCGCCATCATCAACGCCCGCATCTTCGACGGCGAGGGCACCATCGACGCCACGACGGCGGTGATCGAGGGGGGCCGGATCCGCTCCCTCGGACGTGCCGCACCGCGCGACGCCGAGATCGTGGACGCACGCGGGGGCACGCTGCTCCCGGGGCTCATCGACGCGCACGTGCACACCTCGGAGGACGGCCTCCGCACCGCACTCGCCTTCGGCGTCACCACGGAGCTCGAGATGCAGGGGATGTTCACCCGGGGCAACCGCGGGCAGGTGAGCAAGGACGACACGCTCGCCGACGTGCGCTCGGCCGGTTTCGGGATCACCCCGCCCGGCGGCCACCCGAGCGAACTGATGGACGACGACGGGGAGTCCGACGAGGCGCCGTGGGACGACGCCGATGCGGCGCACGGCGGCGACCCGTGGGCGGACATCGTGATGCCGTTCTCCACGACCCCGGAGGAGGCGGCCGCCTTCGTCCCGCTCCTGCAAGCATCGGGATCGGACTACATCAAGTTCATGATCGACGACGGCACGGTCGAGGGCGCCCCCGGCCTCCCGATGCTCGACGACGCGACGATCGCCGCCGGGGTCGCCGAGGCGCACCGGCGCGGCCTGCTCACCGTCGCGCACACCCTGACGCTGGATGCCACGTCCTCCGCCGTCTCGGCCGGCATCGACGGCCTCGCGCACCTCTTCATGGACCGGCCGCACACCGCGGAGGTCATCGACGCCGTCGCCGCGTCCGGCGCGTTCGTCGTGCCGTGCGTGGTGCTCGACGCGTCGATGATGGGCATCCCCGCGACCGCCCTCGCCGCCGACCCGCGCGTGCGCTCCCGGCTGGACGACGCGTGGCTCGCCACGCTCGAGGGCAGCTACGACCGCTACCCGCAGGGACGCCTCGACGACGTGCTGGCGTCGGTGCGCGGGCTGCACGAGGCGGGTGTCGACATCCTCGTCGGCACGGACGCATCCTTCCCCGCGCCGGCCTTCGGCGGCCTGGCGCACGGCGCGAGCGTCCACCACGAGCTGCAGCTGCTCGTTCGTGCCGGACTCACCCCTGCAGAGGCTCTGCGCGCCGCGACCGCGACCCCGGCCAGGCGGTTCGGGCTCGCCGACCGCGGCCGGATCGCCGAAGGGCTTCGCGCCGACCTGCTCCTCGTCGACGGCGACCCCACGACGCGGATCTCGGACACGTTGGAGATCCGGCAGGTGTGGCGACGAGGGACGCCGCTCCTCCCCTGACCGCGTCCGCCGCCGCACGGCCACCGAGGGCCGCTGCGGCGGCGCTCAGCGCGCGGCGTCGGCGAAGAACTCCGCGACGTCGACGTCCTCGGCCGTGTCCTGCGGCGCGAACGCCGTGCGCACGGCCCCGACCACCGCGACGATGACCGCGCCGAGCGCCGCACCGCCCACGAGCACGCAGGCGAGCACGAGCAGCGGCAGCCACCACGGAAGCGCGACGAGCCCGAGATACAGCCAGTCCATCGCTAGGCGCCCTGCTCCAGCGCGGCCTCGAGCCGCTCGACCTTGCCGTCGATCTCCCCGCTGTAGCCGGGGCGGATGT
Organism: Leifsonia sp. NPDC080035; assembly: GCF_040050925.1. Lineage (NCBI taxonomy): Bacteria > Bacillati > Actinomycetota > Actinomycetes > Micrococcales > Microbacteriaceae > Leifsonia > Leifsonia sp. NPDC080035. The sequence goes on along the minus strand of NZ_CP157390.1, from coordinate 2,591,073 downwards.
CGGCCTTCAGCACGAGGGACACCCGGGTGCCGTACGCGCCCACCGCCTCGGTGGCGCGCCGGACGACGTCCATGACCTCATCCCACTCGCCCTCGATCTCGGTGAACATCGAGGACGTGCGGTTGGGCAGCCCCGACTCCCGCACGATCCGGACGGCCGCCGCGACGGCGTCGTGCACCGAGGCGTCCGGCCCTTCGCCGCCACTGGGGGCGACCGAGAATGCGACGAGCATGTGACCCTCCTTCGTCCGTCCCAGTCTAGGAGCCGCTCGCGGGTTCGTCCCTGGTCAGTCCACGGCTTCGCGGACGGGAACGGGATGCGCGTCCGGCGCCGCGCGGAACGGCCACGCGTGCGCGGGCAGCAGGTCGCCCGCCGCCTCGTCCGCGTGCCGCTTGCGCCAGAGCGCGCCGATGCACCAGCCGAGGATGAGGAAGTAGCTGAGGTTGCGCAGCGTCAGCACGGCGACCATGACCGGCACCGGTGTCCCGAGCAGTCCGTCGTACAAGTAGGGATAGATCACCTGCGTGAGCGCGGCCGTCACCAGCACCAGCACCGCCGGCGTCTTGAATCCGCGGCCCTGGTAGACCAGGCCGATGATGACGGGCGCGGCGAGCCAGGTGATGTACTGCGGGGACCCCACCTTGTTGAAGGCGATGAACGCGGTGACCAGCGCAAGCGACAGCTCCGGCAGGATGCGGGTGTACGGCGTCCCCCTGTGCAGCGAGCGGATGCCGATCAGCGCGACCGTCACCGCGGTGACCGCCAGCAGCGGGTTCATCAGCGCGCCGGCCAGGATGGTGCCGTCGCCGGTGACCTGGAACGTCAGCAGCGTCGTGTCGTAGTAGACGACGGAACCCGGCACCTGGAAGGCGGCCTGCCACATCCAGAACGTCGCGACCGGGGCCTCGATCTGGATACCGCGGCCGGTCTGCATCGTGATGAAGCTGAGCACGTGCAGGCCGGCGCCGAAGATCAGCGGGACGGCCACGATGATCGCGCTCGTGACGGCGCCCACCGCGACGATCCGCCAGCGGCTGCGAAGTGCGATGACGGCGGCGACGAGGATGGCCGCCGGCCACACCTTGATCCAGGTGGCCACGGTCAGGACGACGACCGCCGCCTTCTCGTGCAGGGTCAGCCAGAGCAGACCGACGATCGCGAGCGAGGCGGACACCGAGTCCAGGCGCCCGACCGCGATCGGCCCGAGCAGCAGCAGGAACCCCAGCCACCACCACGCGGCGATGATCCGGCGCGGCTCCCTTCCGACGATCAGCACGGCGAACGCCGCGGCGTTCAGCAGCGTGACCATCGTCAGCCAGCCGCCGACGTAGTTGTCGGCGCCGAACAGCAGCGGGAGCATGATCGGCACCAGCGCGCCGAACGGGTACACCCAGTCGGAGTCGACGCCGACGATCTGCTTGCCGATCGCGGCGAGCTCCGCCCACGGCTTGTAGACGAACATCACGTCGCCGAGCCCCTTGCCCTGGTGCAGCGCGAGCGCGGCGAGCAGCAGATGGACGAGCAGGAACCCGATCCACAGGCTGAGCGGGCTCGCGGCCAGGCGGCGCATCGTCCCGGGGACGGCGTCGGGTGTCGCCGGTGCGGGCACCGGCGCGGCTTCCATCCCCATAGCGCCTCATCCTAGGGGATGCGGTTGTCCGCTCTGACGGCCCTAGGCGCCCAGCACCCTGCGGATCACCGAAGGCAGCGCCTCGGCGATGTCGAGGGCGACGATCGGGCCGCCGGCCGACGCCGACTCCCCCGCCCGGCCGTGCAGCCAGGCCGCCGTTGCGGCCAGTGCCGCGAGCGCCGCGTGGCCGTGCTCGCGCACCGCGTCGGCGTGCGTCGCCACCAGCGCGCCGAGAACCCCGCCGAGCACGTCGCCGCTGCCCGCTGTGGCCAGCCAGGCGGGGCCGGCGCTGACGGTGCGGTGCGCGCCATCCGGCGTGACGATGTGGGTCGTGTGGCCCTTCAGGAGCACCGTGACCCCGAGCGCAGCCGCGGCCCGTGCCGCCCACGCGGCGGGGTCGGCGCGCACCTCGTCCGCCGTCACGGCGTCCGAGTCGTCGTCGGCCGCGGCGGCGAGGACGCCCGCGAGCTCGCGGTAGTGCGGCGTGATGACAACGGGGCCGGCAGCCCTGCCGACCAGATCGAGAGCCCCGGCGTCGACCACGACGGGCGTTCCGTCGCCGAGCGCCACCGCCAGCCGTCCGGCATCGTCCGCGGGACGCGAGGACGCGTCCATCCCGGACCCGATCAGCCAGGCCTGCACCCGCCCCGGCGCCGAGACCACCTCGGGCCGGCGCCGCAGCACGTGCTCGGTGGGACGGTCGGCGCCGAGATAGCGCACCATCCCGACACCGGTCCGCGCCGCCGCCTCCACGCCCAGCACCGCCGCGCCCGGGTACATCGCCGACCCTGTCACGACGCCGAGCACGCCACGGGAGTACTTGTCGTCGCCCTCCTGCGGCACCGCGATCCACTCGCGCGCGTCCCGTTCCTCCCAGCTGCGTCCCTCGCTCACCTGCACCTCCACCCCTCACGATAGGTTGGTGTGGTGAGCATCGCCATCCCCGGTCGCGTGATCGTCTTCGACTACGGAGAGGTCATCTCCGTGACGCCGACGGAGGCGGACCGCGCGGCGCTCGTCGAGCTGGCCGGCGGCGACTCCGAGGTGTTCTGGCCGGCCTACTGGCGGCACAGGAACGCGCTCGATCAGGGCACGATGAGCATCCAGCAGTACTGGCGCGGCATCGAGGGCGAGCTGGGCGAGCAGTGGGCGGACGCGCGCATCCACCAGCTCTGGCTCGCCGACTTCCGCAGCTGGCTCACCATCGACCACGACACCCTTCAGGTGCTGCTTGACCTGAAGGCGGGCGGCACCCGGCTCGCGCTGCTCTCGAACGCGGGACGCGACTTCGGCTCGTACTTCCGGCACGGGACGCTGGGCGACCTGTTCGAGCAGGTCTTCGTCAGCGGCGAGCTCGGCACGATCAAGCCGAGTGCGGAGATCTTCCGACACGTCCTCGCCGAGCTCGGCACGACCGCGGAGCAGACGGTCTTCGTCGACAACAAGGAGGAGAACGTCCGCGGCGCCGAGGCGCTCGGGATCGCCGGCCACGTCTACACGAACGCCGCCGACCTCCGGGCATATCTCGAGGCCCTGGCGGCTTAGTGGTTAACATGGCTTCACTATTCGACCCGTTCACGCTGCGCGGCGTCACCGCCCGCAACCGGATCTGGACCTCGCCCATGTGCCAGTACTCGGTGCTCGACCACTCGGGGATCCCGCAGACCTGGCACCTCGTCCACCTCGGTTCGTTCGCGACCGGCGGCAGCGGCATCGTCTTCACGGAGGCGACCGCGGTGAGCCCCGAGGCGCGCATCTCGCCGCGAGACACCGGGATCTGGACGGACGAGCAGGCAGAGGCCTGGCGTCCGATCGCGGAGTTCATCGAGTCGCAGGGCGCCGTCGCCGGCATCCAGCTCGCCCACGCGGGACGCAAGGCCTCCAGCTGGCCGGCGTGGGGCTTCGAGGACCGGCACGGCAGCGTCCCAGAGGCCGAGGGCGGCTGGCGGGCGGTCGCGCCGTCGGCGATCGCGTTCGGCGACTTCGATGTTCCCGCCGAGCTCGACCTGGACGGCATCGACCAGATCGTCGCCGACTTCCGCGCCGCGGCGCGTCGTTCGGTGGACGCGGGATTCCGCATCCTCGAGATCCACGCGGCGCACGGCTATCTGCTCCACCAGTTCCTCTCCCCGATCGCCAACCGGCGTGAGGACGAGTACGGCGGGTCGCTCGAGAACCGCGCCCGCCTGCTGCTGCGCATCGTCGCTGCCGTGCGCGAGGAGGTGGGCGACGGCGTGCCCGTCTTCGTCCGGTTCTCCGGCAGCGACTGGACGCCCGGCGGGTGGGACGAGCAGCAGACCGCCACCGTGGCCGGCTGGGCGCAGGAGGCGGGAGCCGACTTCTTCGACATCTCCTCCGGCGGCATCCAGACCGGCATCCGCATCCCGCTGCAGCCCGGCTACCAGGTGCCGTTCGCCGAGCACGTGCGCAGCTCCGCCGAGGTGGATGTGAGCGCCGTCGGCCTCATCACCACGCCGCAGCAGGCCGCAGACATCGTCGAGAACGGCAGCGCGGACGCGGTGATGCTGGCGCGCGAACTCCTGCGCGACCCGCACTTCCCGCTGCGGGCCGCGCACGAGCTCGGCGTGCGGATCGACTACTGGCCGCCGCAGTACCTCCGCGCCGTCTGGCGCTGAGGCGGCGCCGCGAGCGGTCAGGCCGGCTGGGTCAGGCAGAGGTAATTGCCCTCGCTGTCCTGGAACCAGGCCGACCGGCCCTCGCTGTCGGTGGCGATGCCGTTCTCGGTCTTGAGGCCGGGGAAGTCGTAGTCGGCGAACACGACTCCTCTCCCCCGCAGGTGCTCCATGGCCGCCTCGATGTCGTCCACCAGCCAGCACATCGCGGTGTTCTGCGCCGTTCCGGCGTTCGCCGTCTCGTACACGTAGATCTTCGACTCGCTGCCCGTGCGGTAGCGGACACCCTGCTCACTCGTCGTCTCCGGCTCGAGCTCGAGCTTGTCGCGGTACCACGCAGTGGCACGCGCCAGGTCCGAAGCAGGAAGGACGGAGTACGTCACGCATGACTCCAACATGAGAATTCCTCCTCTTCATCTCCGGGCGGCATGCTACTCGCGCCCTCGACGAGCGGGGATGCTGGACGTGTCGTTCTAGGCGGCCGCGGCGGGCCTGCCCGGGCGGCACGACTCAGCTGCGTCGCGTCGCGTCCTGCACCTCGCCCACCAGCTCCTCGATGATGTCCTCGAGGAAGAGCACGCCGGCCGTCGAGCCCTCGACGTCGACAACGCGGGCGAGGTGGCTGCCAGAGCGCCGCATCGTGGCGAGTGCATCCTCGAGGTCCGCGTCGACGAACACCGTGACGAGCCGGCGGATGCGCTTGGCGGGAACCGGCAGCTCGAACCCGGTCTCCTCCAGGTCGAGCACGTCCTTCAGATGCAGGTAGCCGGTCGGCTCCCCGTCCCCGTCGGGCACGACGTACCGCGAGAAGCCGTGCTTGGCGACCGCCTTCTCCACGTCGGACGGGGTCGGCGCCAGCGGCAGCGAGACCAGGGTCTCCGGCAGCACCATCACGTCCCGCACCTTCTTCTCGGTGAACTCGAACGCGGCCGTGAGCGCGCCGGTGCTGTCGGTCAGCACACCCTCCCGCGTCGACTGGCTGACGATGGTCGCGACCTCGTCCAGCGTGAAGGTGCTCGCGGCCTCGTCCTTCGGCTCCACCCGGAACAGCCGCAGCACGGCGTTCGCGGACGCGTTCAGCGCCACGATGATCGGGCGCACCGCGCGGCCGATCGCCACCAGCGGGGGCGCGAGCAGCAGGGCTGCGCGGTCCGGCATCGAGAACGAGATGTTCTTCGGCACCATCTCGCCGAAGACGACGTGCAGGAACGACACCAGCACGAGCGTGACGACGAAGGCGATCGTCCCGATGACCTCTTCCGGCCAGCCCGTCGCATGCAGCGGCACCTCCAGCAGGTGGTGGATGGCCGGTTCCGACACGTTCAGGATCAGCAGCGAGCACACGGTGATGCCGAGCTGGGTCGTCGCGAGCATCAGCGTCGCGTGCTCCATCGCGTAGAGCGCGGTCTTCGCGCTGCGCTTGCCGCGCTCGGCGAGCGGCTCGATCTGCGAGCGGCGCGCGGAGATGACGGCGAACTCGGCGCCGACGAAGAAGGCGTTGACGGCAAGGAGCACGACCAGCCACGCGATTCCGGCCCAGTCACTCATGGGCCACCCCCTCCGGGTCCGGGGTGAACCGGATGCGGTCGACCCTCCGGCCGTCGAGGCGCTCGACCCGGAGCGTGCCGCCGTCGATGGCCACCTCGTCGCCCACCTTCGGCAGGCGGCCGAGCTCGTTCATGACGAATCCGGCGACGGTCTCGTACGGCCCCTCCTCCGGCACGGTGACGGCGGCCTGCTCGAGCAGCTCGTCGGGTCGGAGGATGCCGGGGAACGTGATCGACCCGCGGCCGCGCACCACTCCCGCCCTCGTCCGGTCGTGCTCGTCCGCGACCTCGCCGACGATCTCCTCGACCAGGTCCTCCAGTGTGGCGATGCCCGAGGTTCCGCCGTACTCGTCGACCACCACGGCCATCTGGTAGCCGCGGCCGCGCAGCTCGCCGATGAGCGTGTCGAGGCTCATCGTCTCCGGGACGCGCAGCGCCTCGGTCTGCAGGGCCGAAACGGGGACCCGTCCACGGCGCTCGCGCGGCACGGCGACGGCCTGCTTCACGTGCACGAAGCCGACGACGTCGTCCACATCCTCGTCCACGACGGGGAACCGGGAGTAGCCGGTCGTGCGGGCGAGCCCGATCACGGCGTCCGCGGGGTCGGTGCGCTTGACCGCCTCCACCCGGGGACGCGGTGTCATCACGTCGGACGCGGTGCGGGTGGAGAACGCGAGTGTGCGGCTCAGCAGGGTCGCCGTGTCCTCCTCCAGCACGCCGGCGCTCGCGGAGCGGCGGACGAGCGAGGACAGCTCCTCGGCGGTGCGGGCACCGGAGAGCTCCTCCTTCGGCTCGATGCCGAGCAGCCGGAGGAAGCCGTTCGCCGTGCCGTTGAGCACGGCGATGAACGGCCGGAAGACGGCCGTGAACACCGTCTGGAACGGGATGACGAGCTTCGCCGTCGCGATGGGCAGGGCGAGCGCGAAGTTCTTCGGCACGAGCTCGCCCAGGATCATCGAGAGGAGCGTCGCCACGGCGATCGCGACCACGGTGGCGATCGGCGCGACGGCGCCCTCCGGCAGGCCGGTCGCGGTCAGCGGCCCACGCAGCAGCGAACTGATCGCCGGTTCCATCGTGTAACCGGTGAGCAGGGTCGTCAGGGTGATGCCGAGCTGCGCGCTCGACAGGTGCGTCGAGGTGATCTTCAGCGCGGCGATCGTCATGGTCAGCCGCGATTCGCCCCGCTCGCGACGGGCCTCGAGATCGCCCCGGTCGAGGTTGACCAGTGCGAACTCGCTCGCGACGAACAGACCGGTGCCGACCGTCAGCAGGAGACCGACGGCCAGCATGATCCACTCAGCGGCCACGGGAATCACCCCGCCCCGGAGTCAGCCGTTCGTGCGGGCGCGGATCGAATGGGCGCGAATCGAATGGGCGCGGTGCGGACAGATGTCGTGAAGGAGGGTCGTCCATTTCGCAAGGAGTATAGCGGCGCGCACTGGGAAGCGGCCCGGTCAGCGCGCCGGATTCCCAGCTATCCCGTGGCTGGAACGACACGTCGGCTTCTAGGACCGCTCGGCGAGCATTCCCCGCATGAGGGTGATCTCCGACTCCTGGCTCTTCACGACCGCGTCGGCGAAGGTCCGGACGGAGGGGTTCTCGCTGCGGGCGAGCACCGCCTCCGCCATCTCGACGGCACCCTCGTGGTGGGCGATCATCAGCGTGAGGAACCGCCGCTCGGCGTCGACGCCGGTCGCCGCGCGCAGTTGCGCGATCTGGGCGGGCGTCGCGAGGCCCGGCATCGGGTCCCCCGGGCGGTGGCCTGCGCCCGATGCGCCGTGCGAGTGGCCGCCGCCCGCCGCGGCGCCGACGGTGGCCGGGCGCGTCATCCAGGTCATCTCCGGCTCCGACCCCGCCTGCGGCAGCTTCCACTGCACCAGCCAGCCGAAGAGCTGACCGGCCTGCTGAGCCTGCGTGGTCGCGATGTCGTATGCCAGCGTGCGGGTCGCGGCGTCTGCCGTCCGATCGCGGACGATCATCGCGAGCTCGACCCCCTGCTGGTGGTGCACCTGCATGTCCCTGGCGAAGCCGGCCTCCGCACTCGTCTCCGACGGCGTCTGCGCCGAGGCGACGCTGAGCCGGCCGGCGGAGAAGGCCAGCGCCCCGGTCACGAGGACGACCACGACGCCGACGACGATCAACGGCCACGGCCGCCGGGAGTCCGCGGCCACCCTCAGGAGACCTTGCCGGGCGCGTCGAGGCCGCCGACGCACGCGGCGCCCGGCTCCGGCGTGTCCGGGCCCTGCCAGTACTTCTGGATGAACTGCTTCACCCGCGGGTCGTCGGCCTTCTCCACCGTCAGCTGGTGGTTCCACGCGCTGAGCACGATGGGAGCGGGCAGACCCTCGTACGGCGACAGGACGCTGTAGGTGTCCGGGAGGTCGGCCTTCAGCGTGTCGACGGCGCCCGTGTCGAGCCCAGGCCGGTAGGTGACCCAGACGGCGCCGTGCTCGAGGGAGTGCACCGCATTCTCCTTGGGGACCTCGCGGTCATATACGCCGCAGTTCAGCCAGACCGGGTTGTGCTCGCCACCGGCGGGCGGGTTCTGCGCGTAGTCGACGGTCCCCTGCACATGGTTGCCGCCGGTGTAGTCGAAGCTCTTCACCCCCGCGATGGAGTCGACGGGCTTCGGCGCCGTGATGATGACGGTCGCGATCAGGGCGATCACGGCGACGCCTCCCGCGATCGCCGAGACGATCGCGATGCGGCGGTTGCGCTTGCGCCTCGCCTGCTCCTTGCGGAAGGCTTCGAGCTTGGCGGCGCGGGCCTCGGCCTGCCGTTGCTTGCGGTTGGGGGTCTGGCTCACGTCGGGCCTCCTGGGTAACGGGTGTCTCCAGAGCCAACCCGACCTGAGCCGCGCCTCATCCGGGAACCGGGCGCTCCCAGGCGCTTAACAGCCGATCGATAAGCGGTTACCAGCTGACCGGGAGCGCCTTGCCCTCCTCGTATCCCGCCGCAGACTGGATGCCGACCAGCGCCCGCTCGTGGAACTCCGGCAGCGTGCGCGCCCCGGCGTAGGTGAACGAGCTGCGCACACCGGTCGTGATCATGTCGAGCAGGTCCTCCACAGAGGGCCGCAGCGGGTCGAGGTAGATCCGCGACGAGGAGATGCCCTCGGCGAAGAGCGTCTTGCGGGCCAGCTCGTACGCGTCCAGCCGCTCGAAGCGGCCCTTCACCGCCTTGGTGGACGCCATCCCCCAGCTCTCCTTGTAGAGCGCGCCGTTCTCGTCCCGGTCGAGAGCGCCCGGCGCCTCGATCGTGCCGGCGAACCACGACCCGATCATCACGGAGGCGCCGCCCGCGGCGAGCGCGAGGGCGACGTCCCTCGGGTAGCGCACGCCACCGTCGGCCCAGACGTGCGCGCCGAGCTCGCGCGCGGTCGCGCTCGTCTCGAGCACGGCCGAGAACTGCGGCCGCCCGACCGCGGTCATCATGCGGGTGGTGCACATCGCGCCCGGGCCGACGCCCACCTTGAGGATGTCGGCACCTGCGGCGACGAGGTCGCGCACGGCCTGCTCCGTGACGACGTTGCCCGCCACGATCGGCAGGCCGAGGCCGAGCCCCTTGACGGTGTGGATGGCCCGGCGCATCCCGTCCTGGTCGCCGTGCGCCGTGTCGATCACGAGCACGTCCACGCCTGCCGCGGCGAGCGCCTTCGCCTTGCCCGCGACATCCCCGTTGATGCCGACGGCGGCGGCCACCCTCAGGCGTCCGTTCGCGTCCAGTGCGGGCTGGTAGATCGTGGAGCGCAGGGCGCTCTTCCTGCTCAGCGTCCCGACGACGCGCCCGTGGTCGAGCACAGGGGCGAACTCGAGCCCGGCGGCGTCCATCGCCGCGAACGCCGCACGGCCGTCCGCGAGGTCCTCCGCGTCGAGGGAGGTGAGGGCGCCGTGCAGCAGGTCGCCGATCCTGGCGTCGGGGAGGGCAGAGCCGAGCTGCGAGGTCGCCAGGCAGCCGAGGTACGCGCCGTCGGCGTCGTGCACGACCACGCCGTGTCCCTCCACCGCCGGCACCCGGCGCAGCACGTCGGCGACGGTCTCATCGGGGACCGCCTGGTACGGGGTGTCGAAGGCGACCGGCTGGGCCTTCACCCAGCGGATCGCCTCGTCCAGGTCCTGCAGGTGCATGTCCTGCGGCAGGACGCCGAGGCCGCCGCGGCGCGCCAGGGTCGCGGCGAGTCGTTTGCCGGTGACCGAGTTCATGTTGGCCGAGACGATCGGGATGGTCGCGCCGGTGCCGTCGTTCGGCGCGAGTGAGACGTCCAGACGGCTCGTCACGTTCGATCGGGACGGCACGAGGAACACGTCGGAGTAGGTCAGATCGTGGCGGGGCGACGTTCCATAGAACTGCATGAGAATAACGGTATCGCTCCCCGCTGAACGGCCGCACCGGGCCGCCGATGGGATTAGGCTTGATGCTCGGATGGTGACGGGCGGTCGAATCCGCCCGAACGTAACAAATCAACGGAGAGAGTGGGCGAAAGGCTGTGTCGAGCCAATTGACCGGTGTTGGGACCGACGACGGATCGTCGGGCGAATTCGGAGCCAATGAGTGGCTCGTGGACGAGCTGTACGAACAGTTCGTCCAGGACAAGAACTCGGTCGACAAGTCCTGGTGGCCGATCCTCGAGAACTACCACCCGGTGAAGGAGGGTCAGGCCTCGATCCCCTCGCCGGACGAGACCCCCGCCCCCACCCCGGCGGAGCCCACCGCCCCGACTCCGAGCGAGCCGACCGTGCCCGCTCCCGCGGAGCCGACGACACCGGCACCCGCGCCCTCCCCCGAGCCGGCACCCGCCCCAGCCCCCGGCGCGCCCGAGCCGCCCGCCGGGCCCGGCGCCGCGGTGAACGAGCCGAAGCCGGTGACCACGCCCATCCCGATCATCGGCGCCCAGCCCGTGGCGCGGACCACCTCCGTCGCCCCGAAGCCGCAGCCGGTCCCCGCCGACGCGCCGGTCACCTCGCCCACCGCGGTGGCCGAGCAGGCGGAGGAGGACAAGGTCACGCCGCTGCGCGGGATGTCCAAGACCCTCGCCACGAACATGGACGCCTCGCTCACGGTCCCGACCGCGACCAGCGTGCGCACCATCCCGGCGAAGCTGATGATCGACAACCGCATCGTCATCAACAACCACCTCAAGCGCGCCCGCGGCGGCAAGGTCTCCTTCACCCACCTGATCGGCTGGGCGCTCATCCAGGCGCTCAAGGAGTTCCCGAGCCAGAACGTCTACTACGACGAGGTGGACGGCAAGCCGTCCGTCGTCGCACCCGCGCACATCAACCTCGGCATCGCCATCGACCTGCCGAAGCCGGACGGCACCCGCGCGCTCCTCGTCCCGAGCATCAAGCGCGCCGACACCATGGCCTTCGGCGAGTACCTCGCCGCCTACGAGGAGCTGGTCTCGAAGGCGCGCAGCAACAAGCTCACCGCTGGCGACTTCGCCGGCACCACGATCTCGCTGACGAACCCCGGTGGCATCGGCACCGTGCACTCGGTCCCGCGCCTGATGAAGGGGCAGGGCGCGATCATCGGCGCCGGCGCCCTCGAGTACCCGGCCGAGTTCCAGGGCTCCAGCGAGAAGACGCTCGCGGGCCTCGCCATCGGCAAGACCATCACGCTCACCAGCACGTACGACCACCGTGTCATCCAGGGCGCCGGGTCCGGCGAGTTCCTGAAGATCGTGCACGAGCTGCTCATCGGCAAGCGCGACTTCTACGAGGGCATCTTCGCGGAGCTCCGCATCCCGTACATGCCGATCCACTGGAACCCGGACATCTCGGTGGACCTGGCGAGCGCCGTCGACAAGACCGCCCGCGTCCAGGAGCTCATCAACTCCTACCGCGTCCGCGGCCACCTGATGGCCGACATCGACCCGCTCGAGTACGTCCAGCGCACCCACCCCGACCTCGAGATCGAGACCCACGGACTGACCTTCTGGGACCTCGACCGCGAGTTCGTCACCGGCGGGTTCGGCAGCCAGGGCAAGCGCACGATGAAGCTGCGCGACATCCTCGGAGTGCTCCGCGACTCGTACTGCCGCACGGTCGGCATCGAGTACATGCACATCCAGGACCCGGGCCAGCGCAAGTGGTTCCAGGACAAGCTGGAGCGCCCGTATGAGAAGCCGACCCACGACGAGCAGCTGCGCATCCTCGGCAAGCTCAACGAGGCCGAGGCGTTCGAGACGTTCCTGCAGACCAAGTACGTCGGCCAGAAGCGGTTCAGCCTGGAGGGCGGCGAGTCCACCATCGCGCTGCTGGACACGATCCTGCAGGGTGCAGCGGAGGCCGGCCTCGACGAGGCGGCGATCGGCATGGCGCACCGCGGCCGGCTGAACGTGCTGACCAACATCGCGGGCAAGACCTATGGTCAGATCTTCCGCGAGTTCGAGGGCACCCAGGACCCGCGCACGGTCCAGGGCTCCGGCGACGTGAAGTACCACCTCGGAACCGAGGGCACCTTCAAGGGCGCCGCCGGCGAGGAGATCCCGGTCTACCTCGCTGCGAACCCCTCGCACCTGGAGGCGGTGGACGGCGTGCTCGAGGGCATCGTCCGCGCCAAGCAGGACCGCCGTCCCGCCGGCACGTTCCTGACGCTGCCGATCCTCATCCACGGCGACGCCGCGATGGCGGGCCAGGGCATCGTCGTCGAGCAGATGCAGATGTCGCAGCTGCGGGCGTACCGCACCGGCGGCACCATCCACGTGAACATCAACAACCAGGTCGGCTTCACCACGCCTCCCGGCGAGGGCCGCACCTCGGTGTACTCGACGGACGTGGCGAAGACCATCCAGGCGCCGATCTTCCACGTGAACGGCGACGACCCGGAGGCGGTGGTGCGCGTGGCGCAGCTCGCCTTCGAGTACCGCCAGGAGTTCAAGCGCGACGTCGTCATCGACCTCGTCTGCTACCGCCGCCGCGGCCACAACGAGGGCGACGACCCGTCGATGACGCAGCCGCTGATGTACAACCTCATCGAGGCGAAGCGCTCCGTCCGCCGCCTGTACACCGAGGCCCTGGTCGGCCGCGGCGACATCACCGAGGAGGAGTACGAGGCCGCGCACCGCGACTTCCAGGACCGGCTGGAGCGCGCGTTCATGGAGACGCACGCTGCCCAGACCAACTCCACGCCGGTGATCACGCAGGGCGACGCGAGCGGCGACCTCGAGCAGCCCGCCGCGCAGAGCGACGACAACGTCGGCGAGCCGGAGACGACCGCCGTCAGCGAGCAGGTCATCCACCTGATCGGCGACGCGTTCAACAACCCGCCCGCCGGGTTCACGGTGCACCCGAAGCTGCAGCAGCTGCTGAACAAGCGCGGCGAGATGAGCCGCAACGGCGGCATCGACTGGGGCTTCGGCGAGCTGCTCGCGCTCGGCTCCGTGCTGCTGGAGGGCACGCCCGTCCGCCTCGCAGGACAGGATGCGCGCCGCGGCACGTTCGTGCAGCGCCACGCGGTCCTGCACGACCGCGCGAACGGCCAGGAGTGGCTGCCGCTGGCGAACCTCAGCGACAACCAGGCGAAGTTCTGGATCTACGACTCGCTGCTGAGCGAGTACGCGGCCATGGGCTTCGAGTACGGCTACTCGGTCGAGCGTCCGGACGCCCTGGTGCTGTGGGAGGCGCAGTTCGGCGACTTCGCCAACGGCGCCCAGATCATCATCGACGAGTTCATCTCCTCGGCGGAGCAGAAGTGGGGCCAGCGTTCGTCGCTCGTCCTGCTGCTCCCGCACGGCTACGAGGGCCAGGGGCCCGACCACTCGAGCGCACGCATCGAGCGGTACCTGCAGCTGTGCGCCGAGAACAACATGACCGTCGCGCGGCCGTCCACCCCGGCGTCGTACTTCCACCTGCTCCGCCGTCAGGCGTACGCCCGCCCGCGTCGTCCGCTGGTCGTCTTCACCCCGAAGGCGATGCTGCGCCTGCGCGGCGCGTCCAGCGACGTCGCCGACTTCACCTCGGGCCGGTTCGAGCCGGTGATCGACGACGCGCGGATCAGCGACAAGTCGTCGGTGAAGCGGGTGCTGCTGATGGCGGGCAAGCTGTACTACGACCTGCTGAATGAGCTCGAGAAGAACCCCAACCCCGAGATCGCGCTGGTGCGGGTGGAGCAGTTCTACCCGCTGCCCGCCGAGGAGCTGAAGGCCGTCGTCGACTCCTACCCCAACGCCGAGCTGGTGTGGGTGCAGGACGAGCCGGAGAACCAGGGCGCCTGGCCGTACATGATCCTGGAGACCTCGAAGCTCGGCCCGCGCCCGCTCGGTGTCGTCTCCCGTCCGCCGTCGGCGTCGCCGGCCGCGGGCTCGGCGAAGCGCCACGCGAAGGAGCAGTCGCTGCTCATCCAGCGCGCGCTGACGCTGTAAGAGGCTCCGCGTACGACGAAGCCCGGTCCTCGGACCGTGGCTTCGTCGTGTCGGGCGCGACGGGGCTGTCAGGCGCGGGCGGCGAGGACGTCGTGGAAGGAGCGGATGGCCGCGGCGGTCGCCTCGGGCTGCTCGAAGCCGGCGAAGTGGCCGCCGGCGGGGGCGACGACGAACTGGCGCAGGTCGGTCGTCGCGCGCTCGGCGAGCGACCGCGGAAAGCCGCGGAAGCCGGGCTCCCGCGCCAGGTAGACGCCTACGGGCGCCGCGATCGGCGGGCGCGACGGGTTCGTGCCCCAGTCGTAGTACTGCTGGAAGGAGGTGCCGATGCTGTCGGTCGCCCAGTACAGGGTCGCGATCGTGTACAGAATCCCGGAGTCGACGATGCGCTCGAAGCCGCCGTCCACCCAGTCGTGCCACTTGTCGCCGAGCCACGCGAGCAGGCCGGCGGGCGAGTCCGCGAGCGCAGCGGCGATCGTGTCCGGCCGCGTGAGCATCATCTCGCTGTAGCCGCCGTCGCCCTCGTCGTACGCGGCGAGCGCCTCCAGGAACCGGCGCTCGTCCTCGTCCGCCGGCGTCTCGTCGGCGGGGAACGGCGGGCTGAGCAACTGGATGCCGATGACGCTCTCGGGGTGCTCGACGCCGAGCCACGTCGAGGACCCGCCGCCGATGTCCCCGCCGAAGCTCGCGTAGCGCGGGAACCCGAGCGCCTCGGTCATCAGCCCGTGCAGCGCCTCCGCGATCCTCGGACGGGTCAGCGGCGGCTCCGGCAGCTCGGAGAACACGAACCCGGGCAGCGACGGGATCACCACGTCGAAGCGATCGCTCAGCAGTGCGGCGAGCGGCAGGTACTCGACGAACGCGCTCGGCCAGCCGTGCAGCAGCAGGAGCGGCGTGTGCGGTCCCTCCCCCGTTCCCCGCACCCGCGCGAAGTGGATACGGCTCCCGCCGACCTCCGCGATGCCCTGCTCGACCTCTCCCAGCCTGGCCTCTTCCGCCCGCCAGTCGAAGGCGAGCCAGCCCTCCACCAGCGCGCGCAGCCGTTCACCGCCGAGTCCGCCCTCCCAGCCGGGCCGGTGCGGTGACGACAGGTAGCGGGTGCGGCTCAGCCTCTCCCGCAGGTCGCCGAGGACGTCGTCGGGCACATGGATGCGGAACTCCTCGATCGTCATGCCGCCACGCTAGCGTGCACCGCCGACGGCTCTTCTGCACGCACGCGTGTCAGCGTAGGTTGTGGCCATGACCGTCATCACCTCCCACCGCCTCGGCGAGCCCTGCTGGGTCGACTACGCCGCGTCCGATCTCCCGCGCGCGCAGGAGTTCTACTCCGCACTGTTCGGGTGGAACGCCGACGTCTCCGGCGAGGAGTACGGCGGCTACGTCACCTTCTCGCGCGACGGTCACCTGGTGGCCGGCCTCGGCGCCGCGATGGAGGGCCAGCAGCCGAACGCGTGGCTGACGTACCTGCTGGTCGAGGACGCGGCGTCGGCCGAGCGCGACGCTCTCGCGGCGGGCGCACAGGCCCTCGCCCCGACCATGACGGTGGGCGACCAGGGCCGGCTCGCCGTCGTCGCCGACCCCGGCGGCGCCGTGGTCGGTCTCTGGGAACCGCTGCAGCATCGCGGCTCCGAGCTCGTCGCCGAGGTGGGCGGTCTCGCCTGGCACGAGCTGTACGCCCTGGATTTCCGTGCCCAGGTGGACTTCTACACGAGGGTGTTCGGCTGGCGGACGCAGGTGCTCGGCGACACCGCCGACTTCCGCTACTCCACGTTCGGCGACCCCGACTCCCCCGCCGGCGGCGTGTTCGACGCGCGCGGGATGCTGCCGGAGGGCGTCCCGTCGCACTGGGTCGTGTACTTCGGCGTGCAGGACGCGGCGGCGGCCTCCCAGCGCGTTGTCGAGCTGGGCGGTACCGTCGTGCGCGACCCCTGGGACAGCGAGTTCGGCCGCTTCGCCCAGGTCACCGACCCTCTCGGCGGCCTGTTCTTCCTGCACGAGGTGGGCAGCGGCAGCGCCGCCTGACGGTCACGCGCGAGTGTTCGTGGAGGCTGTGCCTAGTGGGCGGTCGCCTGGAACGACCGGATGCGCACCAGGACCTCGGCACGCAGCGTCTCGGGCGCCGTCTCCTTGCACGCGCGCTGTACGACCTCGGTCAGCACGACGTTCAGGTGCGCCTCGCTGGAGCAGCCGTCGCAGTTCTGGAGGTGCTCGCGGATGTCCGCGGCGTCCTCGTTGCATAGCTCGTTGCGCAGGTACTCCTCGAGTTCGGCCTTCGCCTTCTCGCAACCGCAGTCGGTCATCGTTGTCTCCTGGGGGTCTGCACGGCCTGGTCCCCCTGAACGGCAGAGAGACCGCGCTCGTGCGCATAGTCGGTCAGAAGCTCCCGCAGCATCCGGCGGCCGCGGTGCAGGCGGCTCATCACGGTCCCGATCGGGGTCTTCATGATGTCGGCGATCTCCTGGTAGGAGAATCCCTCGACATCGGCGAGGTAGACGGCCAGCCGGAAGTCCTCCGGGATGGCCTGCAGCGCGTCCTTGACGGCACTGTCGGGCAGGTGGTCGATCGCCTCCGCCTCGGCCGAGCGGCTGGAGGACGCGGAGATCGACTCCGCCCCGCCCAGCTGCCAGTCCTCGAGCTCGTCGATCGTCCCCTGGTACGGCTCGCGCTGCTTCTTGCGATAGGTGTTGATGAACGTGTTCGTGAGGATGCGGTAGAGCCAGGCCTTGAGGTTCGTGCCCTGCTGGAACTGCCGGAAGGCGGCATACGCCTTGACGTAGGTCTCCTGGACCAGGTCTTGCGCGTCCGACGGGTTCCGCGTCATGCGCAGGGCCGCCGCGTACAGCTGGTCCATGAACGGCAGCGCCTGCTCTTCGAACAGGCCGCCCAGATCCTCGGTTTCGGTGGTCATCACCGGCCAGTCTAGTTGCGGCAGGCCGGAGCGCTCCTGCGAGGATGCGGCGGTCGTGACGGGTGCGTCGAGGAGGGCGGTCGCAGAGGCCACGGGCTCGTCCTTCCTTCGTTCGCGATCACGGATAACCTTGACAACAATGCTGATCTCGAAATATTCCGCTCCCGACTTCGATCCGTACGGCGACAACCGCACGGATGAGCCGAACACGCTCTGGCCGGCGCCCGTCGCGGACGGCCCGGTACGGGCCGCGGTCTCCCTTCCCGGATCGAAGTCGCTCACCGCGCGCGAGCTCGTCCTCTCCGCCCTCGCGGACGGCCCGTCACTGCTCCGCGCTCCCCTGCACTCCCGCGACACCGAGAACATGGTGGAGGCGCTGCGCGCGCTCGGGGTGAGCATCCAGGAGCGTCCCGGAGCGAGCGAGTTCGGCTCCGACCTCCTCGTGACTCCTGCGGAGGAGCTGCTCGGCAGCACGACCATCGAGTGCGGCCAGGCGGGCACCGTCATGCGGTTCGTCCCTCCCATCGCCGGGCTCGCGCTCGGCCCGACCATGTTCGACGCCGATGACTCGGCGCGCGGACGCCCCATGGGCGCGATCATCGCGGCGCTGAAGGCCCTCGGGGTGGACGTGAACGACGACGGCCGCGGATCCCTCCCCTTCACCGTGCACGGCACCGGAACGGTCGCCGGAGGGGCGATCTCGATCGACGCCTCCAGTTCCAGCCAGTTCGTGAGCGCGCTGCTGCTCTCGGCGAGCCGGTTCGAGGACGGCCTCGACCTCACGCACGAGGGCTCGCGACTGCCGAGCCTCCCGCACATCGAGATGACCATCGCCGCGCTCGCGGACCGCGGGGTCGCCGTCGAGTCCCCCGAGGTCGGGCGCTGGGTCGTGAAGCCGGGGACCATCGCCGCGCGTGAGGTGGACATCGAGCCCGACCTCTCCAACGCCGCTCCGTTCCTGGCGGCGGCCGTCGTCACCGGCGGCTCCGTGACCGTCACCGGCTGGCCGGCCGCGACCACCCAGGTCGGCGCCGACCTCGCCGACCTGCTCCCGCTGTTCGGTGCGACGGTCGAGCGGGACGGCGACCGGCTCACGGTCACCGGGCCGGAGCGCATCCGGGCCGTGCAGCTCGACCTGACCACCGGTGGCGAGCTCGCCCCCGCCCTCGTCGCCATCGCCGCGCTCGCGGACGGCCCGAGCGAGATCACCGGGATCGGCCACATCCGCCACCACGAGACCGACCGGCTCGCCGCCCTCGCCGCCGAGATCAACCGGCTCGGCGGAGCGGTGACCGAGCTCGAGGACGGCCTGCGCATCGAGCCGCGACCGCTCAGCGGCGGCGTCTGGCGCAGCTACGAGGACCACCGGATGGCCACCGCCGGGGCCATCGTCGGGCTCGTCGTCCCCGGCGTGGAGATCGAGAACGTCGCGACGACCGCGAAGACGCTCCCCCAGTTCACCGCGCTGTGGACGCGGATGCTGCACGAAGGCGCCGACCCAGCGTGACGGACGGCACGGGCTCGTGGTGGGCGGACGACGATGAGGACGACGAGTTCGACCTCTACGACGAGTCGACGATCCGCTCGCGCCCGAACCCCAAGGGCAACCGTCCTCGCACGAAGACCCGGCCGGAGCACGCCGACGCGGAGATCGCGCGCGTGCTCGGCGTCGACCGCGGCCGCTACACCGTGCTGCTCGACGAGGACACGGCGGACGAGCGCCAGGTGATCGCCGCGCGCGCGAGCGAGCTGCGACGCAACCCGATCGTGACCGGCGACCGCGTCGCCGTGGTCGGCGACACGACCGGTGAGGAGGGGACGCTGGGGAGGATCGTGCGGGTCGAGCCGCGCAGCACCCTCCTGCGCCGGAGCGCGGACGACACCGACGAGGTGGAGCGCGTGATCGTCGCCAACGCCGACCAGATGCTCATCGTGGTCGCGGCCGCCAACCCTGAACCGCGGACGCGTCTCGTCGACCGCTACCTCGTTGCCGCCTACGACGCCGGAATCGAGCCGATGCTGTGCGTCACCAAGATCGACCTCGCCGATCCCGCACCGTTCCTGAAGAACTTCGCCGGACTGGACCTGCCGGTGTTCACGAGCCGGGAGGACCGCATCCCCGTCGACGAGATCACGGCCGCGCTCGTCGGCCACGACACCGTCGTCGTCGGGCACTCCGGCGTCGGCAAGTCGACGCTCGTCAACGAGCTCGTGCCGGGCGCGGGCCGGGCGACGGGCCACGTCAACGAGGTGACGGGACGCGGCAGGCACACGTCGTCGTCCACCGTCTCGCTGCGGGTCGAGAACGGCGAGGGGCACGGCTGGGTCATCGACACTCCTGGCGTCCGCTCGTTCGGGCTGGGCCACGTCGACACGGCGAGCATCCTGAAGTCGTTCACCGACCTCGCCGAGATCGCGGAGGACTGCCCGCGCGGCTGCACCCACCTCCCGGACGCCCCCGACTGCGCGATCATCGAAGCGGTTGAAGAGGGGCGCCTGGGCGAGACCGGCCGCGCCCGCCTGGATTCGCTGCAGCGGCTCCTCGCGACGTTCGCCGGCTGAGCGCGCCGGCGCCTCCACGAGGCAGAATGGACGCATGACCGATGTGCGACTGGAAGCCGGCCAGCAGGCCCCCGCGTTCACCCTGACCGACCAGGACGGCAAGACCGTCTCCCTCGCCGACTACGCGGGGCAGAACGTCATCGTGTACTTCTACCCCGCCGCGATGACCCCGGGCTGCACCAAGGAGGCGTGCGACTTCCGCGACAACCTCAACTCGCTTGCCTCCAGCGGGTACCAGGTGATCGGCATCTCCAAGGACGCGCCGCCCAAGAACAAGCAGTTCCAGGAGCAGGAGAGCCTGAACTTCCCGCTGCTGTCCGACGAGGACCTCGCGGTGCACAACGCCTACGGCGCGTACGGCGAGAAGAAGCTCTACGGCAAGCTCGTCGAGGGCGTCATCCGCTCGACGTTCGTGGTGGACCCGGACGGCAGCATCCGCCTGCCCCTCTACAACGTGAAGGCGACCGGCCACGTCGCGTCGCTGCGGAAAAAGCTCGGGCTCGACTAGGCGACGCTTCCCGCGCACACATTTGGCACAAATGTCGGTTACGGTCGCGCCGTAGCCGACATTTGTGCCAAATGTACCCCCGGGATCAGGCGGGGAGCCGGGGGACGGAGGCCAGCAGACGCTGCGTGTAGGGATCGGCCGGCGCGCCGAGCACCTCGCGCGTCGGCCCCTGCTCCACCACGCGGCCGGAGCGCAGCACCACCGTGTCCTGGCAGAGCGTCGCGACCACGCTGAGATCGTGCGAGACCATCACGACCGTCATGCCCTCGCTGCGGGCGAGCTCGCCGAGGAGCTCGATGATCTGGATGCGCGTCGTCACATCCAGCGCGCTCACCGGCTCGTCGGCGAGCAGCACGCGCGGCCGCGACACGATGGCGCGCGCGATCGCGATGCGCTGACGCTGCCCGCCGGAGAACTCGTGCGGGAACCGTCCCGCCGCGTCCTCGGGCAGGGCCACCGCGCGGAGGGCCGCCGCGACCCTGGACGCGGCGTCCTGCCCGGAGGCGATCCGCAGCGACGCGAGCGGCTCGCCCACGATCCGGCCGACGCTCTGGCGCGGGTCGAGCGACGAGTAGGGGTCCTGGAAGACCGTCTGCACGCTGCGCCGGAACGCCCGCATGGTGGCGCGATCCCGCCGGTCCAGCGGAGCGCCGTCGAACAGCACGGCACCGCTGGTCGGGTCGGCAAGGCCGAGCAGCAGCGAGAGCACGGTCGTCTTGCCCGCGCCGGACTCGCCGACCAGGCCGACGCTGCGGCCCGGCTCGACGGAGAACGACACGCCCTCCAGAGCCGGTGCGGCGGCACGGCGGTACCGGAAACCGGCGTCGCGGAGTTCCAGGATGGCGCTCACGTCGCCTCCAGAGCGGCGTCGAGCTCGCGGGCGCTCCGCACGAGGTCGACCGTGTACGGGTCGGCGGGGCTGCTCAGGATGCGCCGGATGCTGCCCTCCTCGACCACACGCCCGTCGCGCAGCACGAGCGCCCGGTCGGTCATCCGGGAGACGACGGCGAGGTCGTGGCTGACGAACAGCAGGGCCATCCCGCGCTCGGCTACGAGGGCGTCCAGGAGCGCCAGGATGTCCGCCTGCACCGTCACGTCGAGGGCGGTCGTCGGCTCGTCGGCGATCAGCAGCTGCGGGCGGCAGGCCAGGGCGGCCGCGATGGCCACGCGCTGACGCTGGCCGCCGGAGATCTCGTGCGGGTACGCGCGGGCGATCCTCGCCGGATCGGGCAGCCGCACCTCGGCCAGCGCATCCAGCACCGCCGAACGGAGCGCGCTCCCCCGGAGGCCCAGGTGGCGGCGCAGCGGCTCCGCCACCTGATCCCCGAGCCGCATCAGCGGATCGAGCGCGGTCAGCGGCTCCTGGAACACCATCGACACCGTGCGACCGCGCAGCGGGACCAGAGCCCGCTCCTTCGAGCCGATCACCTGGACGCCGGCGAGCTCGACGCTGCCGCCGGCGCTCAAGCCCTCTGGCAGCAGCCCGGTGATCGCGAACGAGGTCAGCGACTTGCCGGAGCCGGACTCGCCGATGAGGCTGAGCCGCTCCCCTGCGTCCAGGCCGAACGACACGTCCCGAACGAGGGCGGAGCCGTCCTTGGCGGTGACGGTGAGTCCCGAGACGTCGAGGATCATCGCGACCTCCTTCTGGTCGGGTCGGCGACGTCGCGGAGACCGTCGGCGACGAGGTTCACGCCGATGACCAGCACCACCAGCGCGATGCCGGGTGCGATCGCCCCCACGGGTGCGACGGCGACGGTACCCTGCGCCTCCTGCAGCAGCCGGCCCCACGACGCGTTCGGCGGCGGAGCACCGAGACCGAGGTAGGACAGGCTCGCCTCGGCGAGCACGGCGACGCCGAACTGCAGCGCGAGGTTGACCCCGAGCGTCGGCCAGATGTTCGGGAGGATGTGCCTGGCCACCACTCCCGGCCACGACGTCCCCGAGGTGCGCGCAGCCGTGACGTACTGCTGCGCAAGCACGCGCTTGGCGAGCACCCGCGTCAGCCGGGCGACGACCGCGGACATCGCGAGTCCGATCGCCAGGATGGCGGTGCCGAGGGATGCGCCCTGCGCGGCGACGATGAGCATCGCCAGCAGCAGCGTCGGGAACGCGATGAGGATGTCCAGCACGGCGGAGATGGTGTCGTCGAGCCAGCGGGTCGCGAACGCGGCGAGCATTCCGATCGTGATGCCGACGATCGCCCCGATCACGACGGCCCCGAGGCCGACGGCGAGCGCGATCCGTGCGCCGATCATCAGCTGCGTGGTCAGGTCGCGGCCGAGCTTGTCCGTCCCGAGCCAGTGGTCGCCGCCCGGAGGCTGCAGCCGGCCGCCGGAGGTGTCGCCCTGCGCGTACGGCAGCCAGAAGAACGAGATCGCGGCGACCAGCACGACCAGCCCGACGAGCGTCAGGCCGATGCCGAGCGTCACGGACCGACGCGCCCGGCGCTTCGCCCGCTCCCGCGGGTCGCCGGCAGCGCCCTGCGCCGCAGCCTGATCCACGACCGCGCTCATCGGTTCCCCGAAATGCTGTGCCGCAGGCGCGGGTCGATGAGCCGCTGCACGATGTCGGCGACGAAGCCGACGATCAGCACCAGCAGCGTGGAGACGAACAGGATGCCCTGGATGTTCGGGTAGTCGTGCTGCTCGATCGCGCGCAGCAGCATGCTGCCGAGCCCGGGCAGGGTGAAGACGCTCTCGACGACGACCGCGCCGAGGAACGTCGTGGCGAGCTCGATGCCGAGCACAGAGATGACCGGAACGGCGCCGTTGCGCAGCCCGTGCCGCCACATCGCCCGGCCGAAGCCGGAGCCGAGCGCTCGGGCGTTACGCAGGTAGTCGCTCCCGATCACGTCGAGCGTCGCGCTGCGCACGTAGCGTGAGATGGAGGCGCTCATCACGATGGCGATCGTGATGATCGGCAGCGCGAGCGACTCCAGCGCCGCCGCCGGGTCGGCCCAGTCGTCGCGGGGAAAGCCGCCGGAGGGGAACCAGCGCAGGTTCACCGAGAAGACGCTCACCAGCAGGATGCCGACCCAGAACACCGGGACGGCGATGCCCAGCTGCGAGAACGCGGAGAGGGCGAGGCCGTACCAGCGGTCGGCCTTCCACGCGGCGACGAACCCGATCGGCAGCGCGAGCACGACCGCGAGCACGAACGACAGCAGCGTCAGCGGGATGGTGACGGCGAGCCGCGACGCGATCTCCGGGCCGACCGGGAGCGACGTGATGAACGACTGGCCGAGGTCGAGCGTCAGCAGTGAGCCGAACCAGCTCAGGAACTGCTGCGGGAGCGGCAGATCACTGCCGACCTGCTCCTGCGCGGCCTTGATCTGCTCTGGCGTCGCGCTGGCCGAGAGGAGCGCGTTCGCCGGATCGCCGGGCAGCACACGGAGCAGGAAGAACAGCACCACCATGGCGAGCAGCAGCGACACCACGAGGAACGCGGTGCGACGCAGGAGGTAGATGGCCATGATCCGTCAAGCTTAAACAGGGGGACAGCGCGGATGCTCGCAGGGGCGGAGGGCGCCACCTGCGAGCATCCACAGTGGAGAGGCTTCGAGAAGCTACTTCTTCACGATGTCGTAGGCGAAGAACTGCGAGTTCAGGCCGTTGACCGGGTAGCCGCTGACGTCGCTCGACGCGACGACGATCTGCGGGTAGAGATACAGCCAGGCGCTGGCCGCGTCCTTCGCGATCTGCTCGTTCACGAGCTTCAGCTTCGCGGTCTGCTCGGCCGTGGTCGGTGCCTGCTCGGCCTCGTTCACCCAGGCGGTCACCTGCGGGTTGTCGTAGCCCCAGTAGAAGTCCGGGTTGCCGTACCAGACGACGTCGCGGTCGTTGACGTGCTCCTGCAGCGTCGCCGTGAAGTCGTGGTTCTTGAAGACCTTGGTGTACCACTCGTCGGCCGAGATGGAGTTGATGTTCACTGTGATGCCGACCTTGGCGAGCTCGCTCTTCAGGAACTCCGCAACGGCGGGGTGCGGGTCGTAGGTCGGGGTGTCGAGCGTGAACGTGAAGCCGTTCGGCAGCCCGGCCGCGGCCAGCTCCTTCTTCGCGAGCGTCACGTCGTAGGGATTGACCTTCGTGAGGTCCTCGTACCAGGGGTCGCTCGGCGGAACCATCGAGCCGATCAGCGTGCCGTACTTGCCCCAGATGGAGCTCAGCAGCTTCTTGGTGTCGATGGCCGAGTACACGGCCTTGCGCACCTCTGCCTTGTCGAACGGCGCGACCTTGTCATTGAAGGCGAGCAGCTCCTTCGTCGTGGACTTGCCGTTGCTGATCGTGTAGTCCTTATTGCCCTCGAACTGCGTGAGCGAGTCCGGGCTCTGGATGCTCGTGACCAGGTCGACCTGGTTGGTCAGCAGGGCGTTGGAGAGGGCGCTGGCGTCGGTGAAGTAGTCGTAGACGACCTCCTTGTTCTTCGCCTTGTCGCCCCAGTAGTCGCTCGAGCGCTCGAGGCTGAGCGAGCTGCCCCGCTTCCAGGTGCCGAGGGTGTACGGGCCGGTGCCGTCCTCCGCGGTCTTGTAGTTCGTGGTGCCGGGGCCATAGATCCAGACGTAGCTGAGGTTGTACGGAAGCGAGATGGACCGCGACTTCAGCGAGATCACGACGGTCTTCTCGTCCGGGGTGTCGATCTTCGAAATGACCGCGAGCTGCGACTTGCGCGCCGACTGCGAGTCGTCAGCGAGCACGCGCTCGATGCTGGACTTGACGGATGCGCTGGTCAGCGGCTTGCCGGAGTGGAACTTCACGCCGTCGCGCAGGGTGAAGGTGTACGTGAGGCCGTCGGCGCTCGTGGTGTACTTCGTGGCGAGCAGCGGCTGGATCTCGCCGGCGTCGGTGAGCTTGAACAGCCCCTCGTAGACGTTGCCGTTGAGCGCCTCGGTGACGCCCTGACCGCCGCCGGCGGTGTTGTCGAGGTTCACCGGCTCGTAGAGGGAACCGATCGCGATCGACGCGTCGGCGCCCTTCGACGACGAGGAGGATGCGCCGGCGCAGCCCGCGAGGGCCAGTGCCGAGGCGAGGCCGATCGCGAGCGTGGCGAGCAGGGGGGTCTTTCTCAAGGGAGTTCTCCTGTGCTGGGGGAAGGTGCTAGGGGAAGGTGCTGGGGGTGCTGCGGGAGGGTGCTCTGGAGCGTGCGTTCGAGACGTCAGTGCGCGGCGCCGTCGCGGAACACGACGCGCTTCTCCCCGGCGGTCACCGGGACGGGGAAGCGGTTGTTCCGCGGCGGCAGCGGACAGTTGTACTGGTCCGAGAACCCGCACGGGGGCACGAAGGCGCGGTTGAAGTCGAGGACGGCGCGGTCGCCGTCGCGGGTCACGAACAGGAAGCGTCCGGACGCGTAGGTGCCGTCGTCGCCGTCCGCACCGTTGGTCGGGTCGCCGAAGACGAGCAGCAGCGTGCCGTCGTCGTCGAAGGCGCTCAGGGAGTAGTCGACGCCGTCGCGGGTGAAGGTGATGTCACCCGGCACGACGAGGTCGCGGGTCAGGCCGTTGTCCCTGATGTGCTCGAACGGGATGGTGCGCTCGCCCTCGACCGGGGTGAACGTCGCCTCGATCACCCAGGACGGGTCGAACGGGAACACGTCGATCGTCTCGAACGCGCGGATCGCCGGCGACGCCGCGTCCCAGAGCCGGATGCCGCGCTCCGGCGCCCCGGTGTCCAGGTTGCGCCGCGTGAGCCCGGTGGCCGTGACCGTCGCGGGATGCCCGGCCAGCGCGTCCTCCACGGTCGTCTCGTCGCCGTCGGGCAGCCAGCGCGTCTCGATGAGCGCGAGGTTCCCGGTCGGGGCGGCGACGGACGCGAGACGCGCGGCGTGCCAGGCCTCGTGCCCGGCACGGGCGGTCTCGATGGTGGAGGGGGACGCGAGGGGCGGGGCGGAGAGATCAGTCACGATGTCGGCCATAACGCTTACGAGTCTCGGCTTGTTCCCGCCTCACTGCGATTCGTTTGACTCCGTGTTGCGACTCGTGGCGCGCACGACCGACGGCGTCAGGGCGAGGACGCCCGCGACGACGGCGGGGACGAGCAGCGCCCAGCCCAGATCCGGCCGGGCGAAGATTCCCTGGAAGCTGCCGACGGCGACCGCGAGCATCAGGATCTGGATGGTCACGGTCGACGCACGCGCCCAGCCGCGCAGCCGCAGGATGCCGACCAGAGTCAGGATGACCCAGGCGGCGGCGAGGACGACCAGCACGACGATCGCGACCGCGGTCGTGTACGACTCCGGCGTCTCGGTGAGCAGCTCGACGAGGAGCCACACGGCCGCGCCGGCGACGAGGGCGGACTCGAGGCCGAGGATCACGGCGAGGACGATCAGCAGGGCGGGCCGGTGCGCGGGGGGACGGGTCGGCGAGGGGTCGGGCACTATATCATCCTGATGTTTCCGGCTCGTGTTCACAGCGTTATCCCATACAAAACTATTGATTCGGATTAAGCGCTATGGGAGCATATCAACGGTCGAGTTAGTGCTCACAGGGTTGTGGGCAGGTCTCATTCCCCATGGATCTGAAGAACCCTGTAACCCGGCTGCTTACCTGCATTCTAGGCCCATCAGGCCAGGAGACACCCAGCAAACAAGGAGCATATCTTCATGGATTGGCGCGACAAAGCCGCCTGCCTGACCGCGGACCCCGAGCTCTTCTTCCCGGTCGGCAACACGGGCCCCGCGGTCGACCAGATCGACAAGGCCAAGGCGGTCTGCGCGCGCTGCACGGTGACCGAGATCTGCCTGCAGTACGCCCTCGAGACCGGCCAGGACTCGGGCGTCTGGGGCGGCCTCTCCGAGGACGAGCGCCGCGCGCTCAAGCGTCGCGCCGCTCGCGCCCGCCGCGCCTCCTGATCCACGCACCCCGCAACACACGCATCACCCGAAACACCCCGCAGCACCCCCGCCGAGGCGGCGCTCTCACGAACACCTAGCAGACGTCATCCGTCCGTGAAGCGCCCCTCGGCGTTCTGCTGCCCTCCGGCGCCGCGTCAACCCGGCAGGTTGCCGAGGCCGTCCACCTTCGGGATGGCCGACAGCAGACGCTGCGTGTACTCCGCCTGCGGCTCGTCCCAGACCCGGGCGACGGGACCGGTCTCGACGATCCGGCCCGCCTGCATCACCGCGACGTCGTCCGCGATCTCGCGCACGATCGAGAGGTCGTGGCTGATGAACAGCAGCGCGGCGCCGGTCTCCAGCACGAGCCTGCGCATCATCCCGGCGACGCTCGCCTGAAGAGAGGCGTCGAGGGAGGCGATCGGCTCGTCGCCGATGAGGAGCTCCGGTCCGGTCGCGATCGCACGTGCGATCGCGATGCGCTGCCGCTGGCCGCCGGAGAACGCGTGCGGGTGCTTCGCGGCCGCCGACGCATCCAGCTCCACGGCCTCCAGAAGCGAGGACACCGTCCACGCCGAGCGGTCCGGGTTGATCCGCAGACCGTCCTCGAGCTGGCTCGCGATGGTGCGGCGCGGGTTGAGGGACGCGTACGGGTTCTGGAAGACCATCTGGATGCGCAGCTGCTCGCGGTCCCTTCGTCGCAGTCCGAGCCGGCGCACGGGCGCACCCGCGAACCGCACGCTTCCGGAGGCCACCGGCTCCAGCCCGCAGACGGTGCGCGCGATGGTGGACTTGCCGCAGCCGGACTCGCCGACCAGGCCGAGCACCTGGCCGTTGCCGAGTCGGAGGCTCACGCCGTCCACCGCCGTCATCCTGCCGCGGCCCGGCAGCTTGTAGGTGACGACGAGGTCGTCGATCTCCAGCAGGCTCATCCGTCCTCCCTGTCCGCCGTCGGAAGCGCGTCGATCAGCGCGCGCGTGTAGGGATCGGCCGGCGCGGTGATCACCTGGTGGCGGTCGCCGTGCTCGACGATGGCCCCGTGCCGCATCACGGCGATGCTGTCCGCGAGCGCGGACATGACGCCGAGGTCGTGGGTGACGAGCAGGACAGCGAGGTCGAGTTCGTCGCACAGCGAGCGGAGCAGCCGGAGGATGCCCGCCTGCACCGTGACGTCCAGCGCGGTGGTCGGCTCGTCCGCGATCAGGACGTCCGGCCCGCACACGATCGCGATGGCGATCGCGATCCGCTGCAGCTGGCCGCCGGAGAACTGGTGCGGGTACTTCCGCAGCGCGCCGTCCGGGTCGGGGACGCGGACCACCTCGAGCGTCTCCCTGGCTCTCGCCACGGCATCCCGCTTGGAGAGTCCGCGGTGCCGACGCAGGTGGTCGGTCAGCTGACGCTCGATGGTGAGCATGGGGTGCAGGCTCGCCGTCGGGTCCTGGAACACCATGGCGATGCGCGATCCGCGCAGCGCGTTCAGCTCGCGAGCGCGCAGGTCGAGCACGTTGCGCCCGTCGTACTCGATGCGGCCGGCGGCGCGGCCGCCCGCGGGGAGCAGTCCCAGCGCGGCGAGACCGGTCATGGTCTTGCCGGAGCCGGACTCCCCCGCCAGACCGGTGATGCGGCCGGCCGGCACATCGAGGTCGATCCCGGTGATGATCTGTCGCGCGCGCTGGCCGGTGCCCATCGTCACCGTCAGGTCGCGGATCGTGAGCCCGCTCACAGCGCCCTCCCCTGGATGCCCTCGGCCGTGCGCGGATCGAGCGAGTCGCGCAGCGCGTCGCCGAGGAAGTTGAAGGCCAGCACGACGCTGAGGATCGCGAGGCCCGGGAAGACGGCGATCCACCACGACGAGAAGTTCAGCACGCCGGAGGAGACCATCGCGCCCCAGTCCGGGGTCGGCGGCACCGCGCCGAGGCCCAGGAACGACAGGCCGGAGAGCAGCAGGATGGCCGTGCCCACATCCAGCGTCGCCAGCACGAAGACCGGCGCGATGATGTTCGGCAGGATGTCCTTGGACAGCGACGTGACCGCGTTGTTCCCCAGCAGACGGCCGGCGATCACGTACTCGCTGTTCCTGGCGCCGAGCACGAGCGAGCGTGTGACGCGCGCGTAGGCCGGCCAGGAGACGATCAGCATCGCGATCACGGCGTTGGTGAGGCTCGGGCCGAGGGAGGCGGCGATCACCATCGCGAGGATGATCGTCGGGAACGCGAACACGAGGTCCGCGATCCGCATGATCACCTCGTCCACCGCCTTGCCGAGATATCCCGCGAGAGCACCGAGCACGGTCCCGATCACCAGCGACGCCGCGACCAGCAGCAGCGCGAGCAGGATGGAGACGCGCGAACCCGCGATCACCCGGGAGAGCACATCCCTGCCGACCTCGTCGGTGCCGAACCAGTTGACGGCGTTGGGAGCGAGCAGCTTGGTGAAGTCCTGCGCCAGCGGGTCGTACGGGGCGATCCACGGCGCGAAGACCGCGATCACGAGCCAGACGGCGATGATCACCGTCCCGACCACCGCGAGCGGCGTGCGGAGCGTCCGCGGCAGCGCGAGCCGGCGGCGGAAGGGGGCGCGCAACCCCTTGGTCAACACGTCCTGCGTCATGCCGCCCTCACCCGGGGATCGATGAGGCCGTACGCCACGTCGACGACGAGGTTCAGGCCGATGTAGACGCAGCCGACGACCAGGCCCACGCCCATGATCGCGGGCAGGTCGAGCTTCGTCGCCGCCGAGTAGGCGTACTCCCCCAGCCCGTGCCAGGAGTAGATCTTCTCCACAAGCACCGTGCCGGAGAGCAGCGAGCCGAACGCGAGACCGACGACCGTGATGATCGGCACCAGCGCTCCGCGAAGCACGTAGCCGAACACCACGGTGCGGCCAGGCAGCCCCTTCGCCCGCGCCGCGCGAACGTAGTCGAGGTCGAGGACCTCGAGCACCGCGGACCGCGCGAACCGGGTGAGCAGGCCGATCGTGTAGAGGGCGAGCACCGACGCAGGGAGCACCAGGTGCGACACGGCATCGCCGAACGTCACCAGGTCGCCGGCGAACAGCGAGTCCAGCGTGTACAGCCCCGTCACGTGCGGCGGCGGCACGGCGGTCGGCGACAGCCTGCCGGAGCCGGGGAACAGGTGCAGCTGGTAGAAGAACACGAAGTAGACGATCAGCGCGAGCCAGAACGCCGGCATCGAGACGCCGATCAGGCTGACGACGCGGATGAGCTGGTCCCAGAACGTCCGACGCTTCAGCGCGGCAACGATGCCGAGCCCGATGCCGAGGATGATCGAGATCACGATCGCGCTGACCGCCAGCTCGATGGTGGCGGGGAATGCGCGCGCCAGGTCGTCGGTGACCGGGTTGCGGGTCTGCGTCGAGGTGCCGAGGTTCCCCTGCAGCAGGTGGCCGAGATAGGTGAGGTACTGGACCGGCAGTGGCTGGTCGAGGCCCTGGTCCTGGCGGAACTTCGCCACGATCGCGGGGTCGCCCGCGGCCTGCTCGCCGAGCGCCGCCTGCACCGGGTCGGCGGGGACCAGGTTGGTCAGCGTGAACGTGACCAGGGTGACGCCGAACAACAGGAGGACGGTGATTCCGAGCCGGAGACCGAGGTAGCGCGCCAGCGGGTGGACACCCGCCGGCGCGCTGCGCTCGGTTCGCTCGGCCGTGCTACT
This sequence comes from Leifsonia sp. NPDC080035, assembly GCF_040050925.1. NCBI lineage: Bacteria > Bacillati > Actinomycetota > Actinomycetes > Micrococcales > Microbacteriaceae > Leifsonia > Leifsonia sp. NPDC080035. The sequence continues at coordinate 2,560,427 of NZ_CP157390.1, read as the reverse complement.
TGGTGCTCGCAAAGTCGATCGTCCACAGCGGGTTGAGCGACACGGACGACACCGACTTCGCCGTCACCACATTCTGCGCGGGCTGGAGCAGCGGGATGAACGGACCGGAGTCGTTCTGCGCCTTCTGCATGGCCTGGTAGGCCGCCGCGCGGGCGTCGCCGGTCGCGGCCTGGGCCTTCGCCGCGAGGTCGCTCACGGTCGCGTCCGCGCCCTTCGCCCAGCCGGCGCGGAGGCCGACGAGCTCGCCCGGGGTGAATGCGAGGTTGTTCGAGGGGTCCGGGAAGTCCGGTCCCCAGTACCAGAGGCCGACCGACTCCTTGCCGTTGCGGTAGGCGTCGAGCTCGGTCGCGACCGGGGCAGGGGCGAGCTGCACCGTGATGCCGACGGTCTTCAGCTGAGCCTGGATGGACTCGGCCACCGCCTGCAGCGACAGGCCCTGCACGGTGATGTCGTTGGGGAAGTTCAGCTTCACGCTCTGGCCGCTGTAGCCGGACTTCGCCAGGGCGGCCTTCGCCGCGGACAGGTCGAACTGGTTGCCGTCGTCCGCCTTCAGCGCGCCGACGAAGATCGACGGGATGACACCGCCCGGGCGCTCCGAGCCCTTGCCTGCGAGGTCCAGGATCTTGTCGTAGTCGATCCCCTTCTTGACCGCGGTCATGAAGTCGGGGTTGCTGGTGAACGGGTCGACCGCCTTGTCCTGGTTCAGGAGCAGGAAGATCGTGTACCGCGACGGAGCCGAGATGACGTTCACCTTCGAGCTGTCGAGGGCGGCGACCTGGTCGGGGTTCAGGTCGAGCGCGATCTGCGAGTCGCCCGCCTCCACGTTCAGCTTCTGCGTCGGACCCTGCACGTTGCGGAGCACGACGCGGCTGTATGCGGGAGCATCGCCGGTGTACTTGGGGTTCTTCGTCAGCACCACCTGGGAGGCCGCGTCGAACGACTCGAGGACGTAGGGCCCGGACCCGGCGGAGGTCTTGTTGAGGAACGACTCGGCCTTGTCGGAGTCGGAGTCCGACCCGCCGTTCTCCTCGACGACCTTCTTGTTCACCACGCCGAGCGCGGGGTTCGGCAGGATGTACGGCAGCGCCGGGTTGGGCGTGGCCGAGGTCAGCGTGAGGGTGGTGTCCGAGGTCTTGGCGACGGTGATGCCGTCGAGCAGGAACGAGGGGTTGCCCTTGATGCCCTGCACCCGCTTGAGGGAGAACAGCGCGTCGTCGGCGGTGATCTTCGACCCGTCCGAGAAGACGCCGCCGTCCTTCATCGTCAAGGTCATGACCTTGTTGTCCGACGACATCGTGTAGCTGGCGAGGCCGTCGACCGGCTTCGAGACATCGGAGCCGTCGAAGGTGAGCAGCGTCTGGTAGAGGGCGTGCGCGACGATGCCGCCGGTGGTCTCGTACTCGCGGTTCGGGTCGGCCGTCTTCAGGTCGAACGAGGCGTCGACCACGATCGACTTCCCGGCGGAGGAGGAGCTGGAGGAGGTGCCGGAGCAGGCGCTCAGCACGAGCGCGCTGGCCACGGCGAGGCCGACGACGGCCGCGCGACGCAGGGAGTGGGACACGGGTGACCCCTTTGGTCTCGGTTGGAAGGTTAGGTGTGAAAGTACTGGGTCGCGGAACGGAGTGTCAACTCACGACCAATTCAGCGGAACAAAATGTAGCCACCTCCCCGCTGCGCGGCATATTATCTCCAAACAGTGGGGATGAATCGACCCCGGTTGGACGAATGTGAGGGCGCATGGAACTCGACGAGACGCATCTGAAGATGCTCGAACTCCTGCGCGAGGACGGCCGGATCTCCATCGCCGCCCTCGCCGAGCAGCTGGGGATCTCCCGTTCCAACGCCTATGCGCGCTACGAAGCGCTCGTCTCCGACGGTGTGATCCGCGGGATCCACGCCGACATCGACCCGCAGGCGGTCGGTCTCAGCGTGGCGGCGCTGGTCTTCGTGACGCTGCGGCAGAGCCAGTGGGCCGACTTCCGAGCCCGCGTGGAGACGCTGCCCGAACTGGAGTACTTCACGGTGATGACCGGCGAGCACGACGCGATGCTGCTGGTGCGCGCGAGCGGGGTGTCAGCCATCCACAATCTCGTCGCGACCCGGCTTGCGCAGTGGCCGTCGATCAAGGCCACCGTCACCGTCTTCCTGATGGACGAGTACTCGGCGCAGGTCTCGCTGCGCCTGCCGGAGCCGGTGTCGGACACCCTGCAGGCCTCCGGCGAGCGGATGGGGATGACGCGCTTCGTGCGCACCAGCGATCAGCGCGCCGAGCGCCTGCACGCGGAACGGAAACGCCGCTGACCGGGTCCTTTTCCCGGGATGCAGGCGCGCGGCGCGCAGCTCGCCGCGCTCAGCCGACCTCGCGGCAGACCGAGATGTGCTCCGCGCCGTCCGGCGTCGCGTAGCGCTCGGTGAGGACGAGGCGCCCCGTCTCGTCGATGCTCACCTGCGAGACCGCCGAGCCCTGCGCGGTGCTCCCGTCCACTCCGCGGTGCACGAACGAGATGTGCAGCTCGTCGTCCTCGCGGCGGCCCACGAACCGGCCGACGGTCACCGTGTCGCCGGTGTAGTCGCCCCACAGCACACCGTCCGCCTCGCGGTACAGGAACCGGGTGGGCGCGGCGGCATCCACGGCGCTCGAGGTCGACGAGATCATGTCGAACGACTTGCCATCGAGGGCGATCGAGGGACGGCGGACGTTCTGGTGGGATGCATCGGCAGTGGTCACGGCCGACCATTCTTCCGGCACCCCACCGGTGCCTGTCAACACGGCGACGATTCGTCCGCCGCGACGATTCGCCGCAGCCGGCCCGCTGGACATTCCGCTCGGAAGCGACGCGTTCGTCAGGCCTTCGTCAGATAGCGCAGCGGCACCTCGATGGTGACCTCGGTGCCCTGTCCCATCATCGTGTGCCAGTCGATCGCGCCGCCCAGCTCGCCCTGGATGAGGGTGCGCACGATCTGCGTGCCGAGCCCGCTTCCGACCTTGCCCTCGGGCAGGCCGGAGCCGTTGTCGACGACCTTGACGGTGAGCGAGTCGGACGACCGGTGCGCGATGATCTCGACCTGGCCCTCGCGCCCCGCCAGGCCGTGCTCCACCGCGTTGGTCACGAGCTCGGTGAGCGCGAGCGCGAGCGGCGTCGCGTACTCGCTCGGCAGCGACCCGAAGGTGCCGGACTTCTTGGGATGCACCGTGGTCGTGTGGCTCGCGGCGACCTCGGCGACGAGCAGCAGCACGCGATCGAACACGTCGTCGAAGTCGACGATCTGCGCGAGGCCCGTCGAGAGGGTGTCGTGGACGACGGCGATCGCGGCGACGCGGCGCATGGCCTGGCTGAGCGCCTCGCGCGCCTCCTCGGAGTGCGTCCGCCTCGCCTGGATGCGCAGCAGCGAGGCGACCGTCTGGAGGTTGTTCTTCACCCGGTGGTGGATCTCGCGGATGGTCGCATCCTTGGTGATCAGCTCGCGCTCCTGGTGGCGCTGCTCGGACACGTCGCGGCAGAGGACGATGGCGCCGACCCGCTCGCCCCGGTTGCGGATCGGGATGGCGCGGAGCGACACCGTCACCCCGCGCGCCTCGATGTCGGTCCGCCACGGCGCCCGGCCGGTCACGACCAGCGGCAGCGACTCGTCGACGGTGATGGTGCCGGCGAGCAGACCCGTCGTGACGGTGGCGAGCGACTCGCCCTCGAGCTCACCGGTGAAGCCCATCCTGTTGAAGGCGCTCAGGGCGTTTGGGCTCGCGAAGGTGGTGGTGCCGTCCACGTCCAGCCGGATGAGGCCGTCGGCGGCGCGAGGGGCACCCCTGCGCGGCGCGGCGGGCGCGCCGAGGTCGGGGAAGTCGCCGGTCGCGATCATGTTGAACAGGTCGTTCGCGCAGTCGTTGAAGGTGAGCTCCTGGCGGCTCGGGGTGCGCGCCTCGCTGAGATTGGTGTGCCGGGTGATCACGGCGACGGGCTCGTCCGCGGTGTCGGGCGAGTGCACCGTCAGCCGGCGGATGACCGGGACGGCGCGCACGCGGGTCGGCGTCTCCTCGTACCAGTCGGGCGCCGAGGTGTCGATGATCTCCTTGGTGCGGTAGGCGTCCGTGACCTGCTGGCGCCACTCCGGCTTGATCCGCTGGCCGACGAAGTCGCGGTAGAAGAGCGTCGCGGCACTCGACGGGCGCGCGTGCGCCACGGCGACGAAGTCGTCATCGGTCGTCGGAACCCACAGCACGATGTCCGCGAACGCAAGGTCGGCGAGCAGCTGCCAGTCGCCGACGAGACCGTGGAGCCATTCGACATCGTCCTCGGAGGAGCGTCCCTGGGCATGAACGAGATCACTGAGCGTCGACACCCCTCAAGTGTAGGCGGACGCCGATCCACACCCGCGTTCGGGCTCTGGTCACGGCGGCGGGGGCGCTGGTTGAGTGAGGCTCGCCGCGCCGGGGACGCGCGAGGTCTGGAGGAGGGGTCATGCAAAGCAGCATCGGCATCGAGAGGGATGCGGACGTCGGCGTGGCGGAACCGGCCGACGGCGCCGACGACGCCGACCAGGTCACGACGCCCGCCCTGTCCCTCGTGCCGACGACGGAGGCCGTTCTCGACCGCGATCCCGGCCTGCTGTGCGCCAACCTGGCGCTCTGCGTGGTCGAGATCATCGCCGGCGCGCGATCGCTCGACCACATCGCACGCTGGATCAGCGACGCCGTGTTCGTCCAGTTGATGCGGCGGACGGTCATCGCCGGCCGCGCGCGCCGTGCGACGGGCGCGCGGGCGATGCGTCCCCGGGTGCGCATCGGCGTCCCGCACCTCTGCACGCTCGACGAGGCGACGGTCGAGGCGGTCGTGGTCGTCCACGAGCGTGCACGTTCCCGGGCGATCGCGATGCGGCTCGAGCGTCACCGCTCCCGCTGGCGCGCGACCGCGATCACGGTGCTGTGATGGCGGTGTTCGCCCGCGACCCCAGGCCGAAGATCCGCCGGCCCAGCGACGTCATCAGGAGCGCGAGCGCGATCGTGAGCAGGATGTGGCCCATCCCCGCGATGCCGGCGATCGCCGATGAGCTCTGCTCCCCCAGCACCGTCAGCGAGCCGTGCACCACCATCATCGCGGTGGTGAGCAGAAGGCCGGCGTTGTACGTCCAGAAGAACCAGTGGAAGAGCGGGCCACGCGCGATCGCGAAGATCCGGTCGAGCACGAGCACGATCAGGAACACCACGAAGCCGAGGACGAGCAGATGGGTGTGCACGACGCTCAGCTGGGTGGCGACGCCGTCGGCCGCGTCGTTGGCCTTCGTGAACTCCCGGTAGAACAGTCCGGAGGCGATGCCGAGGGCGAGATAGACGGAGGCGGCGACGAACGAGAGCTTCATGGTTCCAGCCTCGCGTGCCGCGGTCGTGCCGGCATCGTCCGAAAGTTCGAACCGTGCGGAAACGCCGGTGCGGCGGCCCCGCCGGGGCCGCCGCACCGTTCACTCCTGCGTCGTCAGCGCTTCTTCGCCTGCGCCCGACGCTCGGCCCGGTTGACCGGGGCCTCGTCGCCCTGCACACGCTGGCCGAACGCGCCGCGCTGGGTCGCCCCCTGCGCGGGCGCCTCGGCGGCCGGCGCCGACTGCTGCTGCTGGCGCTGGGCGCGCGCGGTGGCGGCCTGCTCGATCTGGCCGCGCTGGTTGCGCACCTCGACCTCGCCCTGCTCGCCGGGAGCCGAGTAGCTGAGACGAGGCTCGTTCTCGGCGGGGGTGAGGCCCTTGGCCGCGACAGCCGGGGACTCGACCTCGCCGGGAGCCTGGTTGACCTCCACCTCCAGGTTGAACAGGAAGCCGATGGTCTCCTCGCGGATCGCGCCCATCATCTGCTGGAACATCGCGTAGCCCTCGCGCTGGTACTCCACCAGGGGATCGCGCTGGGCCATCGCGCGCAGGCCGATGCCGTCCTTCAGGTAGTCCATCTCGTAGAGGTGGTCGCGCCAGCGGCGGTCGATCACGGAGAGCACGACGCGGCGCTCCAGCTCGCGCATCGCGGGCGAGCCCAGGGACTCCTCGCGCTTCTGGTAGGCGATCTTGGCGTCCGAGAGGATCTCGCGGCGCATGAAGTCCCGGTTGATCCGGCCCTTGTTGCCCGCCTCCTGGATGACCTCGTCGATGGAGACGCCGACCGGGTACAGGGTCTTCAGCTCGGCCCAGAGCGCGTCGAAGTCCCAGTCGTCCCCGCTGCCCTCGCCGGTGTGCTGGTCGAGGATGTCGTCGACGACGTCGGTGAGGAACTTCTGCACACGCTCGTGCAGGTCGTCACCCTCGAGGATGTGCCGGCGGTCGCTGTAGATCGCCTCGCGCTGGCGGTTGAGGACGTCGTCGTACTTGAGGACGTTCTTGCGGATCTCGGCGTTGCGCGCCTCGACCTGCGACTGCGCGCTGCGGATGGCGCGACTGACGACCTTCGACTCGATCGCCATGTCGTCCGGGACGCTCGTCCTGCCCATCAGGCTCTCGGCGGCGCCCGCGTTGAACAGGCGCATCAGGTCGTCCGTGAGCGAGAGGTAGAACCGGCTCTCGCCCGGGTCGCCCTGACGTCCGGAACGACCGCGCAGCTGGTTGTCGATCCGTCGGGACTCGTGGCGCTCGGTGCCGAGCACGTAGAGACCTCCGGCCTCGATCACCTTCGCGGCCTCCTCGTCCACCTTCGCCTTCACGTCGGCGAAGACGCCGTCCCAGGCGGCCTCGTACTCCTCCGGCGTCTCGACCGGAGAGAGTCCGCGGGCGTTCATCTCGGCGACGGCGAGGAACTCGGCGTTGCCGCCGAGCATGATGTCCGTTCCACGTCCCGCCATGTTGGTCGCGACGGTGACGGAGCCCAGGCGTCCGGCCTGGGCGACGATCGCGGCCTCGCGCGCGTGGTTCTTCGCGTTCAGCACCTCGTGGCGCACGCCCTTCTTGGCGAGCAGCCGCGAGAGGTATTCGCTCTTCTCGACGCTGGTGGTGCCGACGAGGACAGGCTGGCCCTTCTCGTGCCGAGCGACGATGTCCTCGACCACCTGATCGAACTTCGCCTTCTCGTTCTTGTAGACCAGGTCAGACTGGTCCTTGCGCTGCATCGGCTTGTTCGTCGGGATCGGGACGACGCCGAGCTTGTAGGTGCTCATGAACTCGGCGGCCTCGGTCTCGGCGGTACCGGTCATGCCGGAGAGCTTCTTGTAGAGGCGGAAGTAGTTCTGCAGCGTGACGGTGGCGAGGGTCTGGTTCTCGGCCTTGACCTCCACGCCCTCCTTGGCCTCGATGGCCTGGTGGATGCCCTCGTTGTAGCGGCGGCCGACCAGGATGCGACCGGTGTGCTCGTCGACGATCAGCACCTCGCCGTTCATCACGACATAGTCCTTGTCGCGCTTGAAGAGGGCGTTCGCCTTGATGGCGTTGTTGAGGAACGAGATCAGGGGGGTGTTCGCCGACTCGTACAGGTTCTCGATGCCGAGGTAGTCCTCGACCTTCTCGATGCCGGGCTCCAGCACGCCGACGGTGCGCTTCTTCTCGTCGACCTCGTAGTCGACCTCGGGGGTGAGCCGCTTGGCGAGCGACGCGAACTCGTTGAACCAGCGGTTCGCCTCACCGGAGGACGGCCCGGAGATGATGAGCGGGGTGCGGGCCTCGTCGATCAGGATCGAGTCCACCTCGTCCACGATGGCGAAGTAGTGTCCGCGCTGCACCATGTCGCTGGCCTGCCAGGCCATGTTGTCACGCAGGTAGTCGAAGCCGAACTCGTTGTTCGTGCCGTAGGTGATGTCCGCTGCGTACTGTTCGCGGCGCTCCTCCGGGGTCTGGCCGGAGAGGATGACGCCGGTGCTCATCCCGAGCGCGCGGAAGACGCGGCCCATGAGCTCCGACTGGTAGCTGGCGAGATAGTCGTTGACCGTGACGATGTGGACGCCGCGGCTGGTGATCGCGTTCAGGTACGCGGCCGTCGTGGCGACGAGGGTCTTGCCCTCACCGGTCTTCATCTCGGCGATGTTGCCGAGGTGAAGCGCGGCGCCGCCCATGATCTGCACGTCGAAGTGACGCATGCCGAGCGTCCGCTTGGACGCCTCGCGGACCGCTGCGAACGCCTCCGGCAGCAGGTCGTCGAGCGACTCCCCGTTGCTGTAGCGCTCGCGCAGCTCGACGGTCTCGTGCATGAGCTCTTCGTCGGTGAGCGCGCTGAAGTCGTCCTCGAGGGCGTTGACGGCTCGCGCGTAAGCCTCCAGACGACGGAGGGTGCGCCCCTCCCCGACACGGAGAACCTTTTCAAGAACTGAGGCCACTGATGCACTCCACTTTTGCTCGGTCGGGCCGATGATGCCCGCGCCCCGGCGGGCGCACGACGACGGCAGACTCCGCCGACGATAGGGACATCGTACTTGCTCAGCCGCAGAGCGGGTCCAGCGGAAGCTGAAAGGCCGCTCCGAGGCCGCCGCACGCGCGGGCAGAAGGACGCCGCCAAAAAGGACGCCGATGGTGTGCGCCGCCCGGGCGCACACCATCGGCGCGTGTTCTGCGTCTCTCAGCCGAGCTTGCGCTCCGCCGTCGCCACCTCCTGCAGCTCCTCGGCCTCGTCGTCCAGCGCGATCACGCCGTAGTCCCAGCCCTTGCGGCGGTAGACGACGCTCGGTCGCTTGGTCTCCTGGTCCACGAACAGGTAGAAGTCGTGCCCGACGAGCTCCATGTAGTAGAGCGCGTCGTCCACCGTCATCGGGACGCTGGCGAACACCTTGTGGCGGATCACGACCGGGCAGTACTCCTCGTCCGCCTCCACCGCCTCCGCCTGCTCGTCGGAGACCACGGGTGTGCTCCCGGTGCGGACCTGGTCGAGCACCGACACGGGCGCCGCTGCGAGGCCGACCGCGCTGAAGCCGTCCGTGCTCGCCTCGCGCAGGGACGTCGGGCGATGCTGCCCGCGATGCACCTTGCGCCTGTCCTTGGCTCTCCGGACACGCTCGAGAAGCTTCCCGAGCGCGATGTCGAACGCGGCGTACTTGTCGGTCCCCGTCGCCTCGGACCGTACGACGGCCCTCGGTCCGACGAGCGTCAACTCGACCCGGTCGTCGCCGTTCTGGGATCCGAGCTTCTCGTTGTGGCGGCTGACCTTGATCTCGAAGGAGATGGCCCGCTCCGCCAGATGCGCGACCTTGTCCGACTTCTCGGTCGCGTATTCACGGAAGCGATCAGTGATTCCCAGGTTGCGTCCGACGATGTTGATGTCCATGGAGACCTCCCTGATCGGGCGTGACGTCCGCCCGGATCACGAAGGGCGGATCGCTCGCGCCTTTTCGACTACCGTAGTGCTCCCCCTCCGGATACGGAACCGGAAAACAGGCGGCATTCCCGGTGACTCCGCTGGGTGTTCCCTGAGCATCAGCCCGAACGCAGCGGGGTGCGCGCGATCGCCGCCGCTCCGGCCACCGTGCCGCCCGCGCTGCGGATCGCTTTGGCCGCTTCGAGTAGGGTCGCGCCCGTGGTGACGATGTCGTCGACCAGCAGGCACGCGCGGCCGCGCAGGCGCGGGCTCGCGACCATGCTGGCCTCGCGGTTGGCCGCGCGTGCCGCCCCGCTCATCCCAGCCTGGTCGGCCGTCTGCCTGGTCAGCCGCAGCGCGTGCCACAGCGGCGGGACGAGGATCCGCGAGCGGGCGAGCACCAGGCCGGTCGGATGGTACCCACGCGTGCGCCATGCCTGCCGGGTCGACGGGATGAGCACCGGGAGCAGTGCCGAGCCCCGGGCCGATGGCCGCGGATCCGCAGTCTCCGCGGTCGCCGCCGTCGCCGCGGTGACCGCGGCGTGCTCCCGCTGCGCGGCCACGACCGCGGGTCGCAGCGCAGCGGCGAGGGCCGGCGCGGCGTCGGTGCGCCCCCTCTCCTTGTAGGCCAGGAGCACCGCGCGGGCGACGCCCTCATAGTCCAGAGCCGCCCACACCCCGAGCGAGCCGAGCTCGGTCCGGCTCGGGTGCGCCTCGAGGGCCAGGGAGCAGCGGTCGCACACGGCGCGGTCGGGTGCCGCGCAACCGGCGCAGCGGACGGGGAGCAGGATCGCTGCCGCATCGAGCAGTGCGTCGTGGACGGCCGGCGGGAGGAGATTCGTCGTTGTCATGGGACGAGCATCGCGGCACGCGATCACCGCCGTCCGCGGCTCCTGCGGATCTGTGGAGAAGGCTTCACCAGATGACTCTTGTGGATGAGTTCGGGCTCGCCGGTAACTCCGGACGTTCCGCGCGACTCGCCGTTCACAGGTCCGGAGTCACGGACATCGCCCCGCAATCCGCCCGAAAGCTCCGGAGTTGAGAACGGGAGACGCGCGCCCGCGCACGCCCTACGGCTGCCCCATCTGGACGGCGACCGCGCCCACCTTGTCGGTCTGCGTCTGCCAGCCGGTGCCGGTCGGTGCCTGCAGGGTGCCGTCGGCCGCCAGGACGAGATAGCGCGAAAGGCCGCCCGCCCCGACGATGACCCGGCCGGCCGCCGGACCGGCCGTGCTCGTCATCGTGCCGCCGATGGTCTGCTCCGCGATGCTGGTCGCGTCCCCGTTGGTGGAGCTGAGCACGGCCACCTTGAGGTCGCTCGTCCAGGTGACCGAGACCGGCGTGCCGTCGCCCAGTCCGAGCTCGACCGGCTGGGTCAGCTCGGTCGGCACTCCTCCGCTGCCGCGCAGGACGCCGGCCGCGACGAGGGTCGGACCCGAGGCCGTCGTGAGAAGGGCGACCACCCGCGAGCCGTCCCTGGAGACGGCGAGCGAGGTGATCGCGGTCGCGCCGGGCCAGTCCGCCTTCACCGGGTGGAGGCCGCCGGACGAGGACGAGACGAGCAGTCCACCGGGAGCCGAGCCCTGCACCGACCACAGCCAGCCGTCGTTGTCGATCGCGGGGGCGATGAGGCCGCGGCGGGAGTCGACCCGGATGGGATCCCCGGACTTCTTGACCAGGTAGGCGGCGCCGCCCTTCGCGAGCACGGCGGCCTCGTCGCGGGCGGCGTTCACCGAGACGGCCGTCGGTGCGAGTGCGACGACCTTGTCGCTCAGCCCGCTGAGATCGGTGATCGACGACCCCGACGACAGGCCGAAGCTCGTGCCCCGGTAGACGATCGGGTGCGAATCGACCGGAGGATCCTGGATCGGCGCGGACCCGTCGTTCAGCGGCGGGATCTGCTGCACGTTGCCCTCGATCGAGAGCTGCACCGAGCTCGCCAGCGAGCCGAGGCTCTGCTCGAGCTGGAGCTGCATGCGCTGCAGCTGCAGCTGGTCGGCCTGGCCGGCCTCCGAACTGAGGTCGGCGTGCGCGACGCCTCCGGACGTCGTGACCGACGGCACGGCGAGCTGCGTGCCCTGCGGGAACGCGCTGACCACGGCCCCGTTCAGCCACTTCGCCGGACCGGCGAGCACGGCACTGACGACCCGCGTCGCCGCCGCGGCCACCCGGGCAGGGAACCAGCGCGCGTCCGGAACCAGGTATCCGTAGCCGGGGCTGAAGAAGTAGAGGTTCTGCTGCGAATACACCGCGCGGAACGTCGGGTCGTCGATGACGACCCCGTTCGGCGCCACGGCGATCCGCCACTGCCCGTCCTCCTTCGTCAGCTCGTAGCTGAGGCTGACGGGTGCGGTGCTGGTGACCGGGTGGTACGCGCCGACGCTGTCGACGTTGGCGAGCGGGTTGACTCGCACGCTCCACTGGTTCGCCTGATGGTCGTACACGCGGTTCCTGCCGTCGTCGACCGTGACCGACTCGTCCGGCTTCCAGGACGACGCCATGGACGTCGTGAGGTACTCGCGGGCGATCTCGAAGTTGTTCTTCGGACTGGACGCCGCGTCGATGAAGCCCTGCACGATGCGCTGCGGCGTCGCGCCGTCCTCGGGCGGCGACGGGTTGAAGTCGAGGTCGAGCGGATCGTTCACCTGGGTGACGGCGCGCCCCTCCTGCACCGGCCCGGAGTCGGGGATGCTCGCGCACGCGGCGAGGGCGAGCGCCAGCCCGGCGGCGAGCGCCGCGGCGGCCAGTCGGGCGCGCGAGCGGGGACGGCGGTGGTTCATGCGTGCGCCTCCTTCCCCGGCAGCGCTCTCTCGCGAGCGCCGTCGTCGACCGCGGCGGCCGGATCCGGCTCGGCCCTCGGCACCCAGCCGGCGTCGATCGGGGGCAGCGGCAGCGGGGACGCGGAGATCTCCTTGCCGTGGATGCGCGGCAGCGTCAGTCGGAACGACGAGCCCTGTCCCGGCATCGACCACACCTGCAGCCAGCCGGAGTGCAGGGTGGCGTCCTCCAGTGAGATCGCGAGCCCGAGTCCGGTGCCGCCGAGCGTGCGCTTGCGGCTGGGATCGGCGCGCCAGAAGCGGTCGAAGACGTGGTTGACGTCCTGCTGGCTCATCCCGATGCCGTAGTCGCGGACCGTGAGCGCCACCGCCGTCTCGTTGCTGTCGACCGTGACGACCACGGGCTTGCCCTCGCCGTGCTCGATCGCGTTGCCGACGAGGTTGCGCACGATGCGGCGGATGCGCCGCGGGTCCATCCCGACGTCGAAGTAGCCGCCGGGGGCGTCCAACCGCAGCTGGATGCCGTTCTGTTCCGCGAGGGTGCGCAGCTCGTCCACCACGTCTTCCGCGAGCCGGACGAGGTTGGTCGGCTCCGGTTCGAGCGCGACCGATCCGGCGTCGTAGCGGCTGATCTCGAGCAGGTCCGAGAGCAGCCGGTCGAAGCGCTCGATCTGGGTGTGCAGGAGCTCGGCGGTGCGTTCCGTCGCCGGCGGGAACGAGTCCCGCTGGTCGTAGATCACGTCTCCGGCGAGGCGGATGGTGGTCAACGGGGTGCGCAGCTCGTGCGAGACATCGGACACGAATCGCTGCTGCAGCTGCGACAGCGTCGCGAGCTGGTTGATCTGGTTCTGCAGGCTGTCGGCCATCCCGTTGAACGATCGGGCGAGGGAGGCGAACACGTCCTCCCCGCGCTCCGGGATGCGCACGGCGAGGTCGCCCGCCGCGAGCCGCTCGCTCGTGCGGGCCGCGACCCGGATGGGCTCCACCACGAAACGGACGATCACCCAGGTGATCGCCCCGATCAGGACGATGAGCGCGAGGCCTGCGAGGAGCAGCGTGTTCTGGACGAAGAAGAGGGTGTTCTCGGAGTCGCGCAGGTTGTAGCCGATGTACAGCTCGTAGCGTCCGTACGACGGGAGGGTCAGCTGGGTGCCGACGACGATGCCGGGGTCGGTCGCGCCGCCCCCTGCCGGGAGTGCGACCGACTGGAAGAACTGCTTCGTCCCGCCCTTCTGCACCTTCTCCCGCAGGGCGGGCGAGATCACCGGGTTGAGTGCCGGGCTGCCCCGGTCCGGCGGTGCGAGCACGCCGGTATCCTGACCGGGGACGCGGTAGGCGGCGACCAGGCGGCTGGAGGTCGACGACTGCACGGTCTGCAGAGCGGTGTTCAGCAGGTTCTTGCCGCTGTCGGAGGCGGAGAGGTCGGAGGCGTTGAGCGTTGACTGCGCCGCCGTCGTCGCCCTGCTGGAGTCTCGGAGCGCCTCGTCGAGGCGGGACTGGTAGAGGTCGTTGCTGATCGAGAGCGCCATGTAGATACCCGTCACCAGGATCGCGACGCCGGTCAGCAGAAGCGTGATGGCCACCGTCCGCAGCTGCAGCGACCGCCTCCAGAGGCGCGCGAGACGGGACGGCACCAGCCGCCACCACTCCCTATCCGGCCATCGGAAGCGCATGCCGACGTCCCCGTTGCTACGTCGCCGCGCCGGCGCGGTAGCCGACCCCGCGCACGGTCATGACGATCTTCGGGTTGTCCGGGTCCTGCTCCACCTTGGCGCGCAGCCGCTGCACGTGCACGTTCACGAGGCGGGTGTCCGCCTTGTAGTGGTAGCCCCAGACCTGCTCGAGCAGCATCTCCCTGGTGAAGACCTGCTGCGGCTTCGACGCGAGGGCGAGGAGGAGGTCGAACTCGAGCGGGGTGAGCGCGATACGCGTGTCGCCGCGGCGCACCTCGTGTCCGGCGACGTCGACCACGAGGTCGCCGACGCGCAGCTGCTCCGCCGCGGGCGCGGTGGGCGCGGGCCGCAGCCGGGTGCGGATGCGCGCCACCAGCTCCTTCGGGTTGAACGGCTTGACCATGTAGTCGTCCGCGCCGGACTCCAGGCCCTTGACGACGTCGGCGGTGTCGGACTTGGCCGTGAGCATGATGACGGGCGTGCCGGATTCAGCGCGGATCCGGCTGCAGACCTCGATGCCGTCGATGCCGGGGAGCATCAGGTCGAGCAGCACGAGGTCGGGCTTGCTGGCGCGGAAGGTGTCAAGCGCCTCGGAGCCGTCCTCGCAGAAGACGGGGTCGAATCCCTCGGTGCGCAGCACGATGCCGATCATCTCGGCGAGGGCGGTGTCGTCGTCGACCACCAGGATGCGACTAGTCATGTGCGAGTTTCCTTGAACCCCTCTCGGGCGGCGCGCGCCGCGGCTGCAACGGCACAAGCGTAGTCGAGTCGTCTGCGCGAGCCTTGAATGCCCGCCCGACGTGCCCTGTGGGCGGGGCATCGCCGGAACGACGGATGTGCCAGCATGGGATCAGCGCACCACACGGGGGATGAGAGGCACGTACGTGAGCGACGACCAGACCTGGCGGGCGCCGGGCTCGAACGAGAACGACGCGGGCGCCGGCGCAGTCGGCGGGCAGCGCCCGGACGCGCAGCCTCCCGTCCCGCCCCTCCCCCGGTACGGCGAGTACGCGCCGCAGACGCCCCCCGCTGCTCCGCAGTACGGCGGGTACCCGCAGGGCGGCTACCAGCAGCCCGGTTACCCGCAGGGCGGGTACCAGCAGCCCGGCTATCCGCCGCCCGGCTACGGCTGGCAGCAGCCGAACGCGACCCCCGGCGCCCAGCCCGGCTGGGCCCCGCCGCCGAAGCCCGGGCTCATCCCGCTGCGTCCGCTCGCCTTCGGCACCCTGATCGGCGCGCCGTTCCAGGCGCTGCGCCGGAACCCCCGGATCACCGTGGGCGCCGCGCTGCTGCTGCAGGGCGTCCCGACGATCGTCGTGTCGGTGCTGATCACCGCCGGCGTCGCGTTCCTCTTCCAGCGCATCGCCAACGCAGAGGCGGGAGAGCAGGATGCCATCACCGCGGGCGCGATCGGCGGCTCGATCGTGCTCGGCGTGCTGTCCATCGTCATCTCCACGGTGTTCTCCGCGGTCCTTCAGGGCGTGATCGTGAGCGAGGTCGCCCGAGAGACCCTCGGCGACAAGCTCACCTTCCGGGCGCTCTGGCGCTTCGTCCGCGGACGCGTCGGGACCCTGATCGGCTACACATTCCTGTTCGCGCTCGCCTGGCTCCTCGCCATCGCGCTCGTCGTCGGCGTCGTCGTCGCCCTCGCCGCGCTCGGCGGACCGGCCGGCGTCGTCGGAGCGGTTCTCGCCGGGTTCGTCGGCGGGCTCGGCCTCATCGCCGTCGCCGTGTGGATCAACACGAAGCTCGCGATCGTGCCCAGCGCCATCGTGATCGAACGGCTCCCGCTGGGGGCGGCGATCGTCCGCGCGTGGCGGCTGACGAACCGCAACTTCTGGCGCACCTTCGGCGTCATCGCGCTGATCTGGCTCATCGTCTACGCGGTCACCCAGATCATCACGGTGCCGTTCTCGTTCGTCGGCGGGATGCTCGGCGGCATCTTCGCGCCCACGTCGCTGAGCACGCAGGACCCGTCGAGCTTCTCGGCCGTCGTGGCCGGCCAGCTGGGCATCACTCTCGTCTCGAGCATCGTCGGCGCGATCATCGGCGCCATCGGCAGCGTCGTGCAGACCGCCGCCGTCGCGCTCATCTACATCGACCTGCGGATGCGCAAGGAGGGTCTCGACCTCGAGCTCGTGCGCTTCGTCGAGGCGCGCCAGACGGGCCAGGACCTCCCCGATCCGTTCACGCAGCCCGCCCCGGCGGCACCGGCCGCGCCCAGCACGCCCTGGCCGGGCGCCTGAGCGCCGTGCGCCTCGACATCCCGGTCGACCCCAGCTCGCCGGACGCCCAGGAGTGGATCCGCACCGAGCTGACCAAGCCGGAGTACCAGACCGCGAAGCCGACCTGGTTCGACCTCGCCTCGAAGGCGGTGCTGGACTGGATCCAGTCCCTCTTCTCCGGCCCGACCGGTGACGCCGGCCCGGTTCTGCTGGCCGTCGTCGTCGCGCTCGTCGCCGCGCTCATCGTCGTCGCGTTCGTTGTCTTCGGGCGACCGCGCGCCAACCGCCGCTCGGCGGACGCGCGACGGCCGGTGCTCGGATCCGACGACACCCGCACCGCAGCCGAGCTGCGCGCCTCAGCGGCGGCCGCGGCACGCGCCGCCGACTGGGTGACGGCGATCGAGGAGCAGTTCCGCGCGATCGCGGTCGGCCTCGACGAGCGCACGCTCGTGCGCGTCACCCCTGGCACCACCGCGACGGAGTTCGCCGTGCGGGCCGCCGCCGTCGCGCCGCAGGAAGGCGAGCAGCTGCGGACGGCGGCGATGGCCTTCGACGACGTCCGCTACCTCGACCGGCCCGGCACCGAGTCCCGCTACCAGCTCCTGGTCGCCCTGGATGCGCGGCTGCAGCAGGTCCGCCCGGCGCAGCAGGCGGTGCCCGCGTGACGACGACACGCACGGCACAGGCGACACCGACGCGCCCCGACGTCGCGGTCGCGGTCTCGCCGACGGTGCGGCAGACGTCGCGCCGCGCCGTCCCCTGGATCGTGCTCGGCGCCATCGCCGTGCTCGTCGCGCTGGGCGGCATCCTGCTCTCCGGTCGCGGGAACGCCGGCGGCACGGCCCTGGACGCGGGGAACGCCGCACCCGTGGGCGGGAAGGCGCTCGCCCAGGTGCTCGGCCAGCACGGCGTCACGGTCCACTCCGCCGGCTCGCTCGACGAGGTGCGCGACGTCGCGGGCGACGACACCACCGTGCTCGTCTACGACCCCTCGGGCAACCTCCCGTCCGACGGGTACGACCAGCTCAGCTCCGTCGCGAACACGCTTGTCGTCGTCGAGCCGGACTTCCAGGCGCTGCAGACGCTGGCCCCCGGCGTCCGCGCCGCCGGAGCGCCCGGCGGCGTCGTCGACGCAGGATGCGGCGTCTCCGCAGCACAGCGTGCCGAACGCATCGACCCGCGCGCCACCGCGAACACGAAGGATGCCGTCTCGCCCGGCTCCTTCCGCGCCCAGGACGACGCGGCGTCGTGCTTCGTCGACGATCACGGCGGCGCCTCCCTGGTCCGCACAGGCTTCGACGGCCGCACGGTCTACCTGGTCGGCTCGGCCGCCCTCTTCACGAACGAGGGCATCGAGCGCGAGGGGAATGCCGCGCTCGGCCTGAACCTGCTCGGCGGCCACCGCACGCTGGTCTGGTACCTCCCCGGTCTGCTGGACCGGCCGGTCACCGGGCCGCCGGACCTCGCCGCGCTCACGCCGGGATGGGTGACTCCGGTCGTCCTGCTCCTGCTGCTCGTGTTCGTCGCGGCCGCAGTGTGGCGGGGGCGACGGTTCGGGCCGCTCGTCGTGGAGAGCCTCCCGGTCGTCGTCCGAGCGGGCGAGACCAGGGAGGGGCGCGCGCGGCTCTACCAGCGCTCGTCGGCGCGGCTGCGCGCGGTCGACGCCCTCCGCATCGGTGCGATCGGGCGGCTCGCCGGGCTCGCCGGGCTCTCCCGCGCGAGCACGGCCGACGACGTGATCGACGCGGTGGCCGCCCTCACCGGGCGCGACCGTGGACGGGTCCGCGGGCTCCTCATCGACGACATCCCGCGCACCGACGCCGACCTCATGACGCTCTCGGATGCCCTGGCGGAGCTCGAACGGGCAACCGCCGCAGCCGTCTCCCCCGGACACCCGGGGCCGACCGGAAGAATGGAAGCATGACCGACCTCACCACCGGATCCCCCACCGCGTCCGCGGCGCCCGCGGCCGATGCCGCGAGCCTGCGCCAAGCGCTCGCGCGTGTGCGCGGCGAAGTCGGCAAGGCCGTCGTCGGCCAGGACGGCGCGGTCACCGGGCTCATCATCGCCCTGCTCGCGCGCGGCCACGTGCTGCTGGAGGGCGTGCCCGGCGTCGCCAAGACCCTGCTGGTGCGTTCACTCAGCGAGGCGCTCAGCCTCGACACCAAGCGCATCCAGTTCACGCCGGACCTGATGCCGGGCGACGTGACCGGCTCGCTCGTCTACGACGCCCAGACGGGCGGCTTCGTCTTCCGCGAGGGCCCGGTGTTCACGAACATCCTGCTCGCCGACGAGATCAACAGGACGCCGCCGAAGACGCAGTCCGCCCTGCTCGAGGCGATGGAGGAGCGTCAGGTCAGCGTGGACGGGGTGAGCCGGCGGCTGCCGGATCCGTTCATCGTCGCGGCGACGCAGAACCCGATCGAGTACGAGGGAACGTACGCGCTCCCGGAGGCGCAGCTGGACCGGTTCCTGCTGAAGCTGACCCTCGACGTCCCCGAGCGCGACAGCGAGGTGGAGGTGCTCCGCAGGCACGCCGCCGGATTCAATCCGCGCGACCTCGGCGCTGCCGGAGTGACGCCGGTGCTGAGCGCGGAGCAGCTGCACGCTGCGCGCGCGTCGGCGGCCTCGGTCGGCGCCAACGGCGACGTGCTCGCCTACATCGTCGACCTGGCGCGCGCGACGCGGCAGAGCCCGTCGGTGCGGCTCGGTGTGAGCCCGCGCGGCACCACCGCGCTGCTCGCGGCGGCGAAGGCGTGGGCGTGGCTGTCCGGGTACGATTCCATCACGCCCGACCACGTGCAGGCGATGCTGCTGCCGGTGTGGCGGCACCGCATCCAGCTGCGGCCGGAGGCGGAGCTCGAGGGGGTCGGCGCCGACGCGATCCTGCGCTCCATCGTGCAGCAGGTCCAGGTCCCGATCTAGGCCGCGCGCATGACCGTTTCCGGACGTTTCGTCGCCCTCCTGGCGCTGGGCGTCGTCCCGATCGCCCTGCTCGGCGGCGAGGAGGCGGCGGCCTACGCCGCGCTCGGCGGCTGGGTGCTGCTCTGCCTGCTGCTCGGGGCGCTCGACCTCGTGCTGGCGGGATCGCCGCGCGCGCTGGCGATCGGGCGCGAGCTCCCCGCCCGCGTGCGGCTGGGGGCGGACGCGGTCTCCGAGCTGTACCTGACGAACACCGGTCGCCGCGCGATCCGCGGCACCGTGCGTGACGGCTGGGAGCCCTCGGCAGCGGCCGAGCCCACGCGCGCCGCGATCTCGATCCCGTCCGGCGAGCGCCGGCGCATGACGGCGACGCTTCGCCCGTGGCGGCGCGGAGAGCGCAGGGTCACCGAGGTGACCGTGCGCTCCTGGGGTCCGCTGCACCTCTGGGCACGTCAGGCGACGCTCGCGGCGCCGGGGCGCATCCGCGTGCTGCCGCCGTTCACCTCCCGCAAGCACCTGCCCTCCCGGCTCGCCCGGCTGCGCGAGCTCGACGGCACGACGAGCGTGATGCTGCGCGGGCAGGGCACCGAGTTCGACTCGCTGCGCGAGTATGTGCGCGGCGACGACGTCCGCTCGATCGACTGGCGAGCCACTGCACGACGGCACGACCCCACCGGTGGGCGCGGTTCGCGGGTGATGGTGCGCACCTGGCGGCCCGAGCGGGATCGCCGGGTGGTGATCGTGATCGACACCGCGCGGACCTCCGCCGCCCGCGTCGCCGACGAGCCGCGCATCGACACGGCGTTCGAGGGCGCGCTGCTGCTGGCCGCCCTCGCGACCCGCGCGGGCGACCGCGTCGACCTGATCGCCTACGACAGGATGTCGCGCGGCCGCGTTCAGGGCGCGAGCGGTCCCGAGTTGCTCTCGCGGATGGTCGACACCATGGCGGGGATCGAGCCGGCACTGATCGAGATGGACTGGTCGGCCGCGCCCGCGCAGGTGTCGGCGGTCACCAGCCAGCGCTCGCTGGTCGTGCTGCTGACCTCGATCGAGGCGCCCGGCGCATCCCGCGGGCTGCTCTCGGTGCTCCCGCAGCTGACGAAGAAGCACCTGGTCGTGGTGGCGAGCGTCACCGATCCGGAGAGCCTCGCCGCTGCCGGGCTCCGCCGCGATCGCGAGGAGGTGTACCGCGCGGCCGCCGCCGAGCGCGCGCTGCTGGATGTGAGCCGGGTCACCGCCGCCGTGCAGCGGCTCGGCGGCGACGTCGTCACCGGCTCGCCCGAGGAGCTGCCGCCGGCGCTCGCCGACCGCTACCTCGCGCTCAAGGCCGCCGGCCGCCTGTAGCGGCCCGCCGCGACGCCCTTCGCCCGCCGAAGGGCACGTTGTTGTCGCTTTTCGCGCCGAAAAGCGACGACAACGTGCCCCTCGCCGGTCGGCGAGTGTGCGGATGCGGAGTCAGCCGGCGACGATGCGGCGACTGCCCGCCTCGTACTCGGTGAGGTCGCCGGTCTCGCCGGCGCGGACCGCGCGGCGGCCGAGCACCAGCATGTAGGCGAGGAAGGCCGCGAGCGCGAGCGCGCCGATCCCGATCTTCGCCCAGACCGGAAGCGACGACGGCGTCACGAACCCCTCGATGAGGCCGGAGACGAACAGGGTGATCGCGCAGCCCACCGCCACCGTGAAGAGCGCGCGGCCGTCCTCGGCGAGCGCCTGCCCGCGCGTCCTGGCGCCCGGCGCGATCCACGCCCAGAAGATGCGCAGGCCCGCCGCCGCGGCGACGAACACGCTCGTGAGCTCCAGCAGCCCGTGCGGAAGGATGTACGCGAACATCACGTCGCCGTGCCCGTAGGCGAACATCACGCCGGCGGCGGTTCCGACGCCGATCGCGTTCTGCAGCAGCACGTACGGCACCCACACCCCGGTGATGCCGAACGCGATGCACTGGGCGGCGATCCAGGCGTTGTTCGTCCAGACCTGCCCGGCGAAGGACGCAGCGGGGTTGTTCGAGTAGTAGTCGATGAACGAGTGCTCGACATACTGCTTGAGGTCGGCGTCGCTGCCCAGGTTCCGGAGCACATCCGGGTTGCCGGTGATCCACACGGCGTAGAGCGTCGCGACGATCACCGTCGCGACGGCCACGGCGAGCACGATCCAGCGGATGCGGTACAGCGCGGCGGGCAGCTGCAGCACGAAGAACCGCGGGATCTGGGAGAACAGGTTCGCGCCGGCGCCGGTGAACCGGAGCCGCGCGGAGGCAAGCGTGAGCGACAGCCGGTCGCCCACCGCGGTGGAGCCGGCACTCGTCTGGATGGCCGAGAGGTCGGCCGCCCCCGACTGGTAGAGGTCGATCAACTCGTCGGCGTCCCTGCCGTCGAGGCGACGCTGTTTCGCCAGCTGGGCCAGCCTGTCCCAGTCGGCCCTGTGCGCGTCCGAATATGCGTCGAGATCCATCTGCTTGAATGATAGCCATGACCGAGAGCGTGGAGGGGTCGGCCGTCCCGCGTCCGCGCGACGCGGCGGCCGAGCGCGAGCTGGTGACCGGCGAGGCCGTGACGCTGGATGTGAAGCCGGCGAGCTACATCCTGCGCGCCGCGGGCACCATCATCGACTGGCTGCTGTCCCTCCTCGTCATGCTCGGGTGCATCCTGCTCGTCCTCGCCACCGGCGGCGGACTCGACGAGGCGCTCGTGCGCGCGCTGATCATCCTGATCCTGGTGTTCGGGATGGTGATCCTGCCGACGACCGTCGAGCTGGTCTTCCGCGGCAAGTCGCTGGGCAGGCTTGCGGTGGGCGCGCGTATCGTGCGCGACGACGGCGGCGCGATCGGCTTCCGGCACGCGTTCATCCGGGCACTGGTCGGCGTGCTCGAGATCTTCATGACCATGGGCGGGATCGCGGCGCTGACCGGCCTGCTCAACGCGCGGTCGAAGCGGCTGGGCGACCTGCTCGCGGGGACGTACAGCCAGCTCGAGCGCGTGCCGAAGGCGCAGCCCCTGCCGCTCTACCTCGCCCCGCACCTCGCAGGGTGGGCGGCCACGGCCGACGTCGCCCGGCTCCCGGACCGGCTCTCGCGCCGGATCGCCCAGTTCGTGCGTCAGGCTCCGCAGCTCACGCCCGCCGCCCGTCTCGGCCTCAGCACCGAGCTGGCCAGGGAGGCGTCACCCTACGTGTCGCCGCTGCCCCCCGTCGACGCCGAGACCTTCCTCGTCGCCGTCGCCGTGCTGCGTCGGCAGCGCGACGCGGCCGGCCTCGCGATCGAGCGCGAGCGGCTGCAGCGGCTGACGCCGGTCCTCGACGGACTCCCCCACGCCTTCCCCGACCGCTGAGCACCACCCGGCGCCGAACAGAACCGAACAGAGGAGACCGCATGCCCGAGTACCGCGCGCACTTCGACGCCGCCGTCGCCTTCGTGAACGGGGGCGGGCTGACCGCCGAGGGCTTCCGTCTCGACGTCCCGGCGGCCGACATCTCGGAGGACGAGCTGGCGCGGCTGTTCGTCGGCCACCTCGGGCTCGCGCTGGTCGGCTCGGTGGAGCTGCGGGGCGTGCGGATCGTCGAGGAGCAGCACCGCGGCAGCCGCGGGACGGCTCCGGCGGACACCGCACCCGACTCCGGGCGCGCGGGCCGCGTGATCGACCTGAGCCACCGCATCCGCGCCGGCCTGGTCACCTACCCGGGCCTGCCCGCTCCCGTGATCGAACCCCACCTGACCCGAGAGGATTCGCGGTCGCGGTATGCGCCGGGCACCGAGTTCGCGATGGACATCATCACGATGATCGGGAACACGGGCACCTACCTCGACAGCCCGTACCACCGCTACGCCGACGGCGGCGACCTGGCGTCGCTCGACCTGGCGACCCTGGTGGGGCTGCCCGCCGAGGTCTTCCACCTCACGGACGCGTCGGAGCGCGGTATCCCCGCCACCGCGTTCTACGACCGCGAGCTCGCGGGGAGCGCCGTGCTGCTGCACACCGGCTGGGACAGCCGGTTCGGCACACCGGCCTACGCGACCGGCGCACCGTACCTCACCGAGGACGCCGCCCGGCACCTGGTCCATCAGGGCGTCGCCCTGGTGGGCATCGACTCCCTCAACATCGACGACACCGAGGGCGCGGGCGACCGGCCGGCGCACTCGCTGCTGCTGGCGGCGGGCGTCCACGTCGTCGAGCACCTGACCCGGCTCGGCGACCTGCCCGCGCGCGGCGCGCGCTTCACCGCCGCACCGCCCGCCGTCGAGGGCTTCGGCACGTTCCCGGTGCGCGCGTTCGCGGAGGTGTGACGCGCCCTCGCAGGCCCCGCGCCATCCGTTCCGGAGTTCTTCCCGCTCCCGCACGGTGTGTTGCGGGAAGAACTCAGGAAGCGATGGCGAGCGACCGGGACGAGCAGGAGAGCCTCAGTCGTGCAGGATGCGCTGGAACAGGACGTGGTCCTGCCAGCGCCCGGCGATCTTGAGGTACGCGGGCGCGACGCCGATGCGCTCGAAGCCCGCGCGGGTGAGCACGGACTGGGAGGCGTGATTGGCGAGCAGGGTGGCCGCCTGCAGCCGGTGCAGCCCGTAGTCGTCGCGCGCCGCGTCCACGAGCGCCGAGAGCGCGACGGAGGCGAGTCCCCGCCCGGTGTGGTCGCGGTCCAGCCAGTAGCCGACCATCGCGCTCTGGAACGCTCCGCGCACCAGGTTGCTGAGGTCCATCCCGCCGGCGATCTCGTTCCCGTCGGCGATGACGAGCGGGAGCGCGACGTCCAGGCCGCGCAGCGCGAGCAGCTCGCGGGTGCGCGCCAGCTGGCCTTCCTCTGTGAAGAACTCCTCCGGGCGGGTCGGATCCCACGGCGCCAGGTGGCCGCGGTTGCGGGCGTACGCGGCCGCGAGCGCGGCGGCGTCGTCCTCGCGCCGGACGCGGAGGACGAGACCGCCGGGCAGCTCCCGGTCGGCGAATTCGAGCACCATCAGTACCGGTAGTGGTCGACCTTGTACGGGCCGTCCACCGGCACGCCGATGTAGGCGGCCTGCTCGTCGGTCAAGGTCGTCAGCTCGACGCCGAGGGACGCAAGATGCAGGCGCGCCACCTTCTCGTCGAGGTGCTTCGGCAGCACGTACACGCCGATCGGGTAGTTCTCGGTCGAGACGTACAGCTCCAGCTGGGCGAGCACCTGGTTGGCGAACGAGTTGCTCATCACGAAGCTCGGGTGCCCGGTGGCGTTGCCGAGGTTCATCAGCCGGCCCTCGGAGAGCACGAGCACGCTGCGACCGTTCGGCAGGCGCCACTCGTGGACCTGCGGCTTGATCTCGATCTTCTCGGCGCCGGGGAGCGCCTCCAGCGAGGCCATGTCGATCTCGTTGTCGAAGTGGCCAACGTTGGCGACCACCGCGAGGTGCTTGAGGCTCAGGATGTGGTCCAAGGTGACGACGTTGACGTTGCCCGTTCCGGTGATGAGGATGTCGACCTGATCGGCGACCGACTCCAACCGCGCCACCTGATAGCCGTCCATCGCCGCCTGCAGCGCGTTGATCGGGTCGATCTCGCTGACGATGACGCGTGCGCCCTGGCCGCGCAGCGCTTCCGCCGCACCCTTGCCCACGTCGCCGTAGCCCGCGACGAACGCGACCTTGCCGCCGATCAGGACGTCGGTGGCGCGGTTCAGGCCGTCCGGGAGCGAGTGCCGGATGCCGTACTTGTTGTCGAACTTGCTCTTGGTCACCGAGTCGTTGACGTTGATGGCCGGGAACAGCAGCTCGCCGTGCTTCGCCAGCTCGTAGAGCCGGTGCACGCCCGTGGTGGTCTCCTCCGTGACGCCGAGGATGCCGTCGGCGATCCGGGTCCAGCGGTCGGGGGATGCGGCGAGCGAGCGGCGGAGCGCTGCGAGGATGACGCGGTACTCGTGGCTGTCGCCCTCCGCGTCCTCCGGCACGACGCCGGCGAGCTCGAACTCGCGGCCCTTGTGGACGAGCAGGGTGGCGTCGCCGCCGTCGTCGAGGATCAGGTTCGGGCCGATCCAGTCGGCCCCGGCCTCGGCGGCCTCGGCCGACCAGTCGAAGATCTGCTGGGTGCACCACCAGTACTCCTCCAGCGTCTCGCCCTTCCAGGCGAAGACCGGGACGCCCGCCGGCGACTCCGGGGTGCCGTCCGGGCCGACCGCGATGGCGGCGGCGGCCTCGTCCTGGGTGGAGAAGATGTTGCAGCTGGCCCAGCGCACCTGCGCGCCGAGGGCGACCAGCGTCTCGATCAGGACCGCCGTCTGCACGGTCATGTGCAGCGAGCCGGCGATCCGCGCGCCGGCGAGCGGCTTCGACTCGCCGAACTCCTCACGCAGTGACATCAGGCCCGGCATCTCGTTCTCGGCGAGCCGGATCTGGTGGCGACCCGCTGCGGCCAGCGAGAGATCGGCGACCTTGAACGGCAGGGACGTTTCAGTGACGGAGGATGGCATGCGCCCATTGTCGCATGCGCGGTCCGACGTGTTTCCTCAGGCGCGGATGAGCGCGAGCACCTCGTCGCGGATCGCCCGCATGGTCGCGGCGTCCGCCGCCTCCACGTTGAGGCGCAGCAGCGGCTCGGTGTTCGAGGGACGCACCGAGAACCACCAGAACGGCTCGCTCTCGGCGGTCAGGCCGGTCACCGTCAGGCCGTCCAGCTCGTCGAACTCGGCGCGACCGGTGAAGGCCTCGACGACGCGCGCGTACGCGGCGGGAACGTCCTCGATCGTCGAGTTGATCTCGCCGGACTGCACATACGGGCTGTACGCGGCGGCGAGCGCGGAGAGCGGGCCGTCCTGTGCGCCGAACTCGGCGAGCAGGTGCATCGCGGCCAGCATCCCGTTGTCGGCGCTCCAGAAGTCGCGGAAGTAGTAGTGCGCGGAGTGCTCGCCGCCGAAGACGGCGCCGGTCTCCCGCATCGCCGCCTTGATCAGCGAGTGGCCGACGCGCGTGCGGTACGGCGTGGCGCCCGCTGCCTCGATCGTCTCGGGGACGATGTTCGAGGTGATGAGGTTGTGGATGACGACGATCTCGGAGTCGGGGTCCTCCGCGCGCGCCCGGTCGATCTCGCGCAGCGCGACGATGGCGGCGACGGCCGAGGGCGAGACGGCGGCTCCGGTCTCGTCGACGACGAAGCAGCGGTCGGCGTCGCCGTCGAAGGCGAGCCCGAGGTCGGCGCCGTGCTCGACGACGGCGGCCTGCAGGTCGACGAGGTTCGCGGGCTCCAGCGGGTTGGCCTCGTGGTTCGGGAACGTCCCGTCCAGCTCGAAGTACATGGGCACGATCTCGATCGGCAGCGCCGGCAGACCCGCCGCCTGCCCGAGCACGGCGGGAACGGTCAGCCCGCCCATCCCGTTGCCCGCGTCGACGACGACCGTGATCGGACGGATGCCGCTGAGGTCGACCAGGCCGCGCAGGTAGGCCGCGTAGTCCGGCAGCACATCCTGTTCGCGGTAGCCGCCAGGGTTCTCCACCGAGGGGATGCCGTCGGCGATGTACACCGCAGCCCGGTCGCGGATGGCCGCCAGGCCCGTGTCGAGGCTCAGCCCCTGGGCGCCCGCCCTGGACAGCTTGATGCCGTTGTATGTCGCCGGGTTGTGGCTCGCCGTGAACATCGCTCCCGCGGCGTTCAGGGCGCCGGACGCGTAGTACGACTCGTCGGTGGAGCAGAGCCCGATCGACACGACGTCGCCACCGCGCGCCTGCACGCCGCGCGCGAATGCGGCCGCGAACCCGGGAGAGGAGTCGCGCATGTCGTGGCCGACGACGACGTCCTGCCCCGCTGCGCCGATCTCGTCGACGAACGCGGCTCCGACGGCCGCGACGACCTCCTCGGTCAGCCCGCTGCCGACGAGCCCGCGCACGTCGTAGGTCTTCACGACGCGGTCGAGGGCGGCTCGGATGTCGTCGATCGAATCGGAACTGCTCATGGCGGCGATCCTTACCTGAGTTCGCCGAAGACCTCGTGCCGGACGATCTGCCAGCCCTGCGGCGCGGAGAGCCGCTCGGCGTGGATCGCGCACAGGTCGTAGGCGTGCGGTTCGTGGGACAGGCTCAGCGGGCCGAGGACGGCCATCGAGTCCGCGTAGACGTAGGTGAGCGTCGCCACGGCGTCGCGCGGACACGCGACACGGGAACACGGACGGCTCAACATCGTGCTCAGATTACCGGAGCGTCCCGGCGACGTAGGATTGCGACATGCCAAGGAACCGCCGCACCGGCAGCACTCCCCCGGCCACCAGCCGCTGGCGGAGCCGCCACGGCCGCGGCGCACGCGGGCCGGTGACGGGACCGCACCTGCCGATGCTGCAGAACCGGATCGATTTCTTCGACATGACCGTCGCATCCACCGCCGACTACCTGAAGGGCGTCTGGCCGGAGGAGCTGGCCGGCGTCCACTTCGAGGTCGCGGCGACCCCCGTCGGCAACTCGGGCACCGACGGCGTCGACCGCTGGTACGTCGACCACGCGCGGCGGCGGATCGTCCTCTACCGGGTGCCGATCCAGCGCCTCACCAAGCTGCACCGCGACGACGAGCTGCACCGCAGGATGTACATCGAGGGATGCGTCTTCCGCGCCGTCGCCGAGCTGCTCGGCAAGGACCCGTGGGACCTCGCCCCCGACCGCTTCCGGCACTTCTGAGCGACGCCGGGATCGGACGGCGGCGATGCGTCAGCGCGGGTAGACGTCGATCGGAGCGGCCAGCGGTCCCGGCGGTTCGAGGGCGAAGCTGCTGGAGAGCCCGTCGCCCGCGAAGCTGACGCTCGCGATGAGCCCCTTCGCGCCCTCGACCGTGTAGGTGCCGGGCTTGACGGCGTGCTTGGCCCCGCCCTCGGCGGGAACTGTCACGGTGAACGGCGCGCCCGACTCCGGCGTGACCGTGACGGGCACATCCTTCTCCCCCGCGTTCGCGAAGTGCAGCACCGGCGACGGGCCGGTCGGGACGGCCACCAGCTGCTTGTCGCTCACCGTGGGCGAGGAGGCGAACCAGGCGAAGTCCCGCGCCTTGCTGCCGATCACGGAGGTGCGCACCGACGCGACGACGGGCACCGACGAGTTGACGGTGACGGTGTAGCTGCCGTCCTTCAGGTTGCCGAGCGGGATCTCGGCGACGTTGCCCGCTTTCACGGTCTGCGCGTACGAGTTGCCCGCCGCGGTGCCGTTCTCGCCGACCGCGCCGATGGTCACCTGCGCGTCCTCGGCGCCGGGGACGAGGATGCGGACGGCGGGGAAGTCGACTCCGACGCTCTCCGCCGACTGGCCGGCGGTGACGGCCGCGAGGGTCGCGATCGTCACGCCGGCGATCCGCTGGACGCGGGACGGCGACCCGGTCGCACCCGCCTGCTCCACCCCGCGCGGCTGGATGCCCTGCTCGAAGCTCTGCTGGATGGTCGCGACGACCTGGCCGCCGGTGGTCTGCACGTGCACGACGGGGGCGACGGCCGCGGGGGCGAGGCCCGCGAGTGGGACGACCTTCTGCGCGCCTGCGGGCACGGTGATGCCGGTGCCTCCCGGCGCGTCGGCCAGCCCCGACTCCGTGTAGACGGTGAGCGAGACCGTCGCGTCGACGGAGGTCGGGTTGGAGAGCAGCACGAGGCTCGTCTGGCCGAGCGAGGTGGATCCGGCGGAGAGCCAGCTGTCGGCCGAAGGCTCGGAGCACGCCGCGGCCGCGAGGCCGGCGAGGTCCTCCGAGACCGCATCCTGCACCTGGGCGCCGGCGAACAGCGGCGGCTCCTCCGCGCCCTGCGGCGTGGAGACGGTCAGCGCGGTCGGCGCCTGGTCGGAGGAGCCGGTGTCGGCGTCCGGCTGCAGGCCGCGTGTGCGCACCTCCGGCCCGTCGGTGCCGTACGCGACCGTCGGAGATCCGAGCGCGGCGGGGCGCGACGCCTGGCCCGCGTCGGCGGCGAGCGCCAGGACGGGGCCGGGACAGACCCGCTGCTGGTCGGCGGGCACGGGATGCACGGTCGACGCCGGCACATCCACGGCGACCGACGGCAGCGGCAGCAGGCTGGCGCCGGCGACGGCGACCACGGCCACGCCGATCCCGATCACGCCGCCGAGGGCGCGGACACCGATCTTCGCGAGCGCACGCTTGTCAGCCACGGTCGCCTCCTTCGGTCCGTCGGGGTCGGATGATGGTCTCCTCGAGGCCCTCCTCGAGCGTGGTGGGAGCGCCGGCGGAGACGCTCGCGGGCTGCCGTTCCCGGTCGGCGTCCGGCTCCGGCTCGACGTCGGGCTCCGGGTCCTGGACGGGAACGCGTTCGACCGTGACGTCGGCCTCCCGTTCCGGCTCCGGCGACGGCTGCGGTTCGGACTCCGGCTGCGGTTCGGACTCCGGCTCCGGCTCGGGCGACGGCTCGGGCTCCGGCTCCGGCTCCCGCTCCACCTCCGACGCGTCCTCCTCCTCGGCGGATTCGACGGCCGCCTCGATGTCGGGCTCCGCCTCCCACTCGTCGAGGCTCTCCTCCGCGATCGTCGTCTCGGACTCGGCCGACGGCGGGTCCGGCTGGTCGTCCGGCTCCACCGCGCGCTCGTCGCGGCCGCGCTTCGGACGACGCCCGGTCAGCTCGGAGACGCGGTCCGCCGACCTGCTGGTGGGGATCGCGAGGAGCAGCGTGACGCCGATCACGACGCCCTGCACGAGCAGCACGAGCACGCGCCAGAACCCGCCGGCTCCCGCGGGGATCTGCGCGGCGGCCGGAACGCTCGTCGTCCCGCGGTCGAACGCCCACAGCCGGCCGGTCGCGGTGTCGCCGACCGAGGTGAGCAGCGGGTTCGCATCCAGCGCCACCGCCGCGCGGGTGCCGGTCGCATCCGCGGCCGTGGTGTCCGTGCTGCCGATCGCGGTCGCGGAGGGGGTGAGCAGGACGAAGTCGACGCCGAGCTCGCTCAGCTGATCCTTGGCGTCGTAGCCGCTGCGCGAGGAGAGATTTCCTGCGAGCAGGGCGAGCTGCTTCTGGTCCTGTGTCAGCGCGCGCTCGGTCGAGCTCAGCGTCGTCTGCTCGTCCAGCGTCTGGCCGTTGCCGCGGACGATGTCCGCGCGGATGCCGCCGTCCGGCTGGGGCGTGATCCGGAGCGTCCCCGTGCGTGGCTGCGTCGACGCCTTCGCCGTGACGACGGCGGGCATCGTCCGGCCGTCGCTCGCGGTCACGACGGCGTGCGGCGTGTATGCCACGATCGCCGACGGCAGAGCGACGATCGCGAGCGTGACGATGGCCACCCACGCCGGCGCGATGGCGCCGCGGCCGAGCGCGGAGAGGGCCAGCACGGCGGCACCGGTTAGGCCGAGCCAGTACAGGCTGACGGCGCTTCCCGGCCAGATCGGCACCACGACCGAGCCGGAGACGGCGATCTCGAGCTGGAGCGCGGCGACGGCGGTGAGGAACCCGGCGAGCGCGACCACGAGGGCGACGATCGCCCGCACGGTGCCGCGCAGGAAGAGGGCCAGGATCGCCAGCACCCCGAGCGGCGCGAGCAGGATCGGGACGATGATGTTCGGCGCGGCCTGCGGCAGGAACAGGTCGGAGGCGAGGACGTGCCAGCCGCCCAGCGTCCCGTCGGGCAGGCCGAGGGCGAGCTGCCATGCGGGGGCGTGCCTGGCGTCCAGGGCGACGCCGGGGTCGGCGAAGACGGACAGCCACGCTCCGCGGCGCGCCTGCTCGATGACCAGCGGCGCGAACAGCACGAGCGCGGGCAGCGGGATGAAGACGATCCGGGCAGCGCGCTTGCCTGCGAACACGATCGCGGCGATCCACGCGACAACGAGGGCGGGGATCAGCACGGGCGCGCACGCGGCCGTCGCCGCGGCGAGCAGAGCGGTCGTCGCACTGGCGGCCCAGGAACGCCGGGCGGCCAGTCCCGCGAAGAACAGCCACGGCAGCAGGATGTGCGCGAGGACGGCCGACGGCCGTCCTCCCTGCATCGCGATCAGCAGCGTCGGCGCGAACGCGTAGGCGAGGGCGCCGAAGGCCCGCAGCGTCCCCTTCGCCGTCAACCGCGCCGCGGCGAGCCACGCGCCGAGCGCGGCCAGCGGCAGTGCGAGCAGGTAGAGGCCGAGCAGCGCGAGCGACGGCTGCCAGAAGGTCAACGTGCCGAGAACGGCGAGCACCGCGGAGAATGGGTCCGCCGCGCCGACGAAACCGAGGCTGAGGTCGCGCCACCCGTAGCCGAGGTTCGACCAGAGCTCGCCGACGGACGCGTTCAGCGGCAGCAGACCGCCGCCGGCGACGGTGCCGGAGCCGACCAACGGGTAGAAGATCGCGACGCCGACGACGAGTGCGGCGAGCACGGTCCAGCCGCCGCCGGTGCCGAAGAAGTCCAGCTCCTGCCGCTCGCCCTGCTGGCCGACCAGCGCGGCCTCGCGCTTGAGCGCCCGCGAGCGCCGCACCTCGGCGAAGGGGATGCGCAACGGCGCGATCGCCGCCCAGCCCACCGACCTGGCCGCGGCGAGTCTGCGCCGGGCGTTGGAGACGGCGAGTCCGGAGAACGCGACGCGGAACGCCGCCGCCAGCTCGCCTCCGATCGACCCCGGCTCCTTGCGCAGCAGCCGCAGCAGCGACCGGAGGATCGCGAGCGGCACCAGCGTGAGCCAGTGCAGCGGCACGGCCCAGCCCGGCGCGTACGCCATCCTCCTGTGCAGCTGGGCGCGACGGCGCTCGCCTGCGAGGCGTCGGCGCACCGACCAGCGGCGGGACAGGTTCGGGCCTGCGAGACCGTCGCCGTGCACGGCGACGCGCGCCTGAGCGACGAGGGTGACGCGGAAGCCCGCCAGGCGCGCCCTGGTGCAGAAGTCGAGTCCGTCGTCCACGGTGGGGAGAGCGGGATCGAAGCCGTCCAGCTTCTCCCAGAGCGACTGGCGCACGAGCATCCCCGCGGAGGACACGGCGAGGACGTCGCTCAGGCCGTCGTGCTGCGCCTGGTCGAGCTCGTTCTCGACCAGCGGCACAGACGCGCCGAACGGGGTCATCGCCTCGCCGAACTCGCGGATGAACGCCGGGTCCTCCGCGTCCACCAGCTTCGGGCCCACGACGGCGACGGACGGCGAGACCTCGAGGGCCGCCAGCAGTGCCTCGAGCGCCCCCGGCTCCGGAGCGGTGTCGTGGGCGAGCAGCCAGAGCAGCTCATCGGCGGACGAGGCGGGCGGGAGCACGCGGACGGCGGCGCCGATCGCCGCTCCGAACGGCAGTTTCTCGGGGATGCTGAGCAGCTGGGTCGGCTGAGCCTCGGAGAGCAGGCGCGCAGCGTCGTCGGAGCTCGCACAGTCGACGGCGATCACGGCATCCGGGGTGCGGGTCTGCGCCGCGATCGCGTCGAGAGTGCGCTCCAGGCGGGGGCCGCCGCTGTGGGCGACGATGATGGCGGTGACTCTCGGATACATCGGGAGTCAGCCTAAGTTGGGGTCGCGCCGATCCCGGTATCGGTTCGGGCGCGGCGCGGATTCGGCTCGCGTCAGCCGGCGCGCTTGCGGAGCTTGCGGCGCTCGCGCTCGGAGAGGCCGCCCCAGATCCCGAACCGCTCGTCGTTGGCGAGCGCGTATTCGAGGCACTGGGACCTCACCTCGCAGGAACCGCAGATCCGCTTGGCGTCGCGCGTGGAGCCGCCCTTCTCGGGGAAGAACGCCTCCGGATCCGTCTGCGCGCACAGGGCGTCGGTCTGCCAGGACAGCGGGTTGTCGTCCTCGACATCCTCCGCGTTGGTCCTGACACCCGGAACCCCGAGTCGCACCGGATCGATGAACCAGTCGTCGGGTACCCCAGAGCGATATTCAGGAACTGTCATATCGGTCTCCCCACCCATGCATTGCTCGCGCATGTGTTGCGCTTCGCAATAATTACACCGTTGTCATTCGCGACAGTCAAGTCGCGAATCGTAAAGCCTTAAGCCCTGGTCGAGAGTTCACGACGCGCCGGGCTTCGACAACGATCGCGACACGCGCGGGCTTTCTACCCCCATCGAGTGACGCTCAGGACGCCGCCTGGCGTGCTTCCCAGGCGCTGCGCACCATCTCGTCGAGGGAGTGACGCATCTTCCAGTCGAGATCGCGCGCGGCGAGCTCTCCCGAGGCCACGATCCTCGCCGGATCGCCCGCCCGTCGAGGCCCCACTTCTGGGGTGAAGGCGATTCCGGTCACCGTCGCGACGGTCGACATGATCTCGCCGACGCTGACGCCGTCGCCGCTGCCGAGGTTGTAGACGGGCTCGATCGGCTCGCCGGCGTCCAGCCGCTTGGCCGCGGCGACGTGCGACACCGCGAGGTCGGCGACATGGATGTAGTCGCGCACGCAGGTGCCGTCCGGCGTCGGGTAGTCGTCGCCGTTGATGCGCGGGGTGCGGCCGGCGACGAGCGCGTCGAAGACGAGCGGGAAGAGGTTGTGCGGGCTGGTGTCCCGCAACGCGGGGTCGCCGGAGCCGACGACGTTGAAGTAGCGCAGGGACGTGTGCCGGAGCCCGGCGGCGACGCCCTGGTCGCGGAGCAGCCACTCCCCGATCAGCTTGGACTCGCCGTACGGCGACTCCGGGTTCTTCGGCGTCGCCTCGGTGACGATGTCGACATCGGGCGTCCCGTACACCGCGGCGGAGGAGGAGAAGACGACCGCGTCGACGCCCGCCTCCTGCATCGCGCCGAGCAGCACCGCGGTGGCGGTGACGTTCTGCTCGTAGGTGTGCAGCGGTCGCTGCACGGAGACGCCCGCGTACTTGAAGCCGGCCACGTGGACGACGCCGCTGATCTCGTTCTCGGCGAAGATCCGCTCCAGCAGCGCACCGTCGAGGATGGTGCCGCGGTAGAACGGCACATCGGAGGGGACGAACTCCTCATGCCCGCTGGAGAGGTCGTCGACCACGACGACGCCGATGCCCTCCTCGCGGAACGCCCGCACAACGTGCGAGCCGATGTAGCCTGCGCCTCCGGTCACCAACCACGCCACGGAACGTCCTCCTGCTCTGCTCAGCCGACAGGGGCCACCCTATCGGTCGGAGCAGTGCGGCCAGGACGACGGCGCTCAGACGAAGGCGGCCTCGCCGGTGATCGCCCGGCCGACGATGAGCGTGTTCATCTCGCGCGTGCCCTCGTAGGAGTACAGCGCCTCGGCGTCGGCGAAGAAGCGGGCGACGTCGTACTCGAGGACGATGCCGTTGCCGCCCAGGACCTCGCGACAGCGCGCCACCGTCTCGCGCATCCTGACGGTGGCGAACGCCTTGGCCAGCGCCGAGTGCTCGTCGCGCTGGATGCCGTCGTCGAGCATCTGCGAGACGCGGGTGCAGAGCGCGATGGACGCGGTGATGTCGCCGATGGACTTCACGAGGTGGTCCTGCACGAGCTGGTGCTTCGCGATCGGCTTGCCGAACTGCACGCGCTCCTTCGAGTACTTCAGCGCGGCCTCGTACGCCCCGATCGCGACGCCGACCGCCGCCCACGCGACCTCGGCGCGGGTGAGCCGGAGCACGGCCGCGGTGTCGCGGAAGCTGTTCGCGTTCTGCAGCCGCAGCGACTCCGGCACCCGCACGTCCTCGAGCACGATGTCGGCGTTCTGCACCATCCGGAGGGACTGCTTGCCCTCGATCTTCGTCGCCGTGTACCCGGGGGTGCCGGTCGGGACGATGAAGCCCTTCACCTGGCCGTCCTCGGCGCTCTTGGCCCAGATGATCGTGATGTCGCTGAAGGTGGCGTTGCCGATCCAGCGCTTGGACCCGTTCAGGATCCAGTCGTCGCCGTCGCGCGTCGCGACGGTCTGCAGGCCCTGTGCGGAGTCGGATCCGGACGTCGGCTCTGTCAGGCCGAACGCGCCGATCACCTCGCCGCTGGTCAGCTTCGGCAGCCACTCGTCGCGCTGCTCCTGCGATCCGCACACGCCGATCGCGCCGAGCGCCAGACCGTTCTGGACGCCCACGTACGTGCTCACCGACGCGTCGACGCGGGCGAGCTCCAACGCCACCCAGCCGCGGAACACCGCCGAGTTCTCGAACGGCGCCGTCTCGGGGAAACCGAGCCCGATGGCTCCGTTGCGGTGCAGCACCTCGACGATGTGGTGCGGGAACTCCGCCTTCTCCCAGTACTCGTTGACGATGGGCTTGATCTCGGTCTCCAGCGCGCCGCGAAGGGTGACGAGGAAGTCCTTCTCACGCTCGGTGAGGAGGTCCTCGAAGCCGTAGAAGTCACTGGCGAGGGATTCGAAGGACATGTGTGCTCCATTGCGTCCGGTCGGCTTTCGGGCAGCGACAGCCTACGAAGCCGCGCCGGACCGGGCAAAGCCGTTGGTACTTTGGTCTAACGAATCGGAAGGGACGACGACGGATGTTTGTGCGCATCGGCAACACCCCGCGGGACTACGCCTGGGGGTCGACCACGGCGATCGCCGGTCTCCTCGGCACGCGACCGAGCGGCGGACCGGAGGCGGAGCTGTGGCTCGGAGCGCATCCCGGGTCGCCCTCGCGCATCCTCGACCCCGCCCAGGCGGACGGCGCGACGGACCTTGCGTCCTGGCCGGTCACCGCGGGCAGGCTGCCGTACCTGCTCAAGGTGCTCGCGGCCGACGGCCCACTCTCGCTGCAGGCCCACCCGTCCCCCGAGCAGGCCCGAGCAGGCTTCGACCGCGAGAACGCGGCGGGCCTGGCTGCGGACTCGCCCGAGCGCAACTACAAGGACCCGTTCCACAAGCCGGAGCTGATCTTCGCACTGTCCGACCCCTTCGACGCGCTCTGCGGCTTCCGCGACCCCGCCCTCAGCCGGGTCGCGCTGGAGGAGCTCGGCGACGCTCCCGCGATCAGGACGTTCGCGGCCACCCTCGACGGGGAGCCGGGCGCGGTGCTGCGCCGGGCGACCGAGTGGCTGCTCGGCGGATCCCCCGAGGTCGGCGAGCTGGTGACCGCCGTCGTCCAGGCCGCAGCCGACCGCGAAGGTCAGACGGCGGACACCGTGCGGATGCTGTCCGCTGCGTTTCCCGGCGACCCCGGCATCGTGCTCGCGCTGCTGCTCAACCGGGTCGCCCTCTCGCCGGGGCAGGTGCTCTACCTGCCGGCGGGGAACATCCACGCGTACCTGCGCGGCCTCGGGATCGAGCTGATGGCCGCGTCCGACAACGTGCTGCGCGGCGGCCTCACCCCGAAGCGGATCGACGTGCCGGAGCTCGTGAGCGTGCTCGACTTCTCCCCCATCGCCGCGACGCCTCTGCCGCCCGAGCGGCCGGCCCCCGGCGTGGAGGAGTTCCGGCCGGACGTCCCCGACTTCGCGCTCGACCACATCGAGGTCGGCGGCGACGTGGCGAGCGCCGAGGTGAGCCTGACCGGGACGGCGATCGCGCTCTGCACGGCCGGGGCGGTCGAGCTGACCGGCGCAGCGGGAGCGGTGCACCTCGACCGCGGGGACGCCGTCGTCGTCGCGGACGAGAGCCGCCTCACCGTCGGCGGAGGGGCCGGGACCCTCTTCCTCGCCATGCCGAACCGGTGAGCTATTCTTCGCAGAGTGAGTAGACCGTCCGTGCTGAGCGCCACCGTCGACGCCGCGCGCCGGTCGTCCGGCACCGGAGTGTCGGTGTTCGCGTCCCTCCTGCTGTTCACCCTGTTCGCCGGCGACTTCTGGCGCAACCTGATCAGCTGGCCGGGGTACTTCATCCTCGCCGGCCTGCTGGCGGCGGGGAGCATCGTCCTCCTCGTCCGAATGCGTCCCGCGTTCTCGTGGCGGAAGGCGCCGAAAACGCTGCTCCTCTTCCTTCTGCTCGCGATCGTCTCGATCGCGTGGTCGGCGTACCCGGGGGCGAGCGCGCTCGGCGTCCTCGCGACCCTGGCGACGACGGCCGGGGCGGTCTTCCTCGCCCTGTGCCTCGGCTGGGCGGGCCTGCTCACGGCGCTCGGCAACGCGTTCCGCTGGATCCTCGGGCTCTCACTGCTGTTCGAGTTCATCGTCGCGGTCTTCGTCCGCCATCCGGTCCTGCCGCTCACGCCCGCGCAGCCGGTTCCCCCCGGCCACCTCCCGCAGGCCTTCTACTGGAGCCGCGGCCTGCTTTTCCACGGCGGACAGATCCAGGGCATCGTCGGCAACAGCAACCTGCTGGCGATGATCGCGCTGCTCGCCCTCATCGTCTTCGGAATCCAGCTCGCCGACCGCACCGTCCGGCGCGGCTCGGCTATCGCGTGGCTGGTCGTCGCCGTTCTCACCCTCGCCCTCACCCGCTCGTCGACGGTGATCGTCGCCGGGCTCGTCACCGCCGTCGTGCTCGGCTTCGCCCTCTGGACGCGTCGAGCAGGGCCCGAGCGCCGCACGCCGGTCTACCTCACCGCCGGGGCGCTGCTCGTGGTAGTCGTCGTGCTCGGCTCGGTGTTCGCCTCCCGCATCCCCGCCCTGCTTGGCAAGAGCGAGGACCTCACCGGACGCCTGGACATCTGGGACAAGGTGATCGGCCTCGCGCAGCAGCGGCCCGCGTTCGGCTGGGGCTGGGTGAGCTACTGGGCGCCCTGGACCGCACCGTTCAAGAACCTCGCCGAGCGCGGCGGCGTCGTCTACCTGCAGGCGCACAACGCCTGGCTCGACGTGTGGCTGCAGCTCGGCATCCTCGGCCTGGTCGTCTTCATCCTGCTGGTGCTGTCCACCCTCTGGCGGTCGTGGTTCACCGCGGTCGACCGGCCGCGAGCGGCAGTGGTCGACGACATCCCCTACACGGCGCTGACGCTCCTTCCGCTGCTCGTGATCGCCGCCCTCATCGCCCAGAGCTTCGCCGAGAGTCGCATCCTCATCGAGGCGGGATGGACGCTGCTCGTCGTGCTCTCCGTCAAGACCAAGCGATCCGCGCCGTAGGATTCTGTGCATGGCAGAAGCCCGCAGAACCCTGGTGCCGCCCGCGGTCACCGAGTTCCTCGGGTCCGCCCGGTTCAACTCGGCACTCGCCCTGGCGACGGTGGGCGTCGGCTTCTCCACCCACGCGATCCGCGCGGTCATCGGCTGGCCGGGCCTGATCGGCGCTCTCACCATGCTCGCGGTCCTCGCGGCCTTCTCGTTCATCGCCCAGCGCCGGATGATCGAGTGGCACGGTCTGCTGCCGATCTCCGCGCTGCTGTTCGTCGGCTGGTGTGCGCTGTCCCTGATCTGGAGCCAGTACCAGTGGGCGACGCTCGCCGGCGTCATCTACCAGCTGCTGTTCGCGTTCCTCGCGGTGTACATCGCGCTGGTGCGCGACGCCATCCAGATCGTCCGGGTGGTCGGGGACGCACTGCGCTTCCTGCTCACCCTCTCCCTGGCGCTGGAGGTGCTGAGCGGGCTCCTGCTCGACATGCCGATCCGCTTCCTCGGCATCCAGGGCAACATCGCCCTCGGCGGCCCGATCCAGGGCATCTTCGGCAGCCGCAACGCATTGAGCATCGTCGCGCTGATCGCGTTCGTGACGTTCCTGATCGAGCTGAGGACACGGTCCATCCGGCCGCCGCTCGCCATCGCGTCGATCGCCCTCGCGGCGCTCTGCGTGCTGCTCGCGCACTCGCCGGTGATCGCCGCGGTCTCGGTCGTCGTGGGGCTCGCGACGCTGGCGCTGTTCCTGGTGCGCAAGGTGCCGGCGAGCCGGCGCACGTACGTGCAGTGGGGCCTCGCCGTCCTGACGGTCGCCGCGCTGGTCGCCGCCTACATCTACCGCACCCGCGTGATCGACCTGCTGAACGCCCGCGCCGACTTCCAGGTGCGCTACCGGCTCTGGATCCAGATCTGGGAGCTGATCCCCGTGCAGCAGTCGGTCGGCTGGGGCTGGGTGGGCGCCTGGCCGACGGATCTGTACCCGTTCACGGCGATCCAGGCCACGACGGGCGTGTATCACTCGGACGGACTCAACGCCTACCTCGACGTGTACCTGCAGGTCGGGATCATCGGGCTGCTCCTGTTCGTGGCCCTGATCGCCCTGGCGTTCAGCCGCTCCTGGCTGCTGGCCTCGAACCGGCGCAGCGTCGTCTACGCCTGGGCGCCGTTGGTGCTCGTAGCGCTGCTCGTCACGAGCGTGTTCGAGTCCTCGATCCTCATCGAGTCGGGCTGGATGCTGCTGGTGATCTGCACGGTCAAGGCGTCTCAGGGGATGAGCTGGCGGCTCCGGCTGCCGCGACGCGCCGAGGCGTGACGCGCGCCCTGCCGACGAGGTGGACGACGAGACCGACCGCGGGCCCGCTCGCGAGCGCGAGGGCCGTGCGCTCCGGCAGCGGCAGCGGGATGAAGAGGACCGCGAGCGAGACGAGCGACGCGACCACCCAGCCGCCGGCGTAGAGGCCGTGCTGGTCACGGGCGAGCACCGCGGACCCGGAGATGCACAGGGCGCCGATCAGGCCGGACGACGCGACGAGCGCGGTGAGCACACCGCCGCCGATCGCGAACTCGTCCCCGAAGATCCAGTGCAGCACCGGCTCGCCCCAGAGCCAGGTGCCGAGGCACAGCACCGCCACCACTCCGGCGAGGCCGAGCAGCAGCACGGTCATGGTGCGGCCCGCCTGCTCCGGAAGGTGCGAGAAGCGGCTCACCAGGTAGCTGGAGAGCGCCATCAGCGGCACGAGCACCGGGGCACGGGTCAGCGTGACCGCGAGGACGAGGGACCCCAGCTGGTCGTGGTTCTCCGGTCCGGCGAAGAACGAGAGGACGAGGGGGAAGCCGTTGATGAGGACGGCCGTCGCGCTGGCGGCCACCATCGTCCGTGCCGTGTTCGCCGTGAGTCTGCCGTACCCCACGCTGACGCGGCCGTTCCGCGCCAGACGGCTCCGCCCCGCCGCCGCCACGATGAGCAGCGCGAGCGGGAAGGGCAGGATCACCGCGACGGCGAGGACCGTGACGTCGTGCGTGAACGCCAGCGCGATCAGCACGAGCGTGACGCGCAGCACGCCGTCGAGGGCGACGATCGCGGCCAGGTGCCGCCACATCCCCGCGCCGGCCATGACGCCGGAGGCGGCGGCGACCAGCCCGTTCAGCGCGGCGCCGACGGCGACGATCCAGGACAGCCCGGCGTTGCCCGAGCCCAGGCTCGGCGCCGCCCAGAGGGGCGCCAGGACCATGATCGCCACCCCGACCACGAGCGACACACCCGCGGCGAAGAGCCACAGCGAGGTGCGTCCCTTCGGCTCCTCCGCCGCCCGGTGCTCGTGCGCGACGACCCGCGTCGCCTCCTGCTGCAGACCGAACAGGATGCCAACAACGAGGAACAGCGCGGACCAGAACACCGAGAAGAGTCCGTACCCCGCCGCGCCCGCCTCCACGAACACCCGCCACGTCACGACATAGCCCGCGACACCCGAGACGACCGTCGCTGAGAGAATCAGAGGGACCGACCTGCGGTCAGACGCCCGTACGGTATCTTCGGATTCGGGAAGAGGTTCGTTGAGGGGTTCGAACGCGGTTATGGGGGTGTCTCCCTAGACGGTTGAAACGAGGACGCAGCCACGACTCGCAGCAGCCCAACCCTACGACGAAAGTCTGGACGTTAGTGACGATCGACATCATGATGCCCTTCTACGGGGATCCTGTGCTTTTCCGCAGGGCCGTGGAGAGCGTCCTGGCGCAGACCGATCCGGATTGGCGCCTGGTGGTCGTCGACGACGTGTACCCCGATCCCGCGCCCGGCGAGTGGCTGCGCAGCATCGACGACGACCGCATCGAGTACCTCCGCAACGACGCCAACCTCGGCGTCTCCGGGAACTTCGCGAAGTGCCTCGCGCTGGTGACCAGCGACCACTTCGTGCTCATGGGGTGCGACGACCTGCTGGAGCCCGGGTACGTC
Source organism: Leifsonia sp. NPDC080035 (assembly GCF_040050925.1). Taxonomy (NCBI): domain Bacteria; kingdom Bacillati; phylum Actinomycetota; class Actinomycetes; order Micrococcales; family Microbacteriaceae; genus Leifsonia; species Leifsonia sp. NPDC080035. The sequence continues at coordinate 2,519,888 of NZ_CP157390.1, read as the reverse complement.
GGCCGGATGAGCAGCGCCATCGCCGAGCACCCGACCGCGTCGTACTTCCAGCCCGGTGTCACCGTGGTGAACGGCGCCGGCGAGAAGGCGAGCCCGCTGCCGGACACGGTCAAGCGGCTCTCGCGCCCGCGCAGCTCCGGAACGATCATCCTCTCCGGGGAGAAGCTGGCGAGCAGCCTGCTGCGCGGCAACTGGACGTACTTCCCGTCGATCTGCTGGAACACGGAGGTCGTGCGTCCGTACGGGTTCGCCGACGGCTTCGAGGTGGTCCTCGACCTCGCCCTCCAGCTGGAGATCATCCGCGGCGGCGGCTCGCTCGTCGTGCTCCCGGACCGGCTGTTCCGCTACCGCCGGCACGCGGGGAGCGTGTCGTCGTGGTCCGCGGAGGACGGATCGCGCTTCGCCGAGGAGCGCGCGTTCTTCGCGAGCGCGCGGACGATGATGGACGACGCCGGCTGGCACCACGCCGGGCGGGTCGCCCGCATGCACCTGTCGTCACGGCTGAACGCCGCCTCCAAGCTGCCGGGCGCGCTGCGCAGGCGCAACACGGCGGACGTGCGCTCGCTCACCCGGCACATCGTCGGTCGCTGACCGCGCCCGTCGGCCGCCTCAGACCGGCTGCACGAGGTCGCGGAGCACGTCGCGCATGCCGCCGCCGTAGCGTGCATAGCGCCCGCTCGCGAGCTCGCGCAGCACGGGCGGCACGCGCAGCAGGCGCGCGGCGGGATAGCCGGAGCGCACGCGTTCGTGCCGGAGCTTGGCCGCGAGCTCTGCCCGACGGGCGGTGTCGCCCGGATGCTCCCGCTCGAAGCGGTCGAACAGGTCCTGCGCCCTGGCCAGGAGCCGGGCGTTCCTGGCCGTGCGCGGCGCGCGCAGCCTGCCCAGTGCGGACTCCGCGGTCAGCCGGCTCGCCCCGATCTGGTTGCGGCCGTGGATGCGGTAGTCCGTCAGCGTCCGCCTGCTCACCCGCAGGCCGCCGAGCAGCGCGGCCTGCATGGCGAGCCACTCGTCGTGCACCCACGACTCCGGGAACGGCATCGCCGCCTCGGCGAGGCTCCTGCGCAGGGCAACCGTCGCTCCGGTGACGATGTTGCGGCGCAGCAGCACCTTCTCGCCGTCGCCGCGCTCCTCGGCACCGAGCTCCCTCTCCCCCACGCCGAGCGTCCCGAACAGGGTGTCGCCGGTCGGCTCCCCTGCGCCGTCGACGATCCGCGCGTCGGTGTGCACGAGCAGGGCTCCGTGCTCCGCGAGCACGCCGACCAGCGCCTCGACCTTGCCCGGTGCCCAGACGTCGTCCTGGTCGCACAGCAGCACGATGTCGCCGGTGGTCGCCCGGACGGCCTTCTCGAAGTTGCCGGTGACGCCGAGCGGCTCCTCGTTGTGCAGGATGATGACCCGCGTGCCCGCCGGGGCGTTCGCACGGAACTCCTCGAGAAGCGCCCTGGTCCGGTCGGTGGACGCGTCGTCAGACAGGACGATCTCGTCGACGGGCCTGGTCTGCTCCCGGACGCTCCGCAGCTGCTCGGCCAGGTGCTCCTGTCCGTTGTGCGTGCAGAGCGCGACCGAGACGCGCTCAGGCATGTCCGCCGGCGACCAGCAGCTCGTGCGACCGCCACGCCGAGGTGACGATCTCGCGCAGGCCGTGCTCCGCCACCCAGCCGAGCTCGTCCCTCGCCAGCGACGGGTCGGCGACGACGACGGCGGGGTCGCCCTCGCGCCGGGCGGCGATCCTCGGCTCGATCCGGACGCCAGAGGCCTGCTCGATCGCCTCGACCATCTCGCGGACCGAGCTGCCGACGCCGGTGCCGATGTTGTAGGCGCGGTTGCCGCGGATGCGTCCCTCCACGACGGCGCCGAGCGCGGCCAGGTGGGCGGAGGCGAGGTCGGCGACGTGGATGTAGTCGCGCACGCACGTGCCGTCGGGGGTGGGATAGTCCGCCCCGAAGATCACCGGCGACTCGCCGGCGTCGAGCTTCTCGAAGACCATCGGCACGAGATTCAGCACGGCCGTGTCGCCGAGCTCCGGCGATCCGGCTCCCGCGACGTTGAAGTAGCGCAGGCTCGCCGAGTGGAACGGCCGCGACGCCGCGACCGCCGCCAGCATCTGCTCGCCGACGAGCTTGGTGTGGCCGTACGGGTTGATGGGCAGCGCCGGCGCCGACTCGGGGATGCTCTCGCCTTCGGAGAGGCCGTAGACCGCCGCGGACGACGAGAACACCATCGCCTCCACTCCCGCCGCCTCCATCGCGAGCAGGAGGTTCGCCATGCCGCCGACGTTCTGCTGGTAGTACCAGGCCGGACGCTGCACGGACTCGTTCACGCGCTTGCGCCCCGCGAAGTGGATGACCGCATCCACTCCGGCGAGCGCATCGGAGACGACGCCGATGGAGGCGGGCTCGGAGAGCTCCGAGCGCACGATCGGGACACCGGGGATGCGGCGCTCGTCGCCGGTCCGCAGGTCGTCGACGACGACCACCTCGTCGCCGCGCTCGCGGAGCTGACGCACGACATGGCTGCCGATGTACCCGGCCCCGCCGGTGACCAGGACTCTCATGCCGACAGTCTAGAAGAGGGCGTCCGGTGGATCCCTGAGGCGCAGGTCAGCCGGCGGAATCCGTCCGCGGCTCCTCCTCGGCGTCGACCGTCTTCCTCGGCACGGCGTCGAGCGACTCGGGGTCGGGCGCGCGCATGATCGCGAGCTGCCGCGCGAGCTGAGTGATCTCCTGCTCGGTCTTGCGGTGCCGGCGCTGCATGAGCAGCGAGTTCCCGATGAACACGACGAAGAGCGCATAGAGGAGGAGGTCCGTTCCTCTGCCGACCCCGACCAGTCGCGCGACGGCGGTGACGGACGAGGGGAAGATGACCGCGACCACGAGCAGCAGCAGCAGCGCCACCATCACCAGGCGCCGGATGGCGAGATGGCGCGCACCGCGACCGGGGAGCATCAGGAACACCGCGAACGCGGCGAAGACGATGATGAGCAGGATCTTGATGACGAGCTGGCCGGTGTCCATGAGGATCTCGATTACTTGAGGAAGAGGTCGGAAAGGATGTTGACGGAGTTCCACACCGACTGGCCCTTGGAGCGCGAGTAGTCGGTGTAGAGCACGTGCACGGGCGCCTCTGCCCAGCGCAGCTTGTTCCGCCCGATCTCGGCGACGATCTCCGAGGCGTGCGCCATCCGGTTCTGCATGATCTGGATCGACTCCGCCGCGTGCCGGTTCAGCGCGCGCAGGCCGTTGTGGGCGTCGGTCAGCTGAACCCCGCTGCTCATCCGCTCGAACACGACGCCGGCGCGTAGCACGACCTTCTTGAGCGGGGAGAGCGTGGTCCGGTCGTCGAGGAACCGCGAGCCGACGACGATGTCCAGTGGTGCCGAGTCCAGCATCCCCACCATCGTCAGCGCGTCCTCGACGCGGTGCTGGCCGTCGGAGTCGAAGGTGACGAAGAAGTCGGCCTCCGGGTCCTGGAGTGCGTAGTCCAGCCCGGTCCGGATCGCGGCACCCTGCCCCAGGTTGATCGGGTGCTGCACGACGACGGCGCCGCCGGCGCGCGCCTCGGCCGCGGAGTCGTCTGTGCTGCCGTCGTCGACGCAGACGATCTTCGGGAAGACGGTGCGCGCCTCCTCCATGACGGAGCGGACGACGGTGGCTTCGTTGTAGAGCGGCACGACAAGCCAGGTACGCTGCTCGACGGGGATGGAAATGGTCGGCTCCTCGTGGATGTGCGGTCCGAGACCGCGATGGGCGGGACCATTTTAGCTTGCGCGCCCGGATGCGCCTGGGAGCGCACGGGCACCCGAGCGGCGATTCTGCGCCGTTCCATAGCCCGCGGGCCCGCGATGCCCTGCGCCTCCGTGATAGTTTCGGTAGGAACTTCTTGCAGCCTCCGTTCGAAAGAGGACCCCCGCCTTGGTATTCGTCGCCCCCGGAGCAGACGTGTCGCCGGAAGCCACGATCGGCGACGATTCGAAGATCTGGCATCTCGCGCAGGTCCGCGAGTCCGCCGTGATCGGCTCGGAGTGCATCGTCGGTCGCGGTGCGTACATCGGAACCGGTGTGCGCATCGGAGACCGCTGCAAGATCCAGAACCACGCCCTGGTGTACGAGCCTGCGGTGCTGGAGGACGGCGTCTTCGTCGGCCCGGCCGTCGTCTTCACCAACGACACCCACCCGCGCGCCGTGACTCCGGACGGCCGTCTGAAGTCCGCCGACGAGTGGGAGGCGGTGGGTGTGACGGTGCGCCACGGTGCGTCCATCGGGGCGCGCGCCGTGTGCGTCGCGCCCGTGACGATCGGCCGGTGGGCTCTCGTCGCCGCCGGCTCCGTCGTCGTCAAGGACGTCCCCGATTTCGCGCTCGTCGCCGGAGTGCCCGCCCGCCGCATCGGCTGGGTCGGCAGGGCCGGCGTCCAGCTGGTGGCGGACGCGGACGGCTGGCGCTGCCCAGAGACCGGCACCCGCTACACCGAGGCCGACGGAACTCTCAGAGAGGTTGAAGCATGACCACCGACACCACGTTCATCCCGGCCGCGCGCCCCATCGTCGGGGATGCCGAGCGTGCCGCGGTCGACGCCGTCCTCGCCTCCGGGATGCTCGCGCAGGGCTCCGAGGTCGCGGCCTTCGAGCAGGAGTTCGGCGACGCCCTCGTCGGCGGCCGCCGCAGCGTCGCCGTCAACTCCGGCACGTCCGGCCTGCACCTCGGCCTGCTCGCCGCGGGTATCGGCCCCGGCGACGAGGTCGTCGTGCCGTCGTTCACGTTCGCCGCGACCGCCAACTCCGTCGCGCTGACCGGCGCCACCCCGGTCTTCGCCGACATCGACCCCGCCACCTTCACGCTGGACCCCGCCGCCGTGGAGGCCGTGCTCACCGAGCGCACCGCCGGGATCATGCCCGTGCACCTCTACGGCCAGCCGGCCGACATGGACGGCCTCGGCGCGCTCGCGCAGAGCCGCGGTCTCGCGATCTTCGAGGATGCGGCACAGGCGCACGGCGCGACGCTGCACGGGGCGCCGGTCGGCACGTTCGGCACATTCGGCGTCTTCAGCCTCTACCCCACCAAGAACATGACCTCCGGCGAGGGCGGCATGGTCTCCACCGACGACGACGAGGTGCACCGCCGCCTGCGCCTGCTGCGCAACCAGGGCATGGAGCGGCAGTACCACAACGAGCTGGTCGGCTTCAACGCGCGCATGACGGACATCCACGCCGCCATCGGCCGCGTCCAGCTCACCAAGCTCCCGGAGTGGACGCGACAGCGCCAGCAGAACGCCGCCGTGCTCGACGCCCGCCTGCGCGGCGTCGTGACGCCGGCCGTCCGCGAGGACGCCACCCACGTCTACCACCAGTACACGATCCGCGTCCCCGAGGACCGCGACGGCTTCTCGGCCGCGCTGCGCGAGGAGTACGGGATCGGATCCGGCGTCTACTACCCGGTGCCGAACCACCGGCTGCCGTCGTTCGCGCGCACCGAGGACCTGCCGGAGACGGAGCGCGCCGCCGCCGAGGTGCTCTCGCTACCCGTCCACCCGTCTCTCACGGACGAGGACCTCGACCGCATCGTGACCGCCGTCAACGCGCTCGCGGGAGCGGGTGCCTGATGGCCGAGCTGAGGGTCGGCCTGGTCGGCGTCGGGATGATGGGGCGTCACCACGCCCGCGTGATCCAGGAGACCGAGGGCGTCGTGCTCGCCGGTGTCGCCGATGAGGCGGGCGATCCCCGCCGCGTCGCGGGCGACGCGCCGCTGCACCGCTCCGTGAGCGAGCTGATCGCCTCCGGCATCGACGCCGCGGTCGTCGCCGTGCCGACGCAGGCGCACGAGGCGATCGCGCTGGAGCTGGCGGATGCCGGTGTCCACGCGCTGATCGAGAAGCCGATCACGGCGGACACCGAGTCGGGCACGCGCGTCGTCGAGGCGTTCGAGAAGGCCGGACTCGTCGGGGCCGTCGGTCACATCGAGCGCTACAACCCGGCCCTGCAGAGCCTCCGCCAGCGGATCGACGCCGGCGAGCTCGGCGACGTGTACCAGATCGCGACCCGCCGCCAGGGCCCCTTCCCCGCTCGCATCGCGGACGTCGGCGTCGTCAAGGACCTCGCCACCCACGACATCGACGCGACCGCCTGGCTCGTGCAGAGCCGGTACGCGACCGTCTTCGCCCACACCAGCTCGCGCAGCGGGCGGGCGCACGAGGACATGGTCTCCGCGGCGGCGCAGCTGGAGAACGGGATCATCACCAACCACCTCGTCAACTGGCTCTCTCCGATGAAGGAGCGCGTCACCGTCGTCACGGGCGAGCGCGGCGCGTTCGTCGCCGACACCGTGAGCGCAGACCTGACCTTCTTCGAGAACGGCACGTTCTCGATGGAGTGGGAGTCCGTGATGGCCTTCCGCGGCGTCTCCGAGGGCACGGTCACCCGCTACGCGCTGAACAAGCGCGAGCCGCTTCGTGTGGAGCACGAGGCGTTCCGTGACGCCATCCTGGGCGTGCGGTCCGACATCGTGACCATGCGCGAGGGCCTGGAGAACGTCCGGGTGGCCGAGGCGCTGCTCCGCTCGGCGGAACTCGCCGGGTCCGTCAAGGTGGAGCGGTGACCCGACGACCTCGAGTCCTTCTCGCCACGCGGCTGTACGCACCGGAGGTCGCCGCGGCTGCTTTCCGGCTCCGCGCGCTCGCGCGCGGTCTCGCGGGTGAGAACGCCGAGGTGCGTGTCGTCACCACCAGACCCCCACGCTCCGCGCCGCCCGCGCCGCGCGACGCCGGCGTCAGCGTCTCCCGCTTCCCGGTCCTCCGTGACAGGGGCGGCAACGTGCGCGGCTACATCCAGTACCTCAGCTTCGACATCCCGCTGTTCTTCCGGCTGCTGTTCTCGCGGGCCGACCTCGTCATCTCCGAGCCGCCGCCCACCACCGGCGTGGTCGTGGCCGTCACCTCGTGGCTGCACCGCCGCCCCTTCGTCCACTACGCAGCGGACATCTGGACCGACGGCGTCATCGCGCTGGGTGCGCCCCGGTTCGTCGTTGCGGTGATGCGCGCGCTGGAGCGGTTCACTCTGCGACGGGCCGCCCTCGTCCTCTCGGTCTCGGACGGCGTCGCCGAGCGGGCGACGGAGTTCGGGGTCGACCCTGACAGGATCGCCACGGTCGGCAACGGCGTCGACACCGACACGTTCCGTCGCGACGGTGAATCGGAGCGGGATGCACGGCCGACGTTCGTCTACACCGGCTCCATGTCGGAGTGGCAGACGCCGGCGATCTTCGTGCGCGCGCTCCCCCGCGTCCTGGAGGAGTTCCCCGACGCCCGCATCGTCTTCTTCGGCCAGGGCGTCGAGGAGGAGGCGACCCGCGAACTCGCTCAGCAGCTCGTCGGCGACGCCGCGTACTTCGGGGGCGTCGTCCCCCCGGCGGAGGCTGCCCGCTGGCTGCGCGGCGCGACCGCGGCGCTCGCCAGCATCACTCCCGGCATCGGCTACGACTTCGCCAAACCCACCAAGATCTACGCGGCCGCGGCCTGCGGTGCTCCCGTCGTCTTCGCGGGTGTCGGCGCCGGCGCGGAGCTGGTCGCCGAGAACGGACTCGGCTGGCGGGCAGGCTACGACCCCGCCGCAGTGGCGGAGGCGATGCTCGCCGCCGCGCGCGACGAGGCGTCCGGCGTGCGCGACGCGCGCGCGGAGGAACGCAGCAGGTGGGTGGACGAGAACGCGTCCCTCTCCGCGATCGGCCGCCTGGGCGGCCGGGCCGCTCTCGGCGCCATCCGGGGCGCCTGACACGACCCGAGAACGGGGCGTGGCCGGCCCGAAGGCACAACACGTATGATGTGCCGCATGAGCGGATCGCGGACGGCAGGACGGAACGCGACGGCCGCTGCCGCCCTCATCGCGACTGCCGCGCTGCTGACGGGTTGCGCGACGACGACCGCGGTCGCGGCCGGCACCACCGCAGAACCGAGCGCCGCCTCCCCCACCGCGGTCCCGACCGCGCCGGCCGAGCGGGCCTGGGTGGGCACCCCGTCCGCCACTCTCGAGGCCGCTGAGCGCGTCGTCAGCGCGGCGACGCTGGGGCACGACGACGTCTTCGCCGGGACGGCGTACGCGCACGACTATTCGGTTCTGACCGTCTACGCCACCGACCTGGATGCGCCCGCCGTGGCCGGTCTGACGGCCGCTCTCCGCGGTCGGCCGGCTGCGTCCCAGGTGCGCTTCGAGAAGGTGCGGCATTCGCAGGCAGACCTGCTCGCCGCCGTCGCGTCCATCCACCTGGACGCCATCGCCGGCTTCCGGTCGGTCGGTCCCGACGCCGTCACCAACCGCCTGACTCTGGGGCGCGATGACACGGCAGGGGAAGGACCCGCGGTCGGCACGACGGTCCCGCTGTCTCAGCTGACCGGCGGTCCGGCCGGCGGTGCCGGCGAGATCCTGGTCGACGTCGTGCGTGAGCAGGGCGAGTTCACGGCCGCCCCCGCCCCCGCGGTCGGCCGCTAGGCGCTGCGGGCGCTGAGCGCCTCGAGGACCCGCTCCGCGGCGTGGCCGTCGCCGTACGGCTGCGCGTCGGTGGGCTCAGGGGCCGGGCGCTCGACGACGGCACGGAGGACGGAGAGGTCCGCGTCGACGAGGACGTTCCAGCCGAGCTCGACCGTCTCCACCCACTCCGTCTCGCTGCGCACCGTCGTGCACGGCACCCGAAGCAGGAACGCCTCCTTCTGCAGGCCGCCGGAGTCGGTCACGACGCCGGCGCTGCGCGAGACCGCCGACACCAGCTGCGGGTAGGCGAGCGGCTCCCGCACCACGATCGAGCCGGTCTCGAGCCGGACGCCGCCGGCCTCGGCCGCCGCGCGCAGGCGGGGGTGCGCGAGCAGCATCACGGGCTTGCCCAGCGCGGCGAGCTGCTCGACGATCGCACCGAGGCGCGCAGGGTCGTCCGTGTTGTCCGGGCGGTGCAGCGTCGCGACGTAGTACTCGCCGTCGCCGTGCTCCGGGAAGGGGCCGGGTGCGCCCTGCTGGGCGTCGCGGACGCGGTAGAGCACGTCCGTCATCACGTCGCCGACCAGAACGCTGCGGGCGGCGAGGCCCTCGGTCGCGAGGTGGTCCATGGCCACCTGCGTCGGCGCGAGCAGGAGGTCGGCCGCGTGGTCGGTGAGCACCCGGTTGTGCTCCTCCGGCATCCGCCGGTTGAACGACCGCAGTCCGGCCTCCAGGTGGGCCAGCGGGATGTGCAGCTTCACCGCGGCGACGGCCGCGGCGAGCGTCGAGTTGGTGTCGCCGTAGACGAGCACCCAGTCGGGGCGGAAGCGTTCCAGCTCCGGCTCGATCGCGGCGAGCATCGCGCCGGTCTGCGCGCCGTGGTTCCCGGACCCGATCGCCAGGTTCACGTCGGGCTCCGGGATGCCGAGATCGCGGAAGAACACGTCCGACATCAGCTCGTCGTAGTGCTGACCGGTGTGGATGACGATGTGCTCGGCGTGCCCGTCGAACGCCGCGGCGATCGGGGCGAGCTTGACGAACTGGGGGCGGGCTCCGACGACACTGAGTACGCGCATCCACCCAGCTTAGGCGCAACGGGGCCGGCGGTCGCCCGGGCACGGAGAGCGGCGCCGCGGACCACGTAGAATCGATCCATCATGAGAATCTCCGTCGTCGCCCTCGGAAAGATCGGGCTGCCGCTCGCCGTCCAGTACGCATCGAAGGGACACGACGTCGTCGGCGTCGATGTCAACCCGTCGGTCGTCGCCTCCGTCAACGCGGGCACCGCCCCGTTCCCCGGCGAGACCGGCCTCGACGAGAAGCTGGCGGAGGTCGTCTCGGCCGGCCGCCTGCGCGCGACCACCGACTACGCGGAGGCGATCCCGGAGGCGGAGGCCGTCGTCATCGTCGTCCCGCTCTTCGTCGACGAGGAGGCCCGTCCCGACTGGACGTGGATGGACGCCGCGACGACCTCGGTCGGTGAGAACCTGCGCCCCGGCACCCTGGTCTCCTACGAGACCACCCTCCCGGTCGGCACGACCCGCACCCGCTGGGCGCCGCGGCTCGAGGAGCTCTCCGGCCTGACCGAGGGCACCGACTTCCACGTCGCCTTCTCCCCCGAGCGCGTGCTCTCCGGCCGGATCTTCGCGGACCTGCGCCGCTACCCGAAGCTGATCGGCGGTCTCAGCGAGGCCGGCGCCGCCCGCGCGACGGCTTTCTACGAGGCCGTCCTCGACTTCGACGAGCGCACAGACCTGGAGCGCCCGAACGGCGTCTGGGACCTGGGCTCGGCGGAGGCGGCCGAGTTCGCAAAGCTCGCCGAGACCACCTACCGCGACGTCAACATCGCCCTCGCCAACCAGTTCGCGCGCTTCGCGGAGCGCTCGGGCATCGACGTGTACCAGGTCATCGAGGCGTCGAACTCGCAACCGTACAGCCACATCCACCGGCCCGGGATCGCGGTCGGCGGCCACTGCATCCCCGTCTACCCGCGCCTCTACCTGTGGAACGACCCTGAGGCGACCGTCGTGCGCACCGCGCGCGAGGCCAACGCCCTGATGCCGTCGCACGCCGTCGACCTGCTGGAGGAGGCGCTGGGCGGCCTGCAGGGCGCCCGTGTCGTCGTGCTCGGCGCCGCCTACCGCGGCGGCGTCAAGGAGACCGCGTTCTCGGGCGTCTTCCCCACGGTCTCCGAACTGACCGACCGCGGCGCCGTGCCCGTCGTGCACGACCCGCTCTACACCGACGAGGAGCTCGAGAAGCTCGGCTTCACGCCGTACCACCTCGGGGAGCAGGCCGACGCGGTCGTAATCCAGGCCGACCACGCCGAGTACCGTACGATCGGCGCCGCCGAGATCCCCGGCGTGCGCGCCGTGGTCGACGGCCGCCGGATCAGCTCCGAGGACGCGTGGGGCGGGGTCCCCTACCGCGTCATCGGAACGGCGGTCTGACCCGGCCTCTCCGGCTCGACGGCCGGGACGTCCGATCCGGGCGTCCCGGCCGTTTCCGCGTTCTCGGGCGTCAGCTCGAGGTCGTCGGCCTCCGGCGCCCGCCCACTCGTCGAGGCGGGGCCGGTCGTCTCCGGCGGCAGCTCGGGACCTGCGACGGGCTCCGGCGTCCGCGTGTACAGCAGCGCGATCGCGACGGCGCCCGCGAAGGTGACCGTGCCGAACGCCCACAGCAGCATCGGCGAGAACGGGCCGAGCCACCACTGCTGCACGTAGTGGTTGAGGTTCGGGTCGGTGACCTGCAGGCCGGAGATGTACCGGCGGATGTTCGTGTGCAGGGCGACCGCGTTGGCCACCGTGAGGGCGGCGGCGACGGAGATCGTCTGGAAGCGGGAGAAGACCAGCGGCCTGCGCTCGGTCTGCAGCAGCATGAAGCCGACGAACATGATCAGCAGCGGCAGGACGTAGCGCGGCTGCACCTCCTGCCCGACCAGCGCCTTGCCCTGATACAGCACCCAGCTCGGGACAGCCACCAGGGCGAGACCGACGACGAGCACGCCCCAGAGCTTCCGCTTCCCGAACGAGACGGCGCCGGCGAACAGCGCGGCCCCGAGGACCCCGATGGCGAACACCCACACGACGGCGGGCATCGGGGTGTCGATCCAGCCGAGACCCCACGTCCCCAGCGCCCCGGCGTACAGGTTGGGGAGCTGGACGATGTTGTTCCAGATCAGGTCGAGGGGCGGCAGGGAGCTCGCCTGGTGCCCGCCGACGAGGCCCGTCGTCGACGCCGTGGACTTCGAGCCGAGGTAGAAGAGGATGCCGAGCACGACGATGACGGCCGGGGCGATGCACTTCAGGGCGAACTCGCGAGTGCGCCGGAACTCGAAGATCGTCACCGCCACCGCGGCGACGGCGACGTAGGCCGCCGAATCCGGTCGCGCACCGGCTCCCATCAGGGCGCCGACGGCGGCCAGCGCGCCCAGTCCCCACATCCGCCGCCCCCTGGTCTCGAAGAAGCCGAGGAGGGCCAGCCAGAGCGTGCCGCCGGACAGGATCGCCCACGAACTGGGGTTGTTCGAGGCGATCAGGAACATCCCGAGCGGAACGACCGTCGCTGACCACATCCAGAGCATCGTCGTCCGCCTGATGCGTGGGAGCAACCAGAACAGCAGCGTCCCGAGCCCGGCGAAGAGGAGGACGTTGAACGCCCGCATCACCATGGCGGAGCGGCCGACGTCCTCGCTGGCGAACACGCCCGTCACCGTGTAGTAGATGGGCGGGTACGCGCCGGCGTAGTTCCAGCGCTTCGTCGCCACCGGGGCGGCCTCGCTGCTCTCGCCGGCGATCCGGCACTGCGTGTACGTCCCGCCTCCGCGGCCGCAGGTGATCTTCACGATCGCCGCAGGCACCGCGCGCTGGATCGGCTGGCCGGGGACGTCGGCGCAGAGGCCGGCCCGCTCGCCCAGACCGCAGTAGCTACTGGCCAGGTGGAAGTCGTCGTCGGGGCTGGTGCCGAGGGGCGACGACACCGCCCAGGAGGCGAGAGCCAGGAAGATCAGGATGGGGACCAGGAAGATCGCCCGGAAGCGTCGGCGTGCGGGGCGAACGGGTTGAGCGGAGGACACCACGGAAGTCTACCGATGCCCCGCTGGGCGCCCGACCCGGGCGCTGCGCATGGCCGCTGCCGTAGGATGAACCGATGCCAAGAAGAGTCGCCGTCGTCACGACCTGGTTCCCCTCCGACGAGCGCCCGACGGAGGCGCCGTTCAACCTGGACCACAGCCGCGCGATCGCGCGCAGCGCCGATGTCTCCGTGATCCACCTGCGCCTCGGCGGCAGCGGGAGCATCCGCACCGAGGACTACGCCGGCTTCCGCGTGACCCGCATCCCGCTCTCGCCACGGCACCCCCTGCGCGCGCTGCGAGGATTGCGGATCCTGCTGCTGCGTGCGCGCCGCGCGGACATCGTCCAGACGATGGCGTTCTCCTCCATCCTCGCCGTCGCCCTGATCCGGCCCTGGCTGCGCCGCCCGTGGGCGCACATCGAGCACTGGAACGGCGTCTCCCGGCCGGAGTCCGTCGGC